>JAIXTO010000089.1 GCA_027483885.1 Rhizobiaceae bacterium
CAAACAGATGCGGGGCTTGGCAACCCGATACGACCGACGCGCCGACAACTATCTCGCAGCCATCAAGCTTGCAGCTACAAGGATATGGATCGCATCAGCTAATGAGTCCGCATCCTAGTAGAATGTCGCGATCCGCTGCCCATCCAGATCGTGCACCTTGAACGGGCTCTGGTAGATTTCACCCAGCGTTTCGGCCTCAATAATGTCGTTCACGCTCCCCTGCCGGAAGACACGGCCGTCACGCATGGCAACGATGTGATCGGCATAACAGGATGCGAAATTGATGTCGTGAAGGACAACGACGACCGTTTTGCCCAGATCCCGGCTGGCTTGTTTCAGCAGCGACATCATGGCGACGCCGTGAGGTATATCGAGGTTGTTGAGCGGCTCGTCGAACAGCATGTAATCGGTGTCCTGACACAGGATCATGGCGACGAAGGCGCGCTGTCGCTGACCGCCCGATAGCTCGTCGAGATAACGATCGGCTAGGGGGCGGAGCTTCAGATAGTCCAGTGCTTCGTCGATCTTTGTCTTGTCTGCGATTGTCAGCCGTCCCTTGGAATAGGGGTAACGACCGAAGGCGACAAGATCGCTGACGGTGAGCCGCGCGGCCATGTGGTTGTCCTGCCTGAGGATCGAGAGCCGCCTTGCGAGCATCTCGCCTCTCGTCTGGAAGACATCAAGCCCGTCGAGATGAACCGTGCCGGCGTCCGGAAGCATCAGGCGCGCGATGATCGACAGGAGGGTGGACTTGCCAGCGCCGTTCGGCCCGATGATCGCCGTCAACCCGCCTTTGGCCAGCGTCAGGCTGACATCGTCCAGAACCGTGCTGGTGCCATAGGCCTTGCTGAGACTGACGATCTCGATCATCGCGCACGCCCCTTGATCAGATAGAGGATAAAGAACAGCCCGCCCGCGAATTCGATCACGATGGCAAGCGCGGTATTGTAACCGAGCGCGCGCTCCAGGATTGTCTGTCCGAACACGAGCGCGGTGAAGGCAATGAGAACAGCTGCCGGCAGCACATGCCGATGGGTCGCGACTGGCATCAGCAGATAGGCGAGGTTTGCCACCAGCAGCCCAAAAAAGGTGACGGGGCCGACCAGCGCTGTGGAAACGGAGACCAGCACCACGCAGAGCGACAGCATCAGGATCGATGTTCGCCGGTGATCGACGCCGAGCGAAATCGCGGCCTCGCGCCCCAGCGCCATGACATCCAGCCGATGCAGAAGTGGAAGGGCAAAGAGACTCGCCGCCAGGATAAGACCTGAGGATATGCCGAGAAGCGTTGGATCGATCGTGTTGAAACTGGCAAACAGCCTGTCCTGGAGCACGACGAAATCGTTGGGGTCGATGATCCTTTGCAGGAAGCCGGCAGCGCTGCGAAAGAGGATGCCGAAGAATATGCCGACCAGCAGCAAAAGATGCAGGCTGCGCAGCCTGTCGGAGAACAGGAAACGAAACAGCAGCAGCGAGAAGCCGACCATGACCGATACCTCGACGGCAAACATGAGACGCGCATCGATGCCGGCGACCACATTGGCGCCGAGCAGGAAGACAAGCAGCGTCTGGAGGAAACCGAAGAGAGCATCGAAGCCCATGATCGACGGCGTCAGGATGCGGTTGTTGGTAATCGACTGGAAGATGACAGTCGAAACGGCGACAGCATAAGCGACCAAAGCGAGCGCCAAAAGCTTCGTGCCGCGAAACGTCAGGATGAAGGACCAGTTGCCGCGAGCACCATAGGTGAGAAAAACAAGGCAGCCCGCCAGCGCTGCGGCCAGCAGCAGGCCGAGAATGAACCGGGTGGATCGCAGTCTCTGGTCAGGCGACACGGGCGTTCTTTCTCAAGACCATAGTCAGAAAGACGATGCTGCCGAGGATGCCGAGCACGGTGCCGACAGGCACTTCATAGGGCGCAATGATCATCCGGCCGAATATGTCGCAGGCAAGCACGAGACCGGCACCGGCAAGCGCCGTGACGGGAAGGCTGCGCCGCAGATTATCTCCCATCGCCATGCTCACCAGATTGGGGACGATGAGACCGACGAACGGCACCATGCCCGCGGTGACAACAACCGATGCCGTGACCAGCGAGACGATCACCAGTCCAAGCGCCAGCACACGCCGGTAGTTCAGCCCGACATTCTGGGCAAAGGCTTCCCCCATGCCGGCAAGTGTGAAGCGGTCGGCAGCGACATAGGCCATAACAGCCAGTCCAAGCGCGACCCAGAGCGTTTCGTAGCGTCCCCGCAGAATGGTGGAAAAGTCGCCGCTCACCCAGGCCCCCATGCTCTGCATCATGTCGAAGCCATAGGCGAAGAAAGCCGTGACCGCGCTGATGACACCGCCGAGCATGATGCCGACCAGCGGCACCATCAGAACCGAACGCAGCGGAATCTGACTGAGGATGAGCAGGAATATCGTCGTGCCGGCAAGCGAAAAGCCCGCCGCAACCAGCATCTTGCCCAGAACAGGCATGTCCGGCGCAACCAGCAGGACGACCAGCATGCCAAGGGCTGCCGATTCCACCGTTCCCACGGTAGATGGCTCAACAAAGCGGTTGCGGGCCAGCATCTGCATGATGGTGCCGGCCACCGCCATGCTCGACCCGGCAAAGACGAGTGCGAGCGTGCGCGGCAGGCGGCCGGCGCTCAGCACCAGCCACTGGGCCTCGCTGATGTCGCCACGGAGAATTGCCAGAGGCGAAATGGCGCTGACGCCGACAAAGAGGCTCACCACCCCCAGCACGCCAATCAGGATGCCCATTAGCACAAGGATCGCGGTCAGGCGTGGCAACACGAAGACGTCCGTTCTGAAGGCGGTTCGGCAAAGCCGTTCGGGCGAACCCTCCGGCCTGGGCAGGATTTCATTTCCGGGCAAGCGCCGCTGTGATCTGATCCACCGACGACTGGAGCGAGGTCATTCCGGCACCGACGAGATACCAGGATGCGGCGTCGAGGTAAACGACATGACCTTTCTGCCAGGCCGCCGTCTGGCGAACGATGTCGTTGTCGAGAAGCTTGGAAGCCGAAGCCCCCTGCTCGCCGATGGCGCCGTCGCGGTCGATGACAAAAAGCCAATCGGGGTTCTTCTCAAGAATATATTCGAAGGAGACCGGCTGACCATGGTTGCCGGCAGCAATCTGGTCATCGGCCGGCTGGAAACCGTAATCGGTAAACAGCACGCCGAAGCGGGAACCGCGACCATAGGTGCTCATCTTGCCACCTGTCGTCAGCACCAGCATCGCCTTGCCCGAAGATAACGCCTCAGTGCGCAGGGCAGAAGTCGAGGATTCCAGGCGGGCCAGTGCTGCTTCCGCCTCGGCCTGCTTGCCGAAAATCTCTCCAAGCTTGCGGACATTGCCCACAGCACTTTTCATGAAGGACTTGGGATCGGTGGTCAGATCAATCGTCGGCGCGATGGCAGCGAGTTCCGCATATTTCGGCGCCGCCCGTCCGGCCACGATGACGAGATCCGGCTGCATGGCACCGACCGCTTCATAATCCGGCTCGAAGAGAGAGCCGATCTTTGGCTTGTCCTTAAACTGCGACAGTGATTTCGGCAGGTTGGCCTCAGGCACGCCGGCCACATCGACGCCGAGTGCGGCAAGCGTATCGAGCGCCGAGAGATCGAAGGTCAGCACCGTTTTCGGCGGCACGGCAAGCTCCGTTACGCCCTGCGCATGGGTGATCTTCAGCGGTTCGGCCATTGTCGGCGCTGGCCCGACGGTCGCAAGGAAAGCGCCCGCGAGTGCCGCGATGGAGAAATACCTGTGATGCCGCATGATGTGCCCCCTTTGCCGCCTCGATCGCAGGCGCGAACGGCCGACACGACAAAGCATAAGTTGAGTTTTGCGGTCAGATATGTAACTGGGCAGCATCAGGTCAATGAAGAAGTTTTTGACTCCTTCTAATTTGCTCCATGCGCAAAAGGCTTCGGGAGAGATAACGGTGGCGAAGGAAGAAGGTGCCCCAGTAACCAGCGCGACGAGGGACGAGGCCGTGCGCTTTCAGCAACTGCGCCTCCTGGTGGCGCTGGATGCGCTGCTGCGAGAAGCAAGCGTCAGCCGCGCTGCTGCGACACTGGGCCTCCAGACATCCTCGATGAGCCGGATGCTAGGCGAGTTGCGGGAAATCTACGGCGACCGCATCTTCATCCGCACCGGCCGCGGCATGTCGCCGACGCCGTTTGCCGAGTCCATCCGCCAGCGCGTCCGCACCCTGGTGACGGAAACGGAAGCGCTGATGCTGAAGGATGGGGCGGCCCTTACCGCCAGTGCCGGGACCCTGGGAGACGGCTGGACGGGCAGGACACTGATGCCCATGGCGCCGCTCGCGGCCACCCGCAGTGACCGGCTCGACGCTTCGCCGACACCGGCAATCCTTGCCAGAAGGATCGCCTCCATCGGTGACAACGCCGCGCCGCAACGCCGGCTGGCAAAATATATCGCGATCACGTCGCCGGGCCCCGGCAAGAGCCGTCCAATGACGACAGAGGAGGCCCGCGATGCCTTCACCATCGTCCTCAGCGGCGAGGCAGATCGCGTCCAGGTCGGCGCGCTGTTGATGACGATGCAATATCGCGGCGTCACGACGGCAGAGCTTGCAGGTTTCGTGCAGGCGATCCGGGGCCGTATCCCGCCGGTGCCGGACGCACTCGGGCGTCCCGATCTTGACTGGCCGGCCTATGTGTCGGCGAGCTGGCGTCATCCCCCCTGGTTCATTCACGCCGCACGGCTCGTCGCCTCCGGCGGGTACAAGGTGCTGATCCACGGCTTTTTCGGCAATGGCGAGGAAAGCGGCAAGCTGGAGCTTGCCGCCGCCGATGCCGGTATCCGGGTCTGCCTTTCGGTGACCGAGGCGGCGCAGGCGCTTTCGCAAACCAACCTGGCCTATGTGCCGATCGGGGCCCTCGTGCCGCAGGTGCAGAGCCTGCTTGGCCTTTATCCGCTGTTTGAAACGCGCACACCGGTTCATGCCTTGCCCCACCTCGTCAACCCGATGGCAGCACCCTGCATCGTCCTGGGTGCTGCCCAGATGTCGCGACGGGATCTTTATCGAGATGTCGCACGGCAACTCGGAGAAAAGGATGTGACGATCCTGGGATCGGTGCGCGATTTTGCACAGTTCACCCCGCTGAAGGCGACGCCGCTCTATCGCATCGTAGAGGGCCAGTCCGAGGATGTGATTGTCCCGGCCCAGCGCGACGTCAGCCAGATTGCGACACCGCCGATCCTGTCGCAGCGGGAATACTGGCGAGCCGTGTGGACCGGTGCTGCCCGCGACGAATATGCCGAGGCAACGATTGTCAAAACCGCAGCTGCCGCCCTGCTCTGCCTGGCAAAGGACCGGGCCTTGTCCTTCGAGTCCGCACTGGAGCATGCGGTTCACCTCTGGCAGAAACGCGACCGCCACGGCTGACCTTCAGGTCACGCCGCAACGGTACCGTTTTCCGCCTATGCGGAGCGAGCGCCAGGGAGGAGTGCCGGGGTCGGCGCTGCAATCAAAAACGGGCAGCAAGCGAGACGTAGAAGGAGCGGCCGGGCTCGTTGTAGGTGTTTGCCCCTGCATTATTGCCGCTGCCTTCGCGATAGACGCGCTCATCGAAGACGTTGTTTATGCCAGCCGTCATACGATAGGTCTCGTTTATCTCGTAGGAAGCGCCAAGATTGACCAGCGTATAGGGCTTGCGGGGTTCCGGGTTGTCGACCACGGAACCATTGAAGGATCGTGAGGTGGGCGACTGCGTTTCACCGTAATGGGTGGCAGACAGGATCAGCGTGACATCCTCGCGCGCTTTCCATTCGAGCGACGTGTTGATCGTATAGTCCGGCACCAGCGACAGCGGCTGGCCGTCGCTCTTGTTTTCCGACTGGATCATATAGGTGAAGTTCGTCGCCCAGGTCAGCTGTTCATGCAGGGGCACGGACACATTGCCTTCCAGGCCGGAGACGACGGCCTCGGGCACGTTATCCCACTGGTAGACGTTGACGGTCGCGGTGCTCATGCCTGCGACGGCGATGGTCGAGGGCGAAATCCGGTTGCGGTAATCGTTATGAAAATAGGTGAGACCCGCATTCCAGCCGAGGTCGTCGTTGTAGGAGATACCAATCTCCTTGTTGATGCTGGTTTCCGGCTCGAGGTTTTCGTTGCCGATGATGTAGCAGCCGCCGGTGGTTCTCACGGCGCAACCATTGCCGTTTGAAAACAGGATATATTCGGGGTTCTGCTGAAAGAGGTTCGGCGCCTTGAAGGCCCTTGCGATGCCGGCCTTCAGGGTAATGTTCTCTGTGACGGTGTAGGATGCGTTGAGGCTTGGGCTTAAGTTCGAGCCGAAAGCGCTATGCTGATCGAGACGAAGTCCAGGCGTCAGCGTGAAGTCGTCGGTAACGGAAATGTTGTCTTCGGCATAAAGGCCGATCAACCAGTCGCTGCTGTCGGGGTCGAGGTTGCGGGGGATGGCCGGAATTGTGGGATAGGAAACGCTGCTGGAGCCTGGCTGAGCCGCAGAGACCGGATCATGCATCCATTCGCCGCGATACTCCGTGCCGATCGTCAGCTTCTGCTCGAAGAGGGTCTCGAGCGGCAGGATCCATTCGCTTTTGGCCGTCAACGTGTCGAGATCAATAGTGCTATTGGTGAGGTCACCGGAAATTGAGCCCTCGCTGCCGCCGGCCAGCGTTTCCGCAAGGCGGGTGTTGCGCGTGCGCTCCCACTGGATGTAGCTGGTCGATTCGCCGAAATCGTAGGTGCCGCGATGGGTGGCCGCAAGCGACCCGCGTTCCAGGCTGTTGGTTTCCTCCCCCACCAGCGAGGACAGACGGGCCGCATTCGCACCGGTTGCAGCGTTCTGCGAATCTCCCGCAAACAGGTTGCCCTGGCGGCTATAGGCAGCCTCGATGTCGATGGCGTGGTCATCGGTCGGTTCGAAGGTGAGGACACCGCGAATGTCCCGGTTGACGACGCCCTCGCGTCCTGCCGGCGGATTTGCCTGTGCTGCAGCGGAAGCTGCGGCATTGATGTCGGCAGCGTCGTTCTGGGTTCGGCTGTAGTTGCCCATCAGACGGAAGGAGGTCGTTTCGTTGATGGGTCCGCCCACCAGGAAGTTGCCGCGAACGGTATGGCCTTCCTTGGAGTCCTGCGGAACGTTCACGTAGGTTGAGGCGGAGCCAGAAAGCGTCTCCGGCTTCTTCGTGATAATGTTGACGACACCGCCGGCAGCACCCGACCCGTAGCGGGCTGCGGCCGGTCCGCGGATGACCTCGATGCGCTCTATGGCTTCCGCCGGAACCCAGTTGCTGTCACCGCGCGAATCCCGCTCCCCGCCGCGCCCCATGCGCACCGAGTTGCGCGACAGCACCGGCTTGCCGTCGATCAGGATCAGTGTGTTTTCCGGCCCCATGCCGCGCAGGTCAATCTGGCGCTGGTTGCCGCGCTGCCCGGATGCGCTGGTGCCGGTCAGGTTGGCGCCGGGCATCCGTCGGATGATTTCCGAGATGTCGTTGGTCACGGGCCGCTGCTCCAGGTCGCTTGCCGTGATCGTTGACACGCCGGGCATCTGCTTCAACTGCTGTTCGGCCGAGAGGATGAGAACCTTGTCCAGCACAATCCCGTCTTCCTCGCCAGTGCCCTGCTCCTGGGCCTGCGCGGCGGTTGACGCGAGCGAAAGGACCGCACTTAAAACCACCGAAGCGCGCCCGACACCTCGACCCGAGCAACGCCCCGTCCGCCGCCCGGCATGTCCTGAAATCGGCCTCGTCATCCGCACCATCCCATAATGTTGACTAATTAAGTCAGCTAATAGGGTCCCACTTGGCAGGCTTCAACGGGGATGTTTTAGAACCGTTAAAAATTGCATGGAACGCAATTGGCGCGTTTCAGGCACTGCCCCAGGTGCCGATCAGCATCGCGAGGAACCGCTCCGCTGCCGGTGACAGCGTCCCTCCCCTTCGCCGGACCACGCCGATCGTTCTTGAGATCTCGGGGTTTCGAATGGGCCGCGTGATCAGGAAAGGATGTTCGCCCTGCGGTGTTGCCATCTGCGGCAGGACCGAGATCCCCAATCCCGCCTCCACCAGACCGAGCGAGGTGGAGAGATGCGTCACCTCGTAAAACCACCGCAGCCTGATGTTGGATTTCGCCAGCGCACCGTCCAGCAGGGTGCGGTTACCGCTGGAGCGATGCACGGTGATCAGATGGTACGGCGCCAGATCCTCCCAGCCCACCTCGGCCTTTTCCGCCAGCGGATGATCCTTGCGGGCGGCCAGGACGAAGGGGTCTTCCACGAGCCGGTCAAAGATCAGGTCCGGATCCGCCGTTCCCATGATGTTGATGCCGAACTCCACCTCCCCGCGTGAAACCGCCTGCAATCCGTCCGTGGCGGGCAGATCGAGGATGCGGAAACGGATGTTGGGGTATTCAACGTTGAACTGACGGATGACCGTGGGCAGGAAATAGAAGGCGGCCGTCGGCAGGCAGGCAATCGTCACCAGCCCGCCGCGCTGGACCGCCGGATCGCGCACTGCAAACAGCGATCCGTCGAATTCCTCCAGCATGCGCCGCACCAGCGGTATCAATTCCGCGCCCAGTGCCGTCAGCGACACGTGCCGCGTCGTGCGCTCCAGCAGCGGCGCCCCGATGGCAAGCTCGAGTTTCTGGATGCGCCGGCTGAGCGCCGGCTGGGACATGTTGAGGATGTCGGCCGCCCGGTGGAACGTTTCCAGCTCAACAATCGCGAGAAATGCCCGCAGGTCCAGAATCTCACAATTAATGCTCATATCGCATCAATACTCCGAATCTTCGCATTTCACATATCAATCCATCTGCCACAGAGTGCAACAAATCAACTGATTGATACCCACTACACATGAGTGGAGGCGAAAGCGCAAGCATGAACGATCTGATGTCTATTCCCTGTGTGCTGATGCGAGGCGGAACATCAAAGGGCCCGTTCTTTCTGGCGTCCGACCTGCCGGTCGATCCTCGAGAGCGCGACCAGATCCTGCTGTCCGTCATGGGGTCAGGGCATCCGCTTCAGATCGATGGCATCGGCGGTGGCAATCCGGTCACGAGCAAGGTTGCGATCATCGGCCCCTCTACGATTGCAGGCGCCGATATCGACTATCTCTTCGCGCAGGTGCGCATCGATCAGCAGCTGGTCGATACGGCGCCCAATTGCGGAAACATGCTGGCAGCCGTCGGCCCCTTTGCCATCGAAGCCGGGCTGATACAGGCGCAAGGGCCAACGACGCTGGTGCGCATCAACAACGTCAATACAGGCAAGCTGATCGAGGCCGAGGTCCCGACGCCCGATGGCAAGGTTTCCTATCTCGGAGATGCCAGCATTGACGGCGTGCCGGGCAAGGCCGCACCGATTGCGCTGACTTTCATGGATGCGGCAGGCGCCCGGACGGGCAAGCTCTTTCCCACAGGCCAGTCCTGCGAGCTGATCGACGGCATTGCCGTGACCTGCATCGACTGCGCCATGCCGATGGTTCTGATTGAGGCCGAGGCGCTCGGGGTGAGCGGATACGAGACCGCAACGGACCTCAACGCCAACAAGGCCCTGCTTGCACGGCTGGAAAGCCTGCGGCTGGAGGCAGGCCGGCGCATGGGCATGGGCGACGTCACCAACCAGGTTACGCCGAAGCCGGTGCTGATCAGCAAGGCCCGCAAGGGCGGCGCTCTCAATGTGCGGTATTTCATGCCGCATGAATGCCACCCTTCCCTTGCGACAACCGGTGCAGTTGGAATTGCGACAGCCTGCATCACGGCCGATACTGTGGCATCCAGGCTTATCGGGCTTCGGACGCCGCCGATCGTTTTATCTATCGAACATCCCAGCGGCCATCTCGACGTCAAGCTGCAGGAGCGCGACGAAAAGGTGATTGCCGGAATTCTGCGCACCGCGCGCCGTCTCTTCGAGGGACATGTCTTTGCAAAGCCGGCCAGCCAGTTCGTGTGCGCGGCTTGAAATCACGTGGTCGCCGGGAGGGCACCACTTAACGGAGGAAAAACAATGCGTAAATTCATGCTCGCTTTGGCGGCAACTGTTGCTTTCGCCGGAGCAGCGATGGCTGAGCCGGTTCGTATCAGCGTCGGATCCTACAACCTCAACAACCTGCCATTCCCGGTTGCCCAGGGGCTCGGCCTCTATGAGAAGGAAGGCCTTGACGTCACAGTCGAGAATTTTGCCTCCGGCGGATCGAAAACCCTTCAGGCGCTGGTCGCTGGCTCGACCGACATTGCCGTTGGCTTCTACGATCACACGATCCAGATGCAGTCGCAGAACAAGGCGGTCGTCGGTTTTGTCATGATGGCGCGCAATTCAGGCCTCGTTCTGGCCGGTGGCAACAAGTCGACCTTCGATCCCGCCAAGCCCGAGACGATCAAGGGCGCAAAGATCGGCATCACGGCGCCGGGCTCCTCGTCGGACTTCTTCGTTCGTTATTACCTGCAGCGTCACAAGCTCGCGGCAGACGATATCGCGCTGATCGGCGTTGGCTCGGGCTCGGCAGCCGTTGCGGCCCTGGAACAGGGCAAGATCGATCTTCTCGTCAACTATGACCCGGCGGCCACCTTCATCGAGGCCAAGGGCGTCGGCAAGATCCTCATCGATGCGCGCAGCGACGAAGGCGCCAAGGAAATCTATGGCGGCATCTACCCGACCTCGGTCCTCTACGCCACGCAGTCCTACATCGACGGCAATCCCGAGACCATTCAGAAAGTCACCAACGCCACCGTCAAGGCGCTGAAGTGGATGAACTCCCATTCCGCCGAAGAGATCGTCGAGACGCTGCCCAAGGAGTTCATCTCCGGCGACCGCGAGACCTATGTGAAGGCGGTACAGAACGCCAAGGCGATCTTCTCCACCGATGGCAAGTTCAACCAGGAAGATATCAAGACGCCGCTCGCCGTCCTCAAAAGCTTCAACGAGAAGGTTGCGGCAACGGAGATCGATCTTTCCAAGACATACACCAACGATTTCGTCGGCAAGGTGCCGCACGACGTCGCGAACTGACAGGAGGAGGCAATGTCATTGGCCGTAGTCAAACCCGCGCCGGAAGCTGAGGCAACCGCACGCAACAAGGCCATGGTGTCGATCGACACCGTGACCATGTCGTTCGGTGCGTTCGTTGCCGTGGAGAATGTCAATCTGACTGTTGCGGATGGCGAGTTCCTCGCCATCGTCGGGCCGACGGGCTGTGGCAAGAGCACGATCCTGAACGCCATCGCCGGATTGTTGAAACCCTCGCACGGCACCGTGTCGATTGACGGAAAAGCGGTCAATGGCGTTCACAACGACATCGGCTACCTGTTCCAGCAGGATGCGCTCCTGCCGTGGAAAACCGCGTTGGAAAATGTCGAGCTTGGCCCGATGTTCAAGGGTGTCGGCGCCGCCGAGCGTCGAGAAAGCGCGCTGAACTGGCTTGCGAAGGTCGGCCTGAAAGGCTTTGAGCATCGTTATCCGCATCAGCTGTCCGGCGGCCAACGCAAGCGCGTGCAGATGGCGCAGGCGCTGATCACCGGCCCGAAGGTGATCCTGATGGATGAACCCTTCTCGGCACTCGACATCCACACCCGCCACCTGATGCAGAACGAACTTCTGCGCCTGTGGCAGGAAGAACGCCGGGCCGTCGTGATGATCACGCACGATCTTGAGGAAGCAATCGCACTTGGCGACCGCGTCGTGGTGCTCGCCGCCGGCCCGCGCAGCCGCGTGATCGACAGTTTTCCCGTCGATCTCGCCCGCCCGCGCGATGTGGCCGAAATCAAGCTCGATCCGCACTTCATGGATCTGTACCGCAACATCTGGGCGTCGCTGCGCGGCGAAGTGGAGAAAAGCTATGAACGCCATGACTGAACGCCTGATCCAGTTGTGTCTGCTGGTCGTCATCCTGGGTGGCTGGCAGCTGGGCACATCGCTCGGTGTCATCGACGTCTTCTTCTTCCCCGCACCTGTCGATATCTTCAACCAGGTGATCCGGTGGGTGACGGATACCGGCTTTTATCGCCATGTGACGATTACGCTGACGGAAACGGTTCTCGGCTACCTCATCGGCACGGGCCTTGGCGTCGCTGCCGGCGTCTGGCTCGGCCTCAGCCGTAGCGCCTCGCGCATTCTCGATCCCTTCATCAAGGGGCTGAATGCCATTCCGCGCGTGGTACTGGCGCCGATCTTCGTTCTCTGGCTCGGCCTTGGCCTCTGGTCGAAGGTGGCGCTTGCGGTGACGCTGGTGTTCTTCGTTACCTTCTTCAATGCCATGCAGGGTGTGCGGGAAGTCAATCCGGTGGTTCTGGCGAATGCCCGCATTCTCGGGGCAAAGCGTTCCGATCTCCTGCGGCACGTCTATTTCCCGGCAGCGGCAAGCTGGATCCTCTCCTCCCTTCGCACATCGGTCGGATTTGCTGTCGTGGGCGCCATCATCGGGGAATATCTCGGCTCGTCAGCCGGCCTCGGTTACCTGATCGCCCAGGCGGAAGGCAATTTCGATGCGGTTGGCGTTTTTGCCGGTATCCTCATCCTGGCGATTTTCGTCCTGATCATCGACAGCATTCTCGACGTGGTCGAAAAGCGCCTGATCAAATGGCGCCCAAGCGCCAGCGAAAGGCCCGCCTGACCGCGCGGCCTTGCCAAAAGCCCCTCTTCGACCACGAGCCCGGTGCCTATCGCATCGGGCTCGTCCTTTTTGCGCACATGGTTTCCGGCACATCCAGACGGCTGTAATCTGCTGTCCATCATCTGTTCATGAAAACGACAAGCGGCTTTCAGACTGGATCCCGATCTTATTGTTGTCGCTCGAAAGAGCCTTAAAACAGGAGATAAGATATGGGCTGGATAGCCAAGGCAACTGCCATCACGGGAACCGTTCTGCTTTTGACCACCGGTGCCGCCAGTGCCGTCGAGGTCCACAACGGCGCGATCAGCGAGGCAGAAGTCCTGCAGGCCCAGAAAGCCTGGGGCGAGGCGCTGGTTGCCATCTCGCGCGAGCATGCGGAAAAGGGCGCAAAGCCTGCCCGTGATCTCGCCGCCAAGGTCATCGATTCCGCTTACGGTTACCAGCTGGGTCCGGTTCTCTTCAAGCCGACGCTGACGCAGGAACCGCAGACCTTCCGCACCAATCGTGAGGGCGCGCTTGCCTATTTCGTTGGCCAGGATCCGAAATATCCTGAAGACACCGGTTTTGCCCTCAAGGGCTGGCAGAGCGTCAAGGTCGAGAATGCCGCCATCCTGATCAATGGCGAATATGGCACCACGCTCGGCAAGGTGTCCTTCACCAACAAGGCCGGCGAGGTGACGACGGTCGACAAGTCCTGGACCTTCAAGAAGGATGAACAAGGCACCATCCGCATCATCCAGCATCACTCTTCGCTGCCCTATGTGGCCAAGCCGTGATGGGCAGGCCGGTGCGGTGCACCGTTTTCTCTACACGGACGGTCCCCGTTCCAGCCGGTAGCCGATCCCCCGGACCGTGGTGATGCATGAACGATCCTCCGGCGCGCCGTCGATCTTGGCGCGCAGGCGGCGCACATAGACATCGACGACATTCGTCAGGGGGTCTTCGCCGGCCCCCCAGATATTGGAGAGAATCCGCTCCCGGCTCAGAACGCGCCCGGGGGCGGACATGAACAGTTCCAGAAGCGCCAGTTCCTTTGCCGTCAAGGCGATCTCGCGGCCGGAAACGGTCACCTGCATGGACGCCCGATCCAGTTCCAGCGCGCCGACGCGCAGCGATCTGTCACCCGCCGGCTGCAGGTCTGGCGCGCGGCGCATGAGCGCCTCGATGCGCGCCAGCAATTCCTCGAAGGAAAACGGCTTGACCAGGTAATCGTCGGCGCCCATGCGCAGCCCGGAAATGCGGTCCTCCACGGAACCAAGCGCCGTCAGCATCAGGATCGGCGCGGAAATGCCGCTTGCCCGAAGGGTCTGGCAGACATCGGCACCGTTGATGAACGGCAGCATGAGATCAAGCAGGATGGCGCCGTTTTGACCGGTTTCGCGCCAGTCCCGCCACAGGTCATGCGCCGCTTTTATTCCGGAAGGACCATCGCGGGCGACGGTGACGCCATACCCTTCCGCCCTCAGCCCGCGCTCCAGAAAATCTGCAACCCGCGGATCGTCTTCGATAATCAGGACATTCACGTCGTTGTCTCCGTCGTCTGTGGCGGCAAGATCTGGTGGTCCGTCAACAACGGCAGGCTGAGCCGAGCTGTCGTACCCTTGGCGCCGCCCTCACTCTCCAGTGTGACCCAGCCGCCATGAGCGTTGACCAGTTGGCTTGCGATGGCCAATCCCAGTCCCGTGCCATCCGGGCGGTGCAGCCGTGCATTGGCGCCCCGGAAGGCGCGTTCGAACACATGCGGCAGCGCGTCTGCCTCGATGCCGATTCCCCAGTCGCGGATCGTCAGCTGCCAACGAACGCCATCAACGCCCGAGGTGATCTCCACCCGGCTGCCCTCGGGGGAATAACGGATGGCATTGTCGAGCAGGAGAGCGATCACCTGGCGCAGGCGCATCGGGTCCCCGGCCACTATCGCTTCCACGTCCTCGATCTCTGTCGAAATCGAAATGCTGCGCTGGTTGGCCATGGCGGCTGCACTGAGCAGCGCCTCCTCCAGCGGGCCTGCGATATCGATCGGCTCCTTTGCAAGCGTCAATACCTCGTTTTCCCCGCGTGACATCATGAGAAGGTCGTCGATCAGGCTGCCCATCTGGCTTGCCGCCTGGCCGATGCGGGTGAGCGACGCGCGATAATCCTGCAGATCCTTATCGCCGCGCAGCGCGATCTCCGCCTCGCCGCGGATGGCTGTCGTGGGCGTGCGCAGTTCGTGGCTGATATCGGCCAGCAGGCTCAGCCGGCGCCCCTCCGATGCGCGCAGGCGCGACAAGGCAACCTCCAGCGCCGATGTCCTCTCCTGCACCTGTTGTTCCAGAAGGGTGCGCAGATTTGCCTCTTCCTCGCGCCGCAGCGAAAGTTCCTGGGCCATGCGGTTGATACTGGCTGCAAAGCGGCCGAATTCGTCGGCGCGCGAAACGGGAATGCGATGGTCGAGCCGGCCGTGTTCATAGGCCCTTGCGCCCTCCGCCATCTGCTGCAGCGGACGACGAATGGCGCGCGCAATGGTGAAGGCCAGCGCCATGCCGGTGACGGTGATGAAAAGCGTCATACCCGCGGAGACGCGGTTGAGCTGTCGAAGCGCCGCATCGGCATCGGCCCGTTTGATGGCCAGCTGCGCCGTTTCCGTCGCAATCCTGCCGTTCAGCACTTCGCGCAGGTCGCGCCCGGCACCCTTATCGAACACGGTTTCGATGGACGCCCAGGCGCTGCGGGCATCACCCGTGCCGCTTTGCGCATTGATCGCCTCGATGGCCGGTTTCAGCGCCGTGACGCTGCCGGAAAGAAGGTGCAGCACCTCGTCCAGATCATCCTCGTCATCGGTGGATGCACCGGCGAGATCATCAAGCTCGCGGGATTGACGATTTATCTTCTGGAGGTGCTCGAGCGTCGAGCCCATCTGCGCGCGCAGCATCTCTCCATCACCCGGCTCATGTTCGGCACCGATCAGGGCGCGCAGCGACCAAGCCCGCAGCCTCTGCTTGGTGGCGGACAATTCCAGCAGGCCGGACACAAGATCGCCGGCGAACCGTCCACGCACAACCTGCTGCTGCGCTTCCGTGGCGATCTGGCGGTTCAAAAGCCCCTGCGCGACGATCAGCACGGCAAGCGCTGCAAACGCCGCCACAAGCCGTATCGCAAAATCAAACCGCCTCATCGCCACCGTCCCGCCTGTTGTCAAACCCTGCCTGCCGGGATTTGCCACCGCCCTTATCACGGCCGGACCTTGCCGCAGCAGTAACACCAGCCAGGACCATGCATAGGGGGTAGTTTATGGTATTTATTCGGTCCCGCCGTCATTTCTGCCATCGAACGGATATAGGGGGGTGCGGTTGAGTATCAGTCCTGTCTGCTATGTAAGCAGGCAGGGGACCGGCGGCAGGATCTGCCGGACCCGCATCCGCAAGGTCGAACTGACCGTCAACCATGTCCAGGGGCCAATGTCAGGAGCCATGTCAGGCGGTCTCAAAGGCCGCCTTCAGGGTCTGGGCGATCAGGTGCGTCATCGGCCCCGCCATCTTTTCGTTGCCGAAGGTCAGGACCAGAGGCACGAGGCGCGTTCTGTTTGCCACCTCCACCTCTCGAAGACGCCCGGACGCCAGATCGTCGGCGACCAGATGGCGCGGCAGCCGTGCATGGCAAAGACCGCTGCGCACCGCCTCATGAGCCGCTTCCAGCGTGTTGACATGGACATGCTCACCCTTGAACGCCGAGCCCGACGCCGCATCGCCCGTATTGGCAACGATGGCAATCGGGTGGCGTGAAAGCAGCGTGTCTGTGAGCGGCATCCGGTAGGCATGAAGCGGATGATCGGCGCGGGCAACCGCAACCAGTTCGATATTTTGCAGAAAGAAGGCATATTGGGACCGGTTGTCCCAGAAGGTGACCGCCAGATCATAGGTCTCCGGCGCGATATCTTCGAGGGACTGACGGACCTGTTCCGTCACGAAGATCTCGGCGGAGGCACCGGTCTGGCGGAATGCCGACAGGCCCTTGAAGATGATGGCGCGCGGGGCAATGCTGTCATAGGTCAGCCGCACACGCGCCTCGCGTCCGCTGGCAAACATGCGTCCGCGCTCCTCCAGCCGTGACATTTCCTCGATCAGCGACGTGGCTTCCGCCAGCAGATGCTCGCCCGCCGGTGTCAGCACTGCACGGCGCCCGTCAAGGCGCAGCAAGTCCACACCCAACCGCTCCTGCAGCCGGGCAATGGCATAACTGACGGAGGACTGGCTGCGGTTGAGCTGTTGAGCCGCCTTGGCAAAACTGCCGGCCTGCACTGCCGCGCGCAGAACCGCCCATTGCTCCAGTTCGGTGGAAGGCAATTTGAACATCATCGGATTTTTAGATGAAATCAACTCGAAGTTCGAGCTTTTTGTCTCAGACCTTCGACCATAAAATCAAAACACCGATGGAAAACAGACATCACCTTGTCGACAAGGATACTGACATGAAGAAAATCGCACTCTCCCTCATCGCCCTGCTGGCGCCGCTACCGGCCATGGCTGCAGCCCAGACACCGGAAGCGCTTGCACAACAGGGGATGAAAGCGGGCGATGCCTATCCGGGACTTGCCAATGTCTGCGATCTATCCAAACCGTTGATGACTGCGGGTCAACGCCCCCCTTCGGCCGAGCGCGCAAATGGCTCACAGCAGCGGCAGCGCCCCGAGCGGCCTGAAAACGCCTCGACCGCCGAACCGGCAAAGGTCTTCGAGAACCTCTATTTCGTCGGCACACGCAGCGTGACAAGCTGGGTCGTCAAGACCTCCGAGGGCCTGATCGTTATCGATGCGCTCAACAACGACCGCGAATCCAAAAGCTATATCGAAGGTGGCCTGCAAAAGCTGGGGCTCGATCCCAAAGACATCAAATACCTGATCATCACCCATGCCCATGGCGACCATTACGGTGGCCAGCAATATCTGGTCGACACCTACAAACCCAAGGTCATCATGAGCGAGCAGGATTGGCAGGAGCTTGAAAAGCCCGACCAGCAGTTTTTCAATCCGCGCTGGGGCAAACCGCCGGTGCGCGATGTCTCCGTCAAGGATGGCGACACGATCACGCTGGGCGACACCACGCTCAAGCTTTACGTGACCCCCGGCCATACGCCCGGCACGCTTTCGCTGATCCTGCCGGTGATGGATGGAGCAGAAAAACATGAGGCCGCCCTCTGGGGCGGCACCGGGCTGAACTTCGGCCCGAATGCGGCACGGCTTGAAGAATATTCGCAGTCGGCCAAGCGCTTCCGTGACCTTGCAGCCAAGGCCAGCGTGGATGTCTTCCTGTCGAACCATCCGACACGCGACGGCGCTCTCGATAATATTGCCAGGCTGAAGGAACGTGCAGCCGGTGGCCAGCATCCCTTCGTGACCGGTGAAAAGGCGCTGGGTGCGCTGGAACTTCTGGAGGATTGTGCGCTGGCGCAGGCTCAGAAGATCAGCGGCACCCCCTGACAAACGTTCAGGCGGCCGCAATGCTGGCCGCCTGAACCGATCACTGCGTCACGGGATGGCTCAACATTCCGCGTGCCCGTCAGCCGATGACGATCGCCCTGAAGTCGTTGACATTGGTGCCCGTCGGGCCGGTGACGAAGAGGTCACCGATCGCCTCGAAACCCGTGTAACTGTCATTACGCGCCAGAACCTGACGCGCATCGTGGCCAGCCAAGCGCAACCGCTGCACCGTCGTGCCATCGGCAAAGGCACCGGCATGGGTGCCGGAGCCATCTATGCCATCCGTATCGGCGGCCAGTGCCGACACCGCGCAGCCATCAATGCCGAGCGCAAAGGCGAGCGCAAATTCGCTGTTGCGTCCACCCTTGCCCCCCCTGCCCCGGATCGTCACCGTGGTCTCGCCGCCGGACAACAAGACGGCGGGTTTCCGGAACGGCTGGTCCTTCAGCAAAACCTCGCGCGCCATGGCGGCATGCACCCATGCCACATCCCGGCTCTCCCCCTCGATGGCATCGGAGAGAATATAGGGCGTAAAACCCTGAGCCCGGGCAACCTCGGCGGCCGCCTGCAACGAAACGCCCGCCGAGGCGATGACGTGATGTTCGTGACGGGCAAACGCCGGATCATCCGGATGCGGCGCATCGGCAGACGGTGAGTTCAGATGCGCCAGCATCGCGGGCGGCAGGTCGAGGCGGTAGTTCTCGATGATGGCGAGCGCATCTTGGCGGGTCGTCGCATCGGCAACCGTTGGGCCGGAGGCAACGAAAGCCGGGTTATCACCGGGAATATCGGAAACGATGAGACTGACCACACGGGCTTTCGTGGCAGCCGCCAGGCGCCCGCCCTTGATGGTGGAGAGATGCTTGCGCACCACGTTCATGGCAGAGATGGGAGCGCCGGAGGCAAGCAGCATCTCATTGAGCGCGATTTCGTCCTGCAGCGTCAACCCTGCAGGCGGAGACGGCAAAAGCGCCGAACCGCCACCGCAGATCAGCGCGATAACCAGATCCTCCGGCTGCAACCCCGATACCGTATCGAAAAGCCGTCTCGCCGCGATAAGCCCGGCTTCATCCGGCACCGGATGGGCGGCTTCGACAATCTCGATGGAACGCGTCGGGCAACCATAACCGTAGCGGGTGACGACAAGGCCTTCCAGCGGTCCGGTCCAAAAGCTTTCGAGAGCCGCCGCCATCTGCGCCGCCCCCTTGCCGGCACCGATCACCACCGTGCGGCCCTTTGCACGTGGCGCTGGCAGATGCCTGGTTATGCCGGTCAGAGGATCAGCCGCCGTGACGGCTGCCCGGTAGAGTTCTTCGAGGAAATCGCGATGCTTCATGACGTCGCTTGGCCCATCCATTGTCGTGTCTCGGCCTCTTCGGCTCCATCTGCAATGGCCGAGGCACTGCGCCTGTTATAGAGAGAAAGGTCAGGGCCGGAAGGCCCGAACACAGTTTCTGTCCGTTAGAGAAGGTCCTGGCGGATCAGTGGATATGCACTTCGCCGCCCGGCTGCTTGCAGAGCTGGTTGATCAGCCCTTCCTTGCGGGCATCTTCCCAGATCGGATCCGTGGTGTCGAAGACCATCGGCTTCAGGTAATCCGTGGGGTCGATCAGCCAGCGGATCGCCGGTCTTTGATCCTTCGGCATGTTCATCAGGTCCAACTGCTTCAGATAGCCGGCATAGACGGACATGGAGGATGCCTCACGGGTGGCAGAGCCAGTCGTCAGGTGGTTCGGAATATAGATCTTCGGCTTCAGCGCCGCCTGATACTGGATGAGATCGCGCAGACCGTTATTGTTGAAATTGCCGCTGGAGGCCGTGCCCATATGCACATCGGTCGGCGGCAGCGCCTTCAGGATAGCGACGATCCGCTTGCCATCTTCCGGCGTGCCGTCCCATCCCTGCCCTTTGCCTTCTTTCAGCGCGCCGGCGCTGTTGTGCCAGACGAAGGAGAAATGGCTGCCATTGCGCAGGATGAAGCTGAAGAACAGGCTCTCGCTGCCACCGGGCTTGCCGATTGTCTCGAGGTTCATCTGGCCAGTCACCGGCGAAGTCGCCTTTTCATCCGGCGTCAGCGCCACGCCCTTCGGGAACAGGTCGGCATCACGCGGATCGACGATGATCTTCACCGGCGTCGGCGGGAAGGATGCATCCGGCGGCACTGCCACCGAATGAAGATGACGGAAGGCAATCGTGCAGGCATTCGGCTCCAGCACGTCGAGCTGCAGGATCTCGGTTCCCGGCGTGGAGCCTGCCGAGGTGACGGACATGCAATCGATCTTTGCGGCCGGGTCGAGCTTTGCCACCGGATCGTTCATGATCGCCGGATCGGCCAGCATGCGCTCCAGATCCTTGGCCATCACGCCGCAGGTTTCGGTGGTCGCAACAATCCGCGCACCGGTCTTGGCGGCAATATAGGCCGCGTTGTCGGCATGATCGCCGTGGCCATGCCCCAGCAGGATGGATTCCGGATCGAGATCCACCATATCCTTGATGACGATCGGCGTGCGGCCCGGCTCCACCTCCAGACGCGTGATGTAGGTATCGAGATAGACAACGCGCCCTTCTATGGATGCGGCAAAGGTGGAATTGGAGAGCCAGGAAAACAGGACCTTGTTTTTCGGCAACGCGCCGGTCTTCGGATCGACATGCTCGACGCCGAAGATCTTCTGGCGCGCGGCAATCGTGTCCGGCAATGCGGCATCAGCCAGGCCCGGAAGCAGAACGGTTGCCGCCAGCAGGCCGGCCATGGGCAATAGATGTTTCATGCGTATCTCCTCCACACTCGGTTTCCTCCCGAAACCTTCAGTTTCAGCTCCCCGTCGAAATGTCTCCGACACCCCGGCCGGGATCAACGAACATCAATCATCCTCCACGAAGACCTGATCGCGCTTGGAACGGATCGACGGCAGCAGGGCGACGATGACGCAGATGATACCGGCGGCCAGCAGCGAGGCGGCAATCGGATTGGTCACGAATACGGTGGCATCCCCGCGCGAGATGATCATGGCGCGCCTCAGATGCTCCTCCAGAAGCGGGCCAAGCACGAAGCCGAGCAACAGTGGCGCCGGTTCGCAGCCGACCCGGATCAGCATATAACCGACAATGCCCGACACGATGATGGCATAGACATCGAAGGGGTTGTTGTTGATCGAGTAGCAGCCGATCGAGGCAAAGATGACGATGGCCGGAAACAGCGCCCGATAGGGGATGGACAGCATCTTCACCCAAAGGCCGATCAGCGGCAGGTTGAGGATGACGAGCAGCAGATTGCCGATCCACATGGAGGCGATGATGCCCCAGAACAGCGCCGGCTGGCTGGTGATCACATCCGGGCCGGGGGTTATGCCTTGCAGGATGAAGGCCCCGACAATGAGCGCCATCACCGGATGGGCGGGAATGCCGAGGGTGAGAAGCGGAATGAACGAGGTTTGCGCCGCCGCATTGTTGGCGCTTTCCGGCCCTGCGACCCCTTCGATTGCACCGTGTCCAAACTCATGGGGCGTCTTCGACAGGTTTTTTTCCATCGAATAGCTGGCAAAGGAGGCAAGCACGTGGCCACCGCCCGGCAGCACGCCGAGGATGGAGCCGAGCGCCGTGCCACGCATCACAGGGCCTGCAATGCGCCGGATTTCGGCCTTGTTGAGCCAGAGATTGGTGACATGCTTGACGCCGACTTCGCGTTCCTTGCCGCTTTGCAGATTGCGGAAAATCTCCGCCAGACCAAAGACGCCGACCGCCACCGATACGAAGTTGATGCCCTGAGACAGTTCCAGCTGGCCGAAGGTAAAACGCTCCTCGCCGGTATAGATGTCCTGGCCGACTGTGCCGAGCAGCAGGCCGATGATGATCATGCCAAGCGCTTTCATCACCGAACCGTTGGCCAGCGAGATCGACACCAGCAGACCAAGCACGATGAGGGCGAAATATTCCGGCGCACCGAATTCCAGCGCGATGGACGCAAGCGGCGGGGCGGCAATGGCCAGAAGCAGAGTGGCGACGCAGCCAGCGAAGAAGGAGCCAAGCGCTGCCGTGGCCAGCGCTTGCCCCGCCCGCCCCTTTCGCGCCATCTGATATCCGTCGATGGCCGTGACCGCCGAAGAGGATTCCCCCGGCAGATTGATCAGGATCGCCGTTGTCGAGCCGCCATACTGCGCACCGTAATAGATGCCGGACAGCATGATGAGCGACGTGACGGGCGAGAAGGTGAAGGTGATCGGCAAAAGCATGGCGATGGTCGCCGTCGGGCCGATGCCGGGCAGAACGCCGACAAGCGTGCCGAGCAGAACACCGATGAAGCACCAGAAGATGTTGATCGGTGTCAGCGCTGTCTCGAAGCCGAGCGCCAGGTTGGACAGAAGATCCATCATGAAGCTGGCTCCTTAAAAGCTGAAGATCGGGCCGAAGGTCGGCAGCGATACCGCCAGCCCGACCTTGAAGACCACGTAGCAGAGGACGGACATGACCACGCCCATGACGCAGGCCGAAAGCGGCGGGTTCTTGGGGCTTGCAAGCGCCGTCAGCACGGTACAGAGAAAGACGATCGGAACGAGCCCCAGCGTGCGGGCCCCGGCGGCAAACAGCACGAGCGCAGCACAGATCAGGATCATGCCGCGCCAGGGCACAGGTCCGCCTGACAGGTCCGGCGCCTTGCGGAACCCGCCGACGATTACGAAAATGCCGAAGACGGTGAGAAGCCCGGCCAGCACGACCGGAAAGAAGCCCGGCCCCATCTGCAAGGCGGTGCCGAAGTCATAGCGCGATCCCTCGATAAAAAAGAGCGCGGCAATGGCAATGAAGATCCCGCCGGCGATAACATCGTGGCGGCTGCGTTTTTCGGTCATATCCATGACTACTCCTCCCGGTCCGGCCCGCCCTCGCCCGCGGGCCTTTCCGTCATTTGCTGGATACGGGATTTAGAGAATGTTGGAGCCCGCGATGGCCTCGCAGACCGCCTGTGTCACATCCTTGGTATTGGCGGTGCCGCCAACATCCGGCGTCAGAATGCCGGCGGCCGTCACGCGTTCCACAGCCTGCATCAGGCGGGCCGCTGCTTCGCGCTCGCCCAGATGTTCCAGCATCTGCGCCGCCGTCCAGAAGGTGGCAACCGGATTGGCAATGCCCTTGCCGGTGATATCGAAGGCCGAACCGTGGATCGGCTCGAACATCGAGGGGAAGCGACGCTCTGGATCGATATTGGCCGTCGGTGCAACGCCGAGGCTGCCGGCCAGCGCACCGGCGAGATCGGAGAGAATATCGGCATGCAGGTTGGTAGCGACAATCGTGTCGAGGCTCTTCGGGTTGAGCGTCATGCGCACGGTCATGGCGTCGACCAGCATCTTGTCCCAGGTCACGTCCGGGAATTCCGTGGCGACTTCGGCCGCAATTTCGTCCCACATCACCATGCCGTGACGCTGGGCATTGGATTTGGTGACGACGGTGAGCAGCTTGCGGGGACGCGCCTGCGCCAGTTTGAAGGCATAACGCATGATACGGGTCACGCCGACGCGGGTGAAGATGGCCACTTCCGTGCCCACTTCCTCCGGCAGGCCACGATGGGCGCGCCCGCCATGGCCGGAATATTCGCCTTCCGAGTTTTCGCGCACGATGACCCAATCGAGGTCTCCGGGACCGCAGTTGCGCAAAGGCGGCGTAATACCGGGCAGGATCTTGGTGGGTCGCACATTGGCATACTGGTCAAAGCCCTGGCAGATCGGCAGACGCAGGCCCCAGAGCGTGATGTGATCGGGCACATCCGGCGCACCGACGGCACCGAAATAGATCGCATCGAATTTCTTGAGCGTCTCAAGCCCGTCTGCCGGCATCATCACACCGTGCTTCTTGTAATAGTCCGAACCCCAATCGAAGGTTTCCGTTTCGATGGTAAAATCGCCGCTACGCTTGGACAGCGCCTCAAGGACCTGAAGTCCGGCGGCAATCACTTCGGGGCCGATGCCATCGGCAGGGATGGCGGCAATCTTATAGGCGCGCATATTCGTCTCGACTGTTGGAGTTATTGTTGTCATTGGCCGCCCGTTGGGCAGGCCAGATCAAATTGCCCGCCGGACGCAGCCGGCGGGACGGGATCGGGAAAATCGTATCGGGCAGGTCGCACCGCCCGATACAACACGATCATTTTCCGGCAGCTGCGATCAGCGTGGTCAGACGCTCAACCTCGGCCTTGAACTTGACATCGAGAGCCGCAGGCGTTGCCTGGTCCTGGGAAACCGGCGTCGTGCCAAGGCTTGCCATGCGCTCGATGACAACCGGATCCTTGAGCGCCACCTTCAGCGCATCGGAAAGCTTGCCCCGCACATCATCCGGCGTGCCTTTGGGTGCCCACAGCGCATGCCAGGCGCTCAGCTCGAAGCCCTTGATTCCGCTTTCGGAAACCGTCGGCAGATCAGGCAGGATGGAGATGCGTGCCGCGGTGGTCACCGCATAGGGCTTTACTTCGCCAGCCTTGATCTGCGTCGTCGTATTGGTGGTCTGGTCGCAGGCAAGATCGATACGTCCACCGATAAGATCGGTCATGGCAGGCCCCATGCCCTTGTAGGGCACCAGGGTCATCTTGGATTTGGTGGCTTCCTGCAACAGCATGCCGCACAGATGCGACACCGCACCGGTACCGGCCGTACCGAAGGTCACGGCGGCACCGTTTGCCTTCAGATAACCGAGAAGGTCGGAAAAACTCTTCGGCTCAAGATCCTTGCGCCCCACCACCGTCATCGGCACTTCGGTGATCAGGCCAATACTGGAAAAGTCCTCGATCGGCTTGTAGCTGAGGTTCGGATAGAGTGCCGAAAACGTCGCTGTACCGATATGGTAGAGAAGAAGGCGATAACCGTCGGGATCGGCCTTGGCCACGGATGCGGCACCGAGCGATCCCCCGGCACCCCCCATATTCTCGATCAGCACCTGCTGCCCAAGTGTCTTGGACATGGACTGCGCCACCAGACGCGCCACCGTATCGCTCGGTCCGCCGGCTGCGGCAGGAACCATGATCGTGATCGGCTTATCGGGGAAATTGCTCTGGGCCTGGGCCCCATATGCTGTGCCCGTCAGCAGGGCTGCGGCCAATGCCAAACGAAAAACCTTCATTGCTCTCCTCCTAGAGATCGAAACCCCGTGCCTCCACACCGGATTTCTTCCATGCTATCTTGCATGCAAGTAAGAATTTATAGATCATTGGCTGGTTGTCAACGGCGTTTCGCGTAGAAGATGAAATGTGGAGATGAACGAGGCGGCCATGATCAGACCCAATGAAATCCTGCGTCCCCAGACGGTCGATCAGGATATGCCGCCTGTCGAACCCTCCGGTGCAGGGCGTGTGACAGCCGCCTACCAGGCCATTCGCGAGGCGATCCGCTCCAATGTTTTCCCACCCGGATACCAGGCAGCTGAAGTGGAAATCGCCCGTCAGCTGGGCATGAGCCGCACGCCGGTGCATGAGGCCATGGCGCGCCTGCAGGAAGACGGGCTGGTGCGCATCCTGCCAAAGAAGGGCATCATCATCCGCGCCCTGTCTCCGGCCGATATCGACGAAATCTACGAGGTGACGATTGCGCTTGAAGGGGCGGCAGCGGCGCGCATTGCCTCCTTCACGCCCGAACAGCGAAAGAACGTGGCAGAGCAGCTGCGCGAAGCCACATCTGCCATGGACGAGGCACTCAAGGGTGAGGATCTGCAGGCCTGGGCGCTGGCCGACGAACGATTTCACGAAACGCTGGTGGCCAGCAGCGGCAATCGCCGACTTGTGCGCATGGCTGGAACCGTAGCCGACCAGCTGCACCGGGCCCGCATGTTCACGCTCAACCTGCGCCCCCTGCCCTCGGCATCCTCGCAGGAACATTTCGCCATCATCGAGGGCATCGAGGCGGGTGACGCGGAAACGGCGAGCCGTGCAGCGCGCCATCACCGACGGCATGCGCGCGATCAGCTTCTGCCGCTGATTGCCCGGCTGAACCTGCGTAACCTCTGACGTTCAGTCCGCCGCCGCGATAGCTTTTCGCGTGGTCCCGGCCGGCGCCTTCAGCACAATCGCAACGCCGACAAGGGCGGCTGCCGTGCCGATGAGCGTGCGCATATCGATATGGTCACCGGTAATCGTCAGGCCGAGAAACATGGTCATGATCGGCATGGCCAGCGTGAGCGGCACGATAAGATTGGCCTCATAGCGCTGCAGGATCGAAAAATAGGCGGTGTGCGCCCAGATCGTCACGACGAGCACGGAAAAGGCAAGGGCCGCCCAAAACGCCCAGCCGCCGGCCAGTGAAGCCGTCCATTGCTGCTGTTCCAGAAGCGCCGAGGCTGCTGCCAGCGGCAGTGCAGACACGCAACTCACCCAGGCCTGCAGGCGCAGCGGCCGGATGGGACCGAAACGCTTCAAAAGGATAGAGCCGCAGGCAAGCGCTGCCGCAGACCCCGCAACCGCGATCAGACCGACGGAAAACCGGGCTTCGGCGGGGTTCCAGATGACGACGAGAACACCCGACAGCGCCACCAGCATGCCGACCACCCTCAACGGCGACATGCGCTCCCCGAGAAACAGCACGGACAGAAGCGTGGTGAGGGGAATCCCGAGTTGCAGCACGATAGCAGCGCTGGAGGGTGTCGAGGCGGTGAGGCCAAGGAACAGAAGACCGAAATGGGAGGCCCCCATCAGGAAGCCAATCGCGACGATCGGGCCGAATGGGCGTGGCAGGGGCCACAGGAGCGGCGACAGAACCAGCGCCACCAGCACGAAACGGATGCCGGCATAATAGAAGGGCGGCACATGCATGCCCGAGAGCACAAGCTTGCCGACGACGACGTTCAGAGCCCAGATGAAGCAGACGAACATCAGCAGGCAAAGGTCTTTGCTACGCATGGCGCGAAATCGATTCTGTCAAAAATGGAAGAAACCAGCAGGCGGCTTCAGACCTCGTTCTGCGGGAAATGGCAAGCGGCAAACTGGCCATCGGCCATCTGGCGCAGCGCCGGCTCCAGCCGTTCGCACACCTCCGTTGCCTTCCAGCAACGGGTGCGGAAGCGACAGCCGCTGGGCGGATTCATCGGGCTTGGGACATCGCCCTTCAGCACGATGCGGCTGCGCGCCTTTTCCGCCTTCGGGTCCGGCAGCGGCACGGCAGACATCAGCGCCTGCGTGTAGGGATGCTGCGGATTGGCGTAGAGATCCTCGGCACGGGCAATTTCCACGATGCCGCCCAAATACATCACCGCCACCCGCTGGGAGATGTGGCGCACCACGGCCAGATCATGGGCGATGAAAAGGTAGGAGATGCCAAGCCGGTTCTGCAGATCCTGCAGAAGGTTGAGGACGCCCGCCTGTACCGACACGTCGAGCGCCGATACCGGCTCGTCGAGCACGATCACCTTCGGCTCCAGCGCCAGCGCCCGGGCAATGCCCACCCGCTGCCGCTGTCCGCCTGACAGTTCGTGCGGGAACCGATCGGCCATTTCCGGCGAAAGCTGGACGAGAGACAGAAGTTCATCGACGCGCGTCTGCACCGCGGCAGGCGATAGTTTCGCAAGCCGCAGCGATTCCTCGATGATACGGCGCACTCGCATGCGCGGATGGAGCGACGCGAGCGGGTCCTGGAAGACGATCTGCAGGTCCTTGCGCATCATGCGCAGTTCTGACGCCGAGGCCGAGGCGATATCGCGCCCGGACACCCGGACCTCGCCGGCGGTTGGGGTCAAGAGGCGCATGATGCAGCGGCCGAGGGTGGATTTTCCACAGCCGGATTCCCCCACCAGCCCCAAGGTTTCCCCAGCCCCCAGCTTGAAGGAGACGCCAGTGACGGCGCGCACATGGCCGGTCGGCTTGTTGAAGATGAGGCCCCGCCCGACCGGGAAATCCTTGACCAGTCCATGCACTTCCAGAACAGGCGCGGCAGCGGTTTGAACATCGGTCATGCGCTGATCCTTTGAAGTTCTTCGGAACGGTGGCAGGCGGTTTCCACGCCGTTCAGGGACAGAAGCGCAGGAACGATGGTGGAACAGCGCTCCACGGATACGCTACAGCGCGGGCGAAAGGCGCAGCCCGCCGGTCGGTTGCGCAGCGATGGCGGCGTGCCCTCGATGGCGACCAGCGGCCCCGCCTCCCCGTCGATCTTCGGCAGAGCCGCCAACAGACCCCGCGTATAGGGATGCCTCGGATTGTAGAAGACCTCGTCGACACTGCCCTGTTCAACGATGCGACCGCTATACATGACGGCAATGCGGTCTGCGGCACCGGCCACGACGCCCAGATCGTGGGTGATGAGGATGAGGCCGATATTGCGCTCCTCGCGCAACCGGTTGAGCAGATCCATGATCTGCGCCTGCACCGTCACGTCGAGCGCCGTGGTCGGCTCGTCAGCGATCAAAAGGTCAGGCCGATTGGCAATTGCCATGGCAATCATGGCGCGCTGGCGCATGCCGCCGGAAAATTCGTGCGGATACTGGGTGGCGCGCCGGTCCGGCTGGGGAATGGAAACCTCCGCCAGCAGTTCCACTGCCCGTTCCCAGGCCGCCTTCTTCGACAGGTCCTTCTCATGCAGGCGCAGCGCCTCGACGATCTGCGCGCCGACAGTCAGGACCGGATTGAAGGCCGTGAGCGGATCCTGGAAGATCATGCCGATGCGCGCACCGCGCAACTGGCGCATGGTGGAGGATGTCGCGCCCACAAGCTCCTGCCCGCGAAACCTGGCACTGCCGGTAATCTGCGCTGAGGCCGGCAGAAGCTGCATCAGCGCCATCATCGTCACGCTCTTGCCCGAGCCGGATTCCCCGACGATGCCGAGCACCTCGCCCGCCCCGACGGAAAGGTCGATGCCGCAAATGGCGTCCGCCGCACCATCCGGTGAATTGAAAGTGACCTTGAGGTCGCGGACTTCCAGCAAGGGCGCAGTCTGCGTGGCGATGCTCGAGGCCACCGTTTCGGTTCTTGTCATGGTCTCGTGCCTCATTTCGAACGGGGGTCCAGCATGTCGCGCAGGCCGTCTCCAAGGAAGCTGAAGCCGAGAACCAGCGTCAGGATGGCCATGCCGGGGCCAAAGGCGACCCACCAGCTATAAAAGCGCGCAGCGCCTTCGGAGATCATCGATCCCCATTCCGGCGTCGGCGGCGAGGCACCAAGACCGATAAAGCTGAGCGAGGCGGCAAGCAGGACCACCTGGCCGAAATCCATGGTGGCGTTGATGAGGATCGGCGTCCAACAGAGCGGCAGGATATGGATGCCCAGCACGCGAATATGGCCAGCACCGCCGGCAATCGCTGCCTCCACATGCTCGCGCTCCTTCACCTCCAGCACCTGAGCGCGCATCAGGCGCGCATAGATCGGCCACCAGACGATGATCATGGCGATGGCGGCATTGACAAGGCCGGGCCCGAGCGTTGCGGAGATCGTCATGGCCAGGAGAATGGGCGGGAATGCGAGCGTCACATCCACCAGCCGCATGATGATACCGTCCACCACACCACCGACATAGCCGGCAATGGCGCCGAGGGTAGCGCCGATGAAGACGCCGACGGCCACGACGCCGATCGCGATCGGCACCGAATAGACGGCGCCATAGAGCGTGCGGGACAGAACGTCGCGACCCAGCGCATCGGTGCCCAGCCAGTGGGAGAGGCTCGGCGCCTGCAGGCGTTTGCCGGCGATCTGGATCGGATCGGGCAGGCCCCAGAAACTCACGGTCAGCGCTGTGATGATCCAGAACAACACGACGAAACCGCCGATCAGCACCGGCAGGGGCACCTGGCGCAGCCGGCGCCCGAAGGAGGGCCCAGACCTCGCGACATTGGCAGGCAGCGACACGGCGGGAGAGGAAACGCTTGCGGTCATCGGTCTGGCCCTATTGCAGTTTGACGCGGGGATTGGCGAACGCATAGGCGATGTCGGTCAGGAGGTTTGCCACAAGAAAGGCGAGCGAGCCGACGAGCGTCACCCCGATGATGCCCGGCAGATCAAGCGAGCGGGCCGAACTGACCGCATAGGAGCCGACACCCGGCCAGGAGAAGACCGCCTCCGTCAGCACCGCACCGGTGATCAGATAAGCAAAGGAGAAGCCGATAATCGTCAATGTCGGGATGAGCGCGTTTCGCAGGGCATGGTTCAGCATCACCCGCCCTTCACCAGCGCCCTTGGCACGGGCAGTGCGCACATAATCCTGCCCCATAACCTCCAGCAGGCTGGAGCGTACCAGGCGCGTGATGACACCGATAACGGACCAGGCAAGCACAATGGAGGGCAAAAGCAGATGGTGCAGGCTTTCAAAGAACAGTGGAATATTGCCGTTGAGGAGGGAATCCACGGTGTAGAAGCCGGTGATCGAGGGCGGCGCAACACTTCGTGCATCCAGCCGTCCCGGCCCCGGCACCCAGCCGAGTTGCACGGAAAACAGGAAGAGCAGCAGAAGCCCCGACCAGAACACCGGTAAAGAAGAACCGAGCAGCGCAAACACGCGGGAGATATAATCCACCGATCGGTCCCGGTAGCGGGCCGACAGGACGCCAAGCGTGATGCCGACGACGGTTGCAATCAGCATGGCAGCCATGACCAGTTCGAGCGTCGCGGGCAGGCGCTCGCCAAGATCGGCGCTCACGGCACGGCGGGTGGTGAAAGACACACCGAGATCGCCCTGAACCAGGTTGCCGATATAGAGCCCGTAGCGTTCGATCAGGCTCTTATCGAGCCCCCACTTCTCCTTGGCCGCCGCAACAATTTCCGGATTGTTCATCTGCCGCTCGGGCACGATGGCCGAAAGCGGATCACCCTTGGTCATCTGCGACAGGAAGAAGGCGACCGTTGCCACCCCCAGAAGCAGAAGGGGGGTGGCGATGAGGCGGCGAAGGACGAAGCGCAGCATGTCACTTCTTCCGGCTGATTTCGGAGAGCGGCAGGTTGCAGCAGGCGCTGTAGCGAACGCCCTCGATATCGCTGCGATAGGCAAGAACCATGTTCGGGCTGACCAGGGGGATGATGATATTGTCGTTGATCATCTCCAGCGCCAGTGCATGGAAATTCTTCTCCTGCTCGGCACCACCGGATGCCAGTGCCTTCTTCAGAAGCTCGGCTTCCTTCGCATTGATGACAGACGGTTCGCGGGCAGCACCGGCGCGCTTGGCCCAGGCCGTGCCCGGCATCATGGCGAAGTAATCGGCATATTGGCCAGAACCATAATAGTCAGGCGCGTAGTAGACGGCGGTCATGGGAATGCCGGCACCATTGATCTGATCGCGCCAGACGGGATAGGTCGCCGGTGTCAAGGTGACCTTGATGCCGACATCGGTCAGATCCTGCTGCACCTTCTGCATCATGAGATTGATATCGACGCCGTAGACGTTGTCATTGGGATAGACGGCCTCGATTTCGAAACCATCGGCAAGACCGGCTTTTGCGAGCAGAACCTTGGCTTCCGCCAGGTTGCGGCCACGCTCAGGCAGGCCTTCGGTACCGGGAAAGCCATTGGGGATCGGCGATGGCTGCGACTTTCCCGCGCCGCCAACGGTAAAGTCGATCACGCCTTCATAATCGATGGCAAGCGAGATGGCGCGGCGCACATCCGGGGTAAGCGGCACCTTGTTGGATTTGGCGCCGGCGCCCAGTGCAATATAGAGGAAGTTGTAGGAGGGAATGATGTCAGTCTTGACGTCATTGCCATGGAGGGATTTGGCCGTGTCCATATCGACCTGCATGGCCACATCTGCACCACCCGATTGCAGAAGCTGCGCCTGCGCCACGGCATCCTGCGTCTGGCGGAACACGGTTTCTGCGAAATAGGGCTTCTTGCCCCAATAGGCATCATTGCGGGCCAGGCGCAGTTCATCGTCAGGACGGTAGGAAACAAGCGTGAACGGCCCGCCACCGGCGGAATGTTCCAGGAACCATGTTTCAGCCTTGTCGGCCTTGTCGGCATCGGCACCGGCCGTTGCACCGGCTGCGGCTGCGACATCGCTGTTGATGATGCCGGTGAAGCCGGCCGACAGCTTGTTGATGAATTCGGAATTGGACGCGGCAAGCGTGATCACCACGGTCGCCGCATCCGGCGTCTCCACGCTGGTAACGCCATCCATGAAGAAGGAGGGACTGCCCTTGATGTTCTTCAGGCGCTCGAAGGTCCACTTGATATCCTTGGCCTCAACCTTGGAACCATCAGCGAAGGTGGCTGCCGGATCGAGCTTGAAGGTGAAGACCGTCTGGTCGGCATTGATCTGCCAGGAGGCGGCAAGCTTGGGCACGATGGTCTTGTTGTCAGGGGCAAGGCCGACCAACGTGTCATAAAGCGCGGTCAGCACGATCTGGCAGGTGTCGCAGAAGGCCCTGGCCGGATCGAGCGCGTTGATATCCATGGAACGGGCAATCACCAGCGTTTCGCCGCCCTCGGCACGAGCGATGGGTGCCGCAGACGCCAGAAGCGCCACCGCAAGCGTTGCAGATTTCAGAAGCGACCCGGAACGGGCCAGGAATGCGTATGCCATGATGTTCCCCTTTTTTTGGCAGTTCGGTTTGGGCAGGCAGGATCAGGCAGCCGCCCTCGCCTTCAGGCGGGCGGCGACATATTCGTTGGACTGCGGGCCAAGCGTTGCGTAGGCGCGCCGCAGTTCCACAAAAGCGTCCTCCGTCACCGTCAGCGTCTTTTCGATATCGGCTGGCGTCAGCGCACTGGTCACGAACATGTTGTGATAGGGATGCAGATAGACGCCGCGGCGCACGGCAGCCGCCGTCCAGCAATAACCAACGCGCATGTCCGGATCCTCCTCGAACAGCATCTGCGGCATCTGCGACGGGCCTGTCTGGCGCAGTGCAAAGCCGTGACGCAGCGCCTGTTCGGCAATGCCGGCGCGCAATCGATCGGCAATCGCGACCATACGCTCCAGATAGTCGCTTTCGCGCACCAGCCGGAGCGTTTCGACGGCCGCCGCCATCGGCACGGCCGAGAACCAGAAAGAACCGGTGACGAAGATGGAGCGCGCCGCCTCGCGCATCCGGTCAGAGCCGAGCAGGGCGGAAATCGGATAGCCGTTGGCAAGCACCTTGCCCCAGGCGCTGAGATCCGGCTCAACACCCAGCAGGCTCCAGCTGCAATCACGCGCCAACCGGAAACCGGCACGCACATCATCGACGATCAGCACGGCATCGAGATCGTCGCAGATCTTGCGCACACCCTTGGCATAGTCCACCGAAGGCAGGAACTGGTCCTCGAACACCTCGTGGCGGAACGGGGTCGCGAAAATGCCGGCCACATCGCCGTCGCAGGCCTTCACCGCATCCATCAGGCTATCGAGGTCATTGTAGTCGAAATAGACGATATGCGCGCGGTCCTCCGGCAGGATGCCGCCCTTGCCGGGCGTCGTCCACACCGAAGCACCATGATAGGCGCCCTTGGCGGCAAGGATCTTGCGGCGGCCGCGATAGGCACGCGCCATGACCATGGCCATCGAGGTCGCATCGCTGCCGTTCTTGCAGAACATGGCCCAGTCCGCATGGGAGACCATGCCGACAAAATCCTCCGCCAGCCGCACCATGACTTCTGACGGGCCGGTCAGGGTGTCGCCGAGCGCCTGCTGCGCACGCGCCGCCGCATCGATGGACGAATGATTATAACCCAACAGGTTCGGGCCATAGGCACACATGTAGTCGACATATTCATTACCATCGACATCCCACAGGCGGGCGCCTTCGGCTCGCGCAAAGAACTGCGGGTAATCCGCCGGCAGAAGCGCCGTCGATTCATGCCCATACATGCCGCCGGGAATGACGCGGCGCGCACGCTCCACCAGCTCGCTGTTTTTCGAGTTCGTCCTGACCTGCATATCACCCTCAATGCAACACCCGACCGCCGTCAGGCCTCAACAACTGCAAGGACGATAACCATAAATAATTCGGTTATCAAGCAGGACATGTTTATATTTTTTGCAAAGCCTATATCTGCATATTTTTTGCCCAAAGGATGAATTATCGGCCTATTTTCCGCTCAAAAAGCATTTTCGATCAGCAGAATATCGAAAATATCAAACCAAGGGAGAAAGGGACCCAGCCAAATTAGCTATAATTTATTCGATTATTTTTCGCTTCCGCACAGGTCGGAACTGCCGCAAACCCGCGCGACGATGGGTGCGCGAAGCCGGCAATGGCAACGAGACATGGGCTTGGCAGGGGACTGACCGAAGATCGGGTCGCGAAACGCATTCGTTTCGACGCTTGGTATTCCTAGCGCGCGCGCGGCATATGCTCTGGCAGATAACAGCGCAGATACATCAACGAGGCACGCACCGCTTCCTGCACATACTCGTCGGTGATCATTCGATGATTGCTGTAGGACAGCGCCCATATGCCATCGATCAGGGCAAGTGCGATAGCCAGCCGCTTTTCAAGATCCGGCATGGGCGCCATAAGGTAATGGTGGCGCAGATAAGCGGCGCGCTGGCGGGCCAGCTCCGCATTGCCGGCCACATCGGCATTGCGCACCTCGGCACTGACGCCGGCGCCCATGAACAGGCGCAGCGCCGCCGGATTGGCATTGAGAAACTGCGCGCTGCGGCTAAGACGAAACTCGAACAGTGCCTGCCAGCGCTCCGGCGGCTCGTTGTTCTCCACCATCAGCATCTCGCCGATCTGGCGGTGGTAACGCTGGGCAAGCGCAACGAAGACCGCGTTGCGGTTCGGAAAGAAGTGGTAGACCGACGCAATCGGCACCCCGGCCCGTTCGGCAATATGGGCAAGGCTGATGTCGGCATCCGGATTTTCCGCAATCAGCGCAGCCGTTGCGTCCAACAGGAATTCGAAGCGCTCGATGCCGCGCTTGCGCATGGGGGCACGATGAAGGGTGGGCGCTGCGGCAGTCTTTTCGGTCATGACACCGAAATATCGTTTTTCGGGCGGACACGCAAAGGCAATTGCCGCCTCTGCGCACCCATCCTCCATCGAAAGCACTCGGATTGAGCCGGTCAGGCCGCCGTGTAGTCGATCGCAAAGCTCAGGCGATCATCATAATGCAGGTCCCAATAGGCCTGCCAGATCTGCCGGGTAACCGGCCCCACCTGCCCGCCGCCCACCGGCACGCCATCCAGCTCGGTAATCGGCATGATGCCGCCGGCCGTTGTCGACATGAAGATCTCGTCACACTGGTAGGCGAGATCGACAGGCACATGGTCGATATTGACTGTCCAGCCTTTGGCCTCGGCCATCTCCACCACCGTCCGGCGCGTCACGCCCTCCAGCACGCCGCGCGCAGGCGTGTGCAGCACGCCGTCCTTGACGAGGAAGATGTTGAAGCCCGATCCCTCCGTCAGGTTGCCATCGCCATCCGGCAGGAAGGGATACATGGCGCCGCGGTCACGCGCCTCGAAAATCCCGCGCACGAAATCCCCCCATTGCAGGTTCTTGACCGTCGGATCGATGGCGCCGGGAGGAATGCGCCGCACGGTGCGGGTCATGACGGCACTGCCGCCCCGCGCCTGCACATCCGGCGACATGACCCAGACATAGGGCATGATCAGCAGATAGATGTGGTTTTCGATATCTTCCGGCCGGTGGGCTCTGACGAATTTGAAGCCGCGCGTCACGGTGATCTGCACATAGGCGTCACGAATGCCGCTTTTTGCGGCCATCTCCATCAGCGTCCGACGCAGCGTGTCACGGTCCATGGGGCTTGTCAGCCGCAGCTTTGCGCAACTGCGCTCCAGCCGGTCGAGGTGATCGTCGAGACGGAAGAACCGCCCGTCCCAGATGGCCGGCACGTCATAAGTGAGATCCGAATGCATGAAGCCTTGGTCCAGCAGCGGAATACGGGCCTTGGCCAGCGGCACCAGTTCGCCCTCCACCCAGGCGATACCATCCGCATAGGGGTTTTCGCTTTCGGCCAGCGCATCCACGCGCTTCCGATAGGCCTCGATCACGGCTTCCATCGACATGTCATGTCCCCTCTTTGTGTGTGCGCCGGCCATCGCCGTGGCGGCGATAGACGGCTTTTCCCGGTTATTTCGGAATAAGCTAGGAGCACTTCTTTCCTGCGTCAACGATTTAATCGATATTTATCGCTTAAATCCATTCAGGGAGAAGGTGCCGCTGCCGGTCTCAGCCGATCCTCGCTTTAGAGGATGCGTTTGGGTAAGGCCGGCCATAGCCAGCGTTTGCCTTGGCGGCAAAAATCCCGCATCTAGGCGGACGGGAGCCCGCGCGGCAGCATGGCTTTGCAGGAGACTGGCATCGTGAGCGAAACGGACGGCAAGCCGGACAAAAAGACAAAGCGCGCCAGCGCCACGCCCCGCCAGCCATCACGCGGGCGCGGCATGCTGCGCTATGAAAGCCTGATCGACAGCACCGAGACCCTTCTTCGGGAGCGCAATGCCGACGAGGTGGGCCTCTATCAGATTGCCGAGTATGCCGGCGTACCGTCTGCTTCCGTCTATCATTTTTTCCCCACCAAGGAGGCGGCCTTCGCAGCGCTTGCGCAACGCTATCTGCGGGGATTTGCCGAGCAGGCGCGCAAACCGATCGACCCCGGCGCCCTCTACAGCTGGCAGGGCCTGATGGCCTGGGACCAGTTGCAGGCGATCGACTATTACCATGCCAATCCGCCGGCGATGACGCTCTTCATGGGCCGCTATGGCGGGCTTGAAACCCGCAAGGCGGAGGCCGAACACAATGGCCTTCTGGCGGCACGCGTCTACCGCAGGCTGAACAGCCTCTTCCACATGCCGGCGCTGCGCGACACCGAAGAGAAATTCCATATTTATCTGGAAATCGTCGATGCGATCCTGGCGCTTTCCTTTGTCAAGCACGGCAGGGTCACCGATGATTATCGCCAGCAGGCATGGCGGGCCTCCACCGCCTATTGCCGTCTGTTCCTGCCAGACGTGGTGGAACTGCGCGACGAATTCCGCGAAACCGTCGCGCGCGGCGAAGCCGTGACTGCCCCGCTCCTTCCTGTCGAAGCCTGAGCCAGGCTTCCGGCGACCTTACTGGCTTGCGGCAATCGCTGCGGCTGGCACCCGAAGCCCACCCTTGACGGCCGCATAACCACCGCGCACCAGCGCCGCGCCAAGGCTCGGCTGCGCCGTTTCCAGCCGCTGCTCGGAAAGCCGTGCGGTGAGCGAGTTCAGCATGTCCGATGATTCAGCAAAGGCCGAATGCCCCAGCGGATCGGATTGGGTGGCATCCGTCGCATCGATCACCGAAATGCCATAGGCTGTCAGCAGATCTTTGTAGGGGCGCAGGTCCGCACCGCCCAACCGTTCCACATCACCGGCCAGAAAGGTGGAGATGGCAAGCGCCTTGTCCTTGCGCGAGGAATAGACGGTAAAGTGCGGGCGCTTGTCGCCCATTTCCAGGATCTGGCGGCGGAAAACATCCACGTCGATATCCGGCGAGGCGAGCACGACATTGTGGATTTTTGGCGAAACCTTGCCGTTGCGCAGGGCCATCTCCCGCAAGGCTTCCATCGTCAGCCATGTGCCCATGGAATGGGCGAGAATGGTGATCTCGGTGACATCAGGGCTTCTCGCTGCCGCATCCAGCACCTCGACCAGACCGAAGCGCGAATAGATCGTGCTTTCGCGGTCATAGACGTAATCGAGCGGATTGGCGCGGGACGGCCAGGTGAACAGAAGCGGGGCGGCATCCACCTTCACGTCATGCGCCACCTGGGCAAAGCGGAACACCGCATCCGCATAGCTGTTGTTGAAGCCATGGACAAAAATCAGCACCCGCCGCTTCTTGCCGCTGGTGCGTTGAAACCATTGCATGGCCTGCGGATCCGTCAGGCTTTCGGCCTTGGTGACGACGAAGGATTTTTCCGGGTCCGGGTTTGTGCCCGGCCATTGCACTTCGCCGGGCTTGCGTGCTTTGTCGGGCGGAATAGACACGACGATATTGTCGAGACGAACATCTTCGCCGCGCTCACCGCCGTAGCGCAACGCCGGATCGTTCGACGGCGCGCGGGTGGTGGCGACCAGCATGTCGACACGCCCGGTATCGGTGGCCGTCACCGCCACCGGCTTCATCACGTCGGCGCGGTGACCGCAGGCGGATAAAAGCACTGCGAGCGCAAGAAGGACCAGCACGCGGTAAGGCCGCGCAGATTGCGCGGCCTGCTCTATCATTCCGTACCGAACCTCAATGTCCATCGGCCACCATCGCAGGCTCCTGTTCCCCCACTAGCGCCGTCTTCACCTTGGGACCTTGCGCCGTCAAGAGCCAGAGCATCAGGCAGGGCAGAAGCGTCAGCGTCAGCACGGTTGCGCCCGCCAGGCCGCCGATGATGGCAAAGGCCATCGGCCCCCAGAAGATCTGCATTGCAATCGGCACCATGCCCAGGATCGCCGCCAGTGCCGTGAGCACGATGGGACGTGCCCGGTGGACGGCGGCCCCGACGATGGCCTCGCGGATCGGCTGGCCAAGCGCGACATTCTGATCAACCTCCTGGATGAGGATGACGGCGTTGCGGATGATCATGCCCGACAGCGCGATCACGCCCAGCTGTGCCACAAAGCCCATGGGCGTGCCGGTGGGCAGCATGGCCGCCACCACCCCGATGAGGCCGAAGGGTGCCATGGCCATCGCAAGCGCCATGCGCGAGAAGCTCTGCAACTGCACCATCAGCAGGAAGATGATGACGATCAGCATGACAGGAACCACGGCAAAGACCGAGGAATTGCCCTTGGCCGCCTCTTCCGTCATGCCACCGGCGGTGATGGCATAACCGATCGGCAGGCCCGCGCGCAGATCGCTGAGGGCAGTGTCCAGTTCCCCGGCAACCGTTGCAGGCTGCACGCCCTTCGGCACATCGGCCTGCACGACGATCATCGGCTTGCCCTGGCGGTGCCAGATCACCGGCTCCTCGAAGCCATATTCGACATTCGCCACCTGGCGCAGTGGGACGGTGCGACCATCGCCGGTGCGCAGCTGCAGGTTTCCGATGGTGGCTACCGAGGTGCGATCCGCCTGGATGCCCTTGACGACCACATTCACCAGCCGGTCGCCGTCACGCACCGTCGTGACGGTGGAGCCGGCAAAGATTGCGGCGATTTCACTCGCCACCGATTGCGAACTCATGCCAAGCGCCCGCGCTTCCACCTGATTGACCACAACGGTGACCCGCCGCTGCGGCTCGCCGGCCGTCATGTTGACGTCACGCGTCAGCGCATGGTTGTCGACGACGGCCGCCGTCTGCAGCGCAAGCTCACGCACCTTGGCATAATCGGGGCCGGTCACGCGGAACTTCAGCGGCCAGCCGACCGGAGGCCCAAGCTCCAACGGCGAAACGCGGGTGATGACATCGGGGAAATCCTTGGCCATTGCCTGTTCGAGACGCGCCCGCACCGCATCGCGCTCTTCCACGCCCTTGGTAACGATCACCGTCTCGGAAACGTTATCGTTTTCGAGCAGCAGATCCATCGGCAGATAGAAGCGCACCGACCCGGATCCGACATAGGTGGTGAAGTGATCGACATCGCCGTCGGCCTTCAAAAGGGCTTCCAGCTGTCTTGCCCGCGCATCGGTGGCGGCACGCGAGGCGTTCTGTGGCAGTGTCAGGCTGACCAGCAGTTCCGGGCGGTCGGAAGCCGGGAAGAACTGCTGTTCCAGCCGCGTGGCACCAAAGCCGGACGCGACGAGAAGCACAAGGGCGATGCCGAGCGACAGCCAGCGGTGGCTGAGCGACCAGTCAAGGCTCTTGCGATAGGCTTTCATCACGCGGCCACCTTCGTGACTGGCGTGCTTCATCCTATCGGGCAGGATCCAGGTGCCGAGGATCGGCGAGAACAGCACGGCCACGATCCACGATGCGACGAGCGCAATCAGAACAACCATGAACAGCGAGAATGTATATTCGCCAGCGCTGGAGGCTGCAAAGCCGACCGGAATGAAGCCGGCGATCATCACCAGCGTGCCCGTCAGCATCGGAAAGGCCGTCGTCTCATAGGCATGGCTTGCGGCCACCGACTTGTCCTGCCCGTTTTCAAGGCATGACACCATGGTCTCCACGGTGATCATCGCATCATCAACCAGAAGGCCGAGCGCGATGATGAGGGCACCGAGCGAGATACGCTGCAGGCCGATGCCAGCGAGATCCATGCCGAAGAAGGTCATGGCCAGCACCAGCGGGATAGAGGCCGTGATGACGAGGCCGGCACGGGTGCCAAGCGACACGAAGGAGACCGCGAGAACGATGACGATGGCCTCGATCAGCACCTTGACGAAGCTGCCGACGGCATCCTTCACCACGGTCGTCTGGTCGGCAACCTGCACCATCTCGATGCCATGCGGCAGCTGCGCGGCAATCTCGCGCATCTTTTCTTTCACCGTCGCGCCGAATTCCAAGAGGTCACCATTGGCGGCCATGGATATGGCCAGTGCGAGCACAGGCTGGCCGTTGACGCGCACGGACGGAGCTGGCGGATCGACCAGCGTGCGGGAAATCGTTGCCACGTCCTCCAGGCGGATGTAGCGGCTGTCGACCTTGAAGGTGAGGTCATGCAGGCTCTTTTCCGAGACAAAGGCGCCGCTGACGCGCAGCGAGATATTCTCCTGCGGCGTGCGCAAGATGCCCGTTGGCGTCACCGCATTCTGTGCCTGGATGGCGGCAACGGCGGCAGCCGGATCGATGCCAAGGCTTGCAAGCTTGCTCGAGGAGAATTCGATGACGATCTCCTCCTCCTGCACGCCCAGCACATTCACCTTGCCGATATCCTTGATCGACAGGATCTCGGCGCGCACCGCATCCACCCGGTCGCGCAGTTCGCGCTTGGAGAAGCCTTCGGCCTGGAAAGCATAGATGCTGCCGAACGTGTCGCCAAATTCATCGTCGAAGAAGGGGCCCTGCACGCCCTGCGGCAATGTCGGGGCAATGTCCTGCATCTTCTTGCGCACCTGATACCAGATGTCGGCAACCTCTTGCGGCGGCGTACTGTCGCGCAGGTTAACGAAGATAACCGACTGGCCGGGGCGCGAATAACTTTGGGTAAAATCCAGATAGGGCGTTTCCGAAAGCTTCTTTTCCAGCTTGTCGGTCAGAAGGTTCACGGTATCAGTGGTGCTGGCGCCCGGCCAGAGCGCCGACACGACCATGGTCTTGATGGTGAATGGTGGATCTTCGTTGCGTGACAGGCGCTGATAGCTCCAGATGCCGCCGAGCACGGTGAGGATCATCAGGAAAACAACGAAGGACTGGTGTTTCAGCGCCCAGGCGGACAGGTTGAACGCCTTGCGTGGAGGGGTATTGGAGGCACTCATCACTTACCCTCGCCTTCCAGTCGAACTTCCACGCCGTCGCGCAGCTTGCTGACACCGGCCGTCGCCACGATATCGCCATCGGCGAGCCCCTTGGAGACGAACAGGTCGTTGTCGTTAAAACGCTCCACGGTGACGGGTTTGTAGACAAGCTTGCGGGTCGCCGGATCGTAGACGAGAACCGCCGGATCGCCCTTGTTGCTGGTGAGCGCCGAGGCCGGCAGCTGCACCAGCAATTTTGGCGAAAGCGTGATGGTGCCGACCACAGCCGCACCGAACTGCATGCGGTTGCCCTTGTCGTCCAGCGCCACCTTCACCCGGAAGGTGCGGGTCACCGGATCGGCGGACGGTGTCACTTCGCGCACCGTGCCGCTGGCCGTCACCGCCGGATCCGAGATCAGCCGCACCTCGACCGGCGGCGATTGCAGCCGTGCATTCATCAGCTTTTCGGGAATGTCGAACACGGCATCGCGCTCGCGGTCGGAGATGAGCGTGACCACCATCTGGCCGGCGGCCACCACCTGTCCTTCATTGGCGCCGACGGCCGAGACGATGCCATCGCGCGGTGCCTTGATATCGGTATAACCGAGCATTTCCTGCGCATTGGCAAGCGCTGCGCGGGCTGCATCCACACGGGCACGCGCACTCTGCAGGTTGGCATCCGCCTCCTGCATCTGGGCGCGCGGAATGATGTTCTTGGCAAACAGGTCGCGGTTACGATCGGCTGTCATCTGGGCCAGATCGTAACCGGACTGGGCGGTGGCAAGATCGGCCTGTGCGGTGAGAAGATTGTTGCGCGACGGTGTCTTGTCGATGCTGGCAAGGATATCGCCAGCCTTCACCGCCGAACCGTTTTCCGCGCGCAGCAGAAGCTGGCCATTGATGCGGAAGGAGAGTTGCGTTTCGTGGCGTGGCTTCACCTCGCCGATCTGCGTGACGGTTTCGCCGAGCGGGCGTGCCTCGGCCACCACCGACTTGATCGGACGCGGCGCCTTGGCTTCCGGTTGCTCCTCGGAACAGCCGGACAGAACCAGCATCGCCCCACCAAGGAGCAAAGATGTCTTGACGAAAAATGTCATTGCGAAACTCCTTGCAGGGCCATGCCGCGAAACAGGCAGGTGATGTTCTCATCGAGCAGACGGCCGATATTTCCCAGTTCGAATGTGTTGAGTGTGCATGCGAGTGTGACAATCCCGTGAACGCTCCCCCACAGGATATTGGTCACAAGAACAGGGTCCGAAGCATGGATGAGCCCCAGTTCTTGAGCCTTCACAACCTCGGATTTCAGCATGTAATAGGGGGCCATCGCCTCTGCGTCCGACTCCAGGGAGGCTGTCGCGCCCTGATCGTTTTCGAGGAAAAGCAACCGGAAACGATCCTTGTCCTCCAGCGCGAAATCGGCATAGGCATGCAGCATGTGGCTGATGGCGGCGAGCGGATTGTCCGCCGTCTGCTGTTGCTGGGCAAAGCGCTCCTTCAAAGCCGCAAGCGCTGTCGAGCAGCAATCGAAGATCAACTCCCGCTTGCTTGGATAATAGCGATAAAGAGCGCCGGCCGTGAGGTTGAGACTGTCGGCAAGCTTGCGCATCGAAAGGCCGACAAGACCGACCTCGCCGGCGATGACAATCGCATGGCGCTGAATGACAGCCCGAAAATCGGCAATCTCCTGTTGGGTCAATGATGGGCGTGGCATGGTGTCTCCTTTTGGTATGCGCGTTCAATAAACGCGTTTAGTGAACGCGTCAATTAAAAAAGCACAAAAAGCGGCACCATCCGCCCACAGCACGACGGGGCCATTCATTCAGCCCATTCGTGATGAGTGGAGCCCAATCAGGGACAATGGAAGATCCGCGCGCCCGACCCGTCTAGCCTCGATGATCGCAGCCCTGCAGCCCTCGAAGCGTTGCGGTCAGCATCACCGCCAGCGCATCGATCAAGGTCGGGCGCATCTGGGACTCCGAATGCATGATGGCGATGACATTTCCCTGCACCGCTTCCAGAATGACGATCATCAAGGTCGGAATCTGCCCGTCGGGAAGATCGGGCGCGACCCAGCGCAGGTATGGCTCAAGATCTCGCGCATTGCGCACGGTGTCTTCCATGTCCAGCTGGCGCAGATCCGGGCTTGAGCGAAGGCTGTCCCAGATGACGGCGGATGCCGGGGTGCGCAGAAGATAGTCCAGCACATTGCGCACCAGCCGGTCCCCCGTGCATGGGCGAAGGCTCACCGGCATGTCCTCATCCAGGACGGCCGCAAGTTCATGGCCCAGCACATCTCGCAGATTTTCAAGGTGGCGCACCGCAAGCGCGCGCACGACGCTGCTGCTGGAGGGGAAGTAATGGTAGAGCGATGCGATGGGAAGGCCGGCCCGCCGGGCAAGCTCGCGCATTTTAAGGCCCTCCATCCCCGTCTCGACAACAAGGGTCTCGGCAGCGGCCAGAACCTGCTCGACCCGCTCCCGGCTGCGGCTCTGCAAGCCGGTGCTGCGCATGTTCAAGCGGCCTTCAGCCCCTGATTCCGGGATTTTTGCGTCCATCAGTCGTTCAATTCCTGTTTTTTCAGATTCGAACATTGCTCGATATTGACAGAATTGCAAACTCGATCAATGCTCGGGTTATAAATGACGACCGTCAAGACAATTGGTCGCAAGGGGAACTGAAACATGGAACTGAACCGCCGAAACTCGGCCACCTATCCGGCTGGCCAATCGAAAAAACGTGCGCTCACGACACGGGGCGTCATCGTCCTGGTCATTGCCGCGGCAGCACCGCTTGCCGCGATGATCGGCAACACACCACTCGCGTTCGAAACGGGTGCCGGGCTTGCCATGCCAGCCGGCTTCATTCTCGTCGGGTTGACCTTGCTGTGCTTTGCCTTTGGCTACACGGCGCTCAGCCGCGAAATCGTCAGTAAGGGCGCTTTCTATACGCAGGTAGGCCAGGGCCTCGGGCGTCCGGCGGGCGTGATTGCGGCCTATGCCGCAGCGCTTGCCTATTGCGCCTACTCGCTCGGCATGGCCGCAGCCTTTGGCTATTTCACCTCCCTTTTGACCAAGGAACTGGGCTATGAATTGCCCTGGATGGGATGTGCTGCCTTCGGCATCCTCACGGTCGCGGCGCTCGGTTACCGGTCGCTCGATCTGTCGGCGCGTGTTCTCACCTATTTCATGATCGCGGAATTCGCCGTGCTGCTCGTCTTCGACGTTCTAGTCCTGACGAAGCTCGGGCTTTCGGCGCTTCCGCTCCAGGTCTGGTCTGCGGGCGAAGCCTTCAACCCCGCCATTGGCGCGATCATTCCCTTTGTCATCGTTTCCTTCCTCGGTTTCGAAGCCGCCGCGCTTTACGGCGAGGAAACAAAAAATCCGCGGCGCTCCATCCCGATTGCCACCTATGTTTCGCTATCCGTCATCGTCGCCTTCTACATGGTCTCGGTGTGGATCATCATCGGCTCGATCGGAACCGCCGAGGTGCAGACCATGGCGACCCGCGAATCTGGCAATCTGCTTTTTGCGCTCGCCAATAGCTATGGCGGCGAAGCGTTGACGGCGGTCATGGGCCTGCTTCTGGTCGCCAGCATGCTCGCAAGCTTCCTTGCCGTTCATAACGCCGCCAGCCGTTATCTGTTTGCGCTGTCAAGTGATCATCTACTGCCCGGCGCACTGGCCAAGTTCCATCCGGATTATCATTCACCCCACGTGGCAAGCGTGGTCATGACGACGCTGCAGCTCACCGTGGTCTTCGGTCTCGGGATGTATGGCGTCGCGCCCTATCTCGGCATTGCATCTTCCGCCATCGGTCTTGGCACCATCGGCATTCTGTCCATGCAGATCGCCTGCTCGCTTGCCGTTGTCGGCTTCTTCGTGAAGGCCAAGCGCGGCCATGTCATGACAACGCGCATCCTGCCGACCCTGGGCGCTCTCGGGTTGGCGGCATGTCTTTATCTCGTCACCAACAGCTATGAAAAGCTGACCGGCAGTGACAATGCCTTGGTCAACGGCCTGCCCTGGGTGTTCGTGCCGCTTGCCGTTGTGGCGCTCGTCTATGCCCGCTACCTCAAGGCAAAACGGCCGAATGTCTATGCGCAGATTGCCGGCGCGCAGTACCGCCCGGTTCTTAACCGAACCGCCACCGAGACCAGCTACGAGAACCAGTATTGCATCATCGGTGCCGGCCCCTCGGGCCTCATCATGGCCCGCGCCTTCATCAAGGAAGGCGTACCATTTGATTGTTTCGAACGGTATTCGGATGTCGGTGGCCTCTGGGACCCGAACAATCCGGGCACGCCGATCTATGAAAGCGCCCATTTCATTTCCTCGAAATGGACCTCCTATTTCTACGGCTTCCCGATGCCGGACCATTATCCGGACTATCCGTCCTACCGGCAGATTCTCGATTACATCCGCTCTTTTGCCCGCGCTTTCGGCCTTTACGATCACATCACCTTCAACACGGAAGTGGTGTCGGCCGTGCCTGCCGGGGATAAATGGAAGGTTACGCTCTCCACCGGTGAAGTGCGCGTCTACGCGGGTGTTGTGGCCTGCCCGGGCGTGACCTGGCATGCTTCCATTCCCAAACTCCCGGGTGCCGAAACGTTCAAGGGCGAGATCCGCCATTCGGTCAGTTACATGAAACCGGATGAATTCCGGGGCAAACGCGTGCTGGTCATGGGGGCTGGCAATTCCGGCGTCGATATCGCCTGCGATGCGGCAAAATTCGCCGACAAGGCCTTCTTCAGCGTTCGCCGCGGCTATCGTTTCGTTCCAAAGCACCTCTTCGGCATTCCAACGGATGTTCTGATGAGCGGCAAGGTTCTGCCGCCAAAGGGTGTCTCCATCTCCACCGACGTCGGCAAGATGCTGGACACGCTGAACGGCGACCTGACACGGCTTGGCCTGCCGAAGCCCGATCACGATGCGCTTTCCAGCCATCCGATCATGAACACGCAGATCCTGCACTATCTCGGCCATGGCGATCTCATCGCAAAATCCGATATCAAGGAATTGCGCGGCAATACGGTCGTCTTCAAGGACGGCTCGGAGGAAGAGATTGACCTCATCATGCTGGCCACCGGCTATGAGTACAAGATGCCTTTCTTCGATCCGGCAATGTTCGAGTGGAAGGACGGGCGCCCGCAGCTCTACCTGAACGTCATCCATCGCACGCAGCGCGGTCTTTACGTTCTGGGCTTCACCGAATTCGCCGATGCCGCCTATCGCCGTTTCGACGAAATGGCCCAGCTCATCATTGCCGATGTTCACGCCACCGAAACCGGCATTGCTCGCGACTGGCTGAACCGCCAGCTCACAGGCCACTTCCCGGATCTGCGCGGCGGCAAGGTCTATATCAACTCGCCGCGTCACGCCAACTACGTCCACACCGATACCTATAAGCGGCTTCTGGCTGAGTTTCGCCGCCAGCTCGGCTGGCCGGATCTCGACGACGAGTTCTATGCCGACCTGCGCCGCCCGGACAACAACGTCCATGCCCTTGCCGGGGCAGGCAGAACGGGCGGCCAAACGCCCCGCAGCCCGCAACTCAACGCCCTTGAGAACACGGTGCAGGAAACCAAAGCACTGGAGGCTGGCCAATGAGCACGCGCAAGATACTCGACGGCAAAGGCAAGTTCGCGCTCGTCACCGGGGCTGCGGGTGGCATCGGCCAGCCCATCACCCGCAGGTTGCTGGATGCAGGCTTCCATGTCCTGATGCTCGATATCAACGCGACGGGGCTTGAGGCGGCAAGGGCTAAGCTTGACGGCACCACTACAGGCATTGTCTGCGATCTCACAGATCCTGCCTCCGTCGCGCAGGCTGCGGCCAGCGTGGGCGCGCTCACCGGGCGGATCGACGTCATCGTCAACAATGCCGGCCTCATCAAGCCCGGCCCTTTCCTCAGCCTGAAGGAAGAGGATATCGAGCGGCAGGTTCAGATCAACCTGCTGGGTCCTCTGCGGATCCTGCATCATTTCCTGCCGTCTGTCCCGAACGGCGGCTCGGTGGTCAACATCGTGTCCATGGCCGGCATCCTGCCGCTTGCCGATAGCAGCGTCTATACCGCCGGAAAGTTCGGCCTGCGCGGCTTTTCCAATTCGCTTTCGCTGGAATTGCGCAGCCGCAACATCCGCGTATCGGGCATTTATCCGTCCGGCGTCGATACGCCCATGCTGCGAATGGAAGCGCAGAGCGGCGGTTCACCGCTCAACTTCGTGTCGGATCCGCTATCTGCAGAACAGGTGGCGGAAACGGCCGTGCGCGCCATCGGCGAAGGCCGGCTCGAATATTACCTGCCCTACGGCGACGGTATCCTGTCGCGGATTCTGGGAAACATTCCGTGGATCCTGCCGCGCCTGCTGCCGATGTTCTTGAAAAAGGGGATCGAGGGACACAAGCGTTACCTCGCAAAAATCGGGGTTAATCAATAAAAAAGAGGGGACTAAAACATGAAAACGAGACTCTGCAGGATGGCCGCCCTTGGTCTTGTCGCGCTTGGTGCCCAGACGGCGCCCGGCATGGCGGGGGAAGGGGCAAGCAGCAACATGACCCTGGGGGGCACTACCTTCCAGACCCCAGTCATTCCGGAACCGGGCTTTTATTACAGCAACTATGTGAACTATTACCACGCCAACCGGCTGAACGACGGCGAAGGCAACAGCCTGGTGCCGAATTTCAGCGTCGATGCCTGGGTGGATTACAACCAGTTCGTGTATGTCGCACCGTTCGAGCTTGGCGATTTCAAGTTCGCCGCGGGCGCGGTTGTGCCCTTCGCCAGTATCCGCCAGAATGCCGGCGGCACCATCAGCTCGTCCAAAGGGCTTGCCGACATAGTCCTGCAGCCGCTTATCATCGGCTGGCAGAAGGACAATTTCCATGTCGTTCTCGTCCAGGGGATCATCGCTCCGACAGGGGCCTATGACGCGGCATCCGACGTCAATGCCGGGCGCAACACCTGGCAATACCAACCGCAATTGTCTCTCGGATACGTCGATCCGCAGGGCATCGAGGCAACAGCGTCAATCACCTACATCACCAGCGGAACCAACAAGGACCCGATGGTTTTCTTTGCCAACACGACCGGTTCGGATTATCGCACCGGCGACGAGATCGGCATGGACTTTGCCCTCGGTTACAACTTCACGCCCAGCTTCGAACTGGGTTTGACAGGTTACTATTACCAGCAGCTTTCCGCCGACAAGATGAGCGATCCGGCGGGCGATGCGATCCTGCAGCAGGCTTTCGGCGGCTTCAAGGGGCGCGTCGCAGCGCTTGGTGTCGGTGCCCGATACCTCACCGAATACGGTGAGTTCTATGCCCAGGTCCACAAGGAGTTTGCGGTCGAAAACCGTACGGCGGGAACCTCGGCCTGGCTGCGCTGGAGCATATCCTTCTAAAAGCGCGCTCCAGCTCACTTTATAGACCGCCGCGGACGTAATATCCGCGGCGTTCTGTTTTGAACCGGGCCATCCCTTCCGCGACTATCCCCGTTGGCAGGCGACCGCACACGAAACATGAGACTGAAAAAGAGCGGCGGGGTTGCCTCCCGCCGCTCTTTTTTCTGGCTCTGATCCGGAAAGGACCGGGTGAACTCCCTTCAGGGCACAAGGCCCGCTGGCACCGTCCGGCGACGCGCCGACAGGCCGACGAGGACGAATATCGCGACAACCATGAAGGTGGCGAAAAACGCCGGCGCCTCGCCGATGGTCGCATCGCTCAGCAGCAGCGAGGCAGACAGCGGCCCGAAAGCGCAGCCAAGCAACTGGGCAGTGCCAAGCTGCATGGCGGTCCGGCGGCTGGGATCGATCCGGATGAGAAGCTGTGTCTGGAACGGCATCATGAAAATCCAGAGAAAGCCGAAACCCATGGAGGCGAGCGTGAAGCTGAGGCCGGTCGGGCCGGATTGAAGGATCGCGGCAACGCCGAGGTTCAAAAGCCCTCCGATCAACAGGCTGAGAAATGGCGACCATCGCGGGCCGATGGCGGTGGCGGCAAGGCCGCCGGCGAGCTGGGCGACCAGAGAGAGCGCAATCAGGCCACCGGCATCTTCCTGGCTCATGCCGGCGTGAACTGCCAGCGGCTCCAGATAGACCCAGAGGCCGACGGAAAAGGACATGAAGAAGAAAACACAGAGGAGTCCGGCGGCACCCTTCAAGCTGATGCCCGTGCCCTCTCCGCTTTGTCCCTTCGCAAGCGGCTCATAGCTCTCGTGTCCACGCAGCGAAAGGCCAGCGGCAAGGACGGAAATGGCGGCCATCAGCATGAAGGCACCGTTCGGGCCCCATGCGGGGATGACCAGCAGAGCCAGTGCGGCGGCAAGGAAGGTCTGGGTCAGTGCCTGCCAGATGACGAACAGGCCGGTATACCGTTCAGGGCTTCGCGAATGCATGATGGTGCTGATCGCCGTCCAGAGCATTACGCCCTCGGCCACACCACTTGCACCCCGCACGAGCACGAGGGCAACGCCGCCGAGCGGAATGCTGAACAGGTTGATGGCGGCATGGGCAAGGCTTGCCGCAACAAGGATCGGCCGCACGCGCACTGCGTTGAAGCGCGCGGCCGCGAGGCCGCAGGCCAATCCGAGCATCAGCAGTTCCACTGTGGCTGCAAGCCCGATTTCGTTGACGGTCAACCGGTTGTCATGCGCGAGCGCACCGAGAAGGATCGGCTGGACGCCCGCGATCAGCAAAGCGATGGAGCCGATGGTCAAAGCTCCGAGATCTTTGAAAAATGCGAAATTCCTGGTCATTGCGTTCCCCTTTTTTATGATTGCGCAATGGGTGGAGCCAAGGCACCGGCAGGTTACGTCGGGCCCGAACGAAAAAGGCACCGGGGTTGCCCCCGGTGCCTCGTTTGGATCATGCCGCGTGCAGGATCTCGTTGAGAGCGACGATCTGCGGCGGAGGTGCTTGCGGGTTCTCCTTGGCCAGCGCCTTGAAGCTCTCTTCGGCGGCGGCAAGGGTGAAGTCGATATCCGCATCGGTCATCGATGCTGACATGAACATGTTGTGCCAGGGATGCATGTAGACGCCCTGTGCCAGCATGTTGCTGACCCAGCTGTAGCCCTTGGCAAGATAAGGGTCGTCCTGGAACATGATCAGCGGCATTTCAGCAGGACCGGTCTGGCGAAGACCGAAACCGTAACGGCCTGCAGCTGCATCCAGTCCCTGCCGCAACAGCCCGCCCAGCCGCTGGGTCTCCTCGAGGTAGTTGGTGTCGCGGATCAGCGCGAGCGTGGCGAGCGAAGCGGCCATGGCAGCGCCCGACAGCCAGTAGGACCCGGTAACATAGATGCTGGCGGCGGCATAACGCGCCTTGTCATTGCCAAGCAGCGCCGACAGCGAATGGCCGTTGGCAATCGCCTTGCCCCAGCATGACAGATCCGGCTCGACGCCGACGAGAGACCAGCTGCAATCGCGGGCCAGACGAAAGCCTGCGCGTACATCGTCGACAATCAGAAGCGCACCTTTTTCATCGCACAATTCACGGGCGCGACGGGCATAGTCCGGGTTCGGCAATTCCTGATCGATGAAGGCATCATGCTTGATCGGCGAAGCGAGGATGGCGGCGAGATCGTCGCCTGCTTCCCGAACGGCTGCTTCAAGGCTTTCGACATCGTTATATTCGTAGAAGATCTGATGCGCACGGTCGCCCGGCGTGGTTCCATAGGGAAACGGCGTCGACCAGGGAGCTGCACCATGATAGGCGCCTTTGGCGATGACCAGGGTATGGCGGCCGGTATGTTTTCTGGCCACCATCGTTGCCATGGTGTTGGCGTCCGAGCCGTTCTTGCAGAACATCGCCCAATCGGCATGCGACACCATGCGTGTCAGCGTTTCCGCCAGTTCCACCGCAAGCGCGGTCGGGCCGGTCAGGCACTCTCCCGTCTTCAGCTGATCCGTATAGGCACGGTCGATGGTCTCATTGGCATAGCCAAAAAGTGTCGGGCCGTAACCGCAGAGATAATCGACGTATTTCCGTCCATCGACATCCCAGAGATAGGCACCTTCTCCTTTTGAGAAGAACTGCGGATAGGCCGAAGGCAGAAAGCGGACCGACTGGTGTCCGTAAATGCCGCCGGGCATGACGGCTTCGGCGCGCTGGCGAAGTGCTGCATCGAGTATTGCGTCTGTCATGATGTTCCCTCTCTATAAAAGATAGCCATAACTACCGTATGCAGAAATAGTAGTCAATATTATCATATGATCAATATTTATGCATATCGCGAGAAACTCTGCACCCGCACAGGCAAACGCCTTTCTGGTGTGCACGAAAGCTGCGCGCCGACATTCAGCCTCACCGCGCCTTGAGGCCGCCACCGCGCTGTGCCACAAGCGACACAAGAGAAGTCCACGGCAGCATCGCCGTCATGTCAGGGAAATACGGGACGTTGGTTGACCTCGATCCGAAGCTTGAGCCCTCGCAGATGCGGGCGCGCAACACCTACGAAACGATCCTTGCCGTGACGGGCGATCTGCTCGGCAAAGTCGGCTTCGAACGGCTGTCAACCAATATGGTGTGCCAGACGGCGGGGCTGACCCCACCGGCGCTTTATCGGTACTTTCCGAACAAATATGCGATATTGAGCGAGCTGGCCCGGCGGCTGATGGATAGCCAGGATGAGGCCGTTTATCGCTGGATACAGGAGGGCGGCATCGAGGCGTGCAGCGTTGACGATGCCGCGAGCAAGAATCTTGCGATCCTGCGCGAAATCAACCGGATCACCCGCGACATGCCCGGTGGCGCCTGGGTGCTGAGGGCAATGCGTGCCGTTCCCCTGCTCCAGGAAATCCGTATCCAGTCGCGTGACCGGGTTGCCGCGCATCTCGTCCAGACACTGGAGCAGAGCCATCCCGCCCTCAACACCGACGAGTTCGTCGGCGGTGTCGGGATCATCCTCGATATGATGATGTCCGTGACGGAAATGGTCCTCACCGAGCCCGACATCGACGAGGCCGCCGTGGAGCGGCGCGCCTGCCGTATGGCGGCTCTCTATTACCTGGACCTGATCTCCAATCCGTCTTCGGCATAAACAGCACCCGCTGGCGTTGCGTGTAACGCAAAACGCCATCCTGGCGGAAGATGGCCGGCCAAAAGGTCTCACCAGGAACTGGACGAGACTGTCTGCTCCCAGCGAAAACCAACAGTCTGGGCAACGCTGGAACGGTGGGTGCATAACCAAGTCGCGCCGCGATTGCTGAAATTTCGGCACAGCTACACACCCATCGGGCGCAGCATGATCGGACGATCCGACAATTCCAGTTCTGTCTCGTGAGCGGAACGGCTAACCCTGTTCGAAGAGACCCGGGGTCTCATCTCATCGATCCCAGGGCGCTTGCAATCTGATACGAACACATATAGTACGATCCCTAACTACTTAGGGTGCCGCCATGCTCAATGCCAAACACAAATCTCTCTATGAAGAAGCCCAGCGTCGAGGACGAAGGGATGTTCGACAGATTGAACTCTGCGGCGGGGTCCTCAGCCTTGCCGCTGCAATTGAGGCCGATTGCGCTCGGCGGCTTTCGCGGCATCAGCTCTCGGAGAGCAAATTCGTCATGCTTGTCGTGCTGCTTGAGGCGAAGGATGGGCTTGCTGCCAACGAAGTAGCGACACGCTGTGGTGTCACGCGCGCCACCATGACCAGCCTGATCGATGGGCTGGAGCGTGATGGCCTCGCCCGTCGCACAGCCGATGGACAAGATCGACGTAGCGTCAACATCCAACTGACAGACAAAGGCGCGGATCTGGCACGTTCCGTGTTCGACGAACATGCGGAATGGTTGGCTTCGGTCTTCGGTGGATTGGATCGGGAGCAGTCGGAGCTACTGACCTCGATGATCCGTTTGATCTGGCAGAAAACCGATGTCGGAAAACTGGCCTCCGCAGCCACCACACCCGACGATGAGACTGCCTGAGCAAGGTCCACTTGCCCCTCTACTTTCAGGCGCAATCAGGCAATCAGCAAGGCCACTCCCATGCCTCTCTCGAATATCCGTAATTTCTGCATCATTGCCCATATTGACCACGGCAAGTCGACACTCGCCGACCGTTTCATTGAGATGACCCAGACGGTAACCGACCGCGACATGCAGGAACAGCTGCTTGATTCAATGGATATTGAGCGAGAGCGCGGCATCACAGTGAAGCTGCGCCCAGTGCGCATGCAGCACCGAGCCGCGGACGGCATCGACTACCAGTTCAACCTGATCGATACACCCGGCCATGTGGATTTCTCCGCTGAAGTCAGTCGTAGCCTTGCGGCCTGCGAGGGCGCAATCGTCCTGATCGATGCGACGCAGGGCGTGCAGGCGCAGACCATTGCCAATGTGCGGCTGGCGCGCGAACAGGGGCTGAAGTTGCTTGCCGTTCTCAATAAGATCGACAGTCCACTTTCCGATCCGCAGCGCATCATTCGCCAGCTTTACGACATCGAGGGGCTCGATCCGGACGAGGTGCTGCTGGTATCGGCCAGAACCGGCGAAGGCGTTCGCACGGTGCTGGACGCGATTGCAAGCACGTTCCCACCGCCAGAAAGCAAGGATGAGCTGCTGCGGGCGCTTGTCTTCGACAGCTATTACGATCCCTATCGGGGCGTGGTCCTTTCAGTGCGCGTCGTGGACGGCACCGTGGCAGTGGGCAATCGCATTCGCTTCATGTCGGCACCTGCCGGGTTCGAAGTGACTGAAGTGGGCATTTTTCGACCCGAACTTGTGCCGTGGAAAAAACTCTCGGCCGGAGAGGTTGGTTATGTCGCAACCGGCATCAAGGACCCCACCTACATCCGGCTCGGTGACACGCTGACATGGATGGACAAGCCCGCGCAACAGCCGGTTGCCACCTACCGTGAATCCAAACCCATGGTGTTTGCAGGTCTATACCCTTCCGGCAATCTGACCATCAACATGTTGCGCGATGCGGTGCAGAAGCTCGCGCTGAATGACGCCGCCTTCCGCGCCGAAGCCGAAGTTTCGGAAGCTCTAGGCGCTGGCTATCGCTGTGGTTTCCTGGGTATGTTGCATCTGGAGATCATCAAAGAGCGACTGAGACGGGAGTATGGCGTCGAAGTCATCACCACTGCGCCGAGCGTTGTCTACAAGGTGACGCTCAAAGACGGCGAAGTACGCTTCATCGACAATCCAGCCCATTTTCCGAACCCGGAGACACTCGAGCTTGCCGAAGAACCGATGGTGTCAAGCGTGATTCAGACGCCCTCGGATCACGTTGGCGCGGTGATGGAATTGTGCGGTCGCAGCCGTGGCATCTTCGGCACACTGGATTATGGCGATGATGGTTATGCGCGCATTGCTTATGAACTGCCCATGAGCCAGATGGCCTTTGGCTTTTTCGACAGCCTGAAATCCCTGACCCAGGGTTATGCCACACTGGATTACGAGTTCTCCGATTACCGTCCCGCTGATCTTGTGCGTGTGGATATCCTGATCGAGAATCAACCAGTCGATGCCTTCGCCTTTGTGTGCGTGCGACTGCAGGCCTACGAGAAAGCCGCCGATATCGTTCACAGACTGAAATATGTCATGCCAAAAAAGCTCTATCCTGTGCCGCTTCAGGCCGCCATCGGCAGCCGCGTGATCGCCCGCGAAGATATTCCTCCATTGCGCAAAGATGCGCTGGCCAAGGGCTTCGAGGGGAGCATGTCGGCAAAAAACAGACTGATCCGCAAGGCGAAGGAAAACAAGGGCAAGCGACACGGACTTTCCCGGGGCGACATCCCCAAGGAAGCCTTTCTCGCGATACTGGGCGTATGAATGCCAAAGGGGCGCCGGAAGGTGGCGGCGTGTCTTCCTCTACGGCGCGCTCTTTTCTTCGAAGTCGCTGAGCATCTGAAATAAATCCTCGCGATCCTGATCAAGATGCGGTGGAGGGCGATGAAGGCGAACGGGCGTCACCGACATTTTCAGAGGATTGCCAAGAAGGCGCAGAGGCTGCCCCTCCGGCGTCTGCATGTCCACCACCATCTCCCGCGCCAGCGTGTGCGGATTGGAGACGACCTGATCGATGGTTGCCACCCGCCCGGCGGGGATTTCGGCCAGGACGAGACGTCGCTCCCATTGTTCCGCCGTCTGCGTTTTCAAGGCCTCGGTGACAAGACCGTCCAGCGCATCGATATTCACCACCCGGTCGCGGTTGCGGGCGAAACGCGCGTCGTGAACAAGTTCCGGCGTGCCGATGACTGCACAAAAACGGGCAAACTGCTGATCGTTGCCAACGGCGATCGCGATGTCACCGTCCGCTGTCGTGAAGGTCTGATAGGGTGCGATGTTGGGATGCCGGTTGCCGATCCGTGCCGGTATCCTGCCGGAGACCAGATGGTTTGTTGCTGCATTGATCAGCCAGGCCACCTGGGCGTCGTAAAGCGCCAGATCGATATATTGGCCTTCACCTGTGCGATCCCGGTGGCGAAGAGCGGCCAGGATGCCGACCGTCGCGTACATGCCGCACATGACGTCCGCAATGCCGAGACCGACCTTGACTGGCCGCCCTCCATCCGCGTCACTGTCGCCGGTGATGCTCATGATGCCACCCATGGCCTGGATCAGGAAATCGTAGCCGGTGCGGTCAGCGTAAGGCCCTGTCTGGCCAAAGCCTGAAATCGCACACCAGACGATATCCGGCTTGACCCTGCATAGGTCGTCATACCCAAGGCCGCGGCGCGCGAGGTCGCCCGGCTTGTAGTTTTCGATGAGGACATCGCACATCGCCACCAGTCGTTTGACCAGCGCGACCCCGTCTTCGGTCGCAAGATCGATTGCGATCGATCGCTTGTTGCGGTTGGCCGAGAGGAAATAGGCGCTGAGATCACTGTCGCTTCCATCAGCATTGGCAACAAAGGGCGGGCCCCAGCTGCGGGTATCATCCCCGGCTCCCGGCCGCTCGACCTTGATGACATCCGCGCCCAGATCGGCGAGAAGCTGCGCCGCCGTCGGCCCGGCCAGGATGCGAGAGAGGTCAAGGATGCGCAGCCCCTCGAGGCTTTGGGGCTTCTGGTGGTCGGACATCGACACCTCACGATTTCCAGGGGGACATTTTGAACCAGCGAACCAGATAGGCAGCCGCAATCAGGGTGGCAAAGCCAAACAGGTTGCCGATCACTTCGGCAGAAGTCGTACGGCCGGCATGATCAAGAGCGATGCCGATCGGCTGAGCGATGACGATGCCGGTGATGAAGACGGCGAGCGATTGTTGTCCAACGACGGTCAGCACACGCACGATCCGACCGCGCAGGCGCGCACCCTTTTCGCCGACCAGATGCACCGCGATATAACAGAGGGCCAGGAAATGAACGAAGCGGAGCAGGCCGAAATCGGTCTTGTCGGTCAGCGGAGCGATCTGCTCGGCCGCCATCTGGAAGAAAGGATGGACCGCGTGGAAATGCACCCATGCGAAAGGCACCGTGACGATCACGATTGCAACGGCAAGCACCATCAGACGACGGTCATAGCCCGGTGACGGCAGCGTGCCACGCATGAGGAAAAAACCGCTGTAGAACAGAAGTTGCCAGCCGAAGGGATCGAAAAACCATGGGCGATCCGACCAGGGCTCGGCCGGCAGGCGTGTCAGTCCGAACTGGGTTGCACACCATAAGGCAACCATCAGGGCGAGAGGCAGGTAACGATGCACGTTCGAGGCAAAGATCATCAATGGCATCAATGCCAGGATGACGATGTACATCGGAAGGATGTCAAAATAGTTCGGCACGTAGGTCAGCGTCAGCAATCCGACCAGCAGGCCGCCCGGATCCTTCATGAAGGGCACGAGGTTGAGGCTTTCGACATAGGTGACGCCGTCATAGCGTGTTCCCGCCAGGACCATCATGGCAACAACCACGACAAAGACGGCAATGTGAGCCCAGAAGATCTGCCAGATGCGGTGTCCGACACGCGCAATCAGCGCAGTTGCGCCCTGGCGATCATAGGTCGAGCCAAAGGCAATCGCCGATGCCATGCCGGATTGAAAGACGAACATTTCCGTCGCGTCCGAAAAGCCGAAGCGCGCCGGTATCCAGAGCGCCCAGCCATCATCGGGGATATGCGCCAGCAGAATGATGAGCATGCCAATGCCGCGAAAGAAATCGAGGCGCAGATCGCGGGGACGTTTTATCTCTAGTGCAGCCGACGCCTGTTTCGCCTGTGTATCAGAAGGCGCCGTCATAGGCTCTGGCATCGAACCTGCAGGCGATAAGGCTGAAGCCCGGACGTCTTCCGGCGTCCTCAAGCGCGTTACGGAAGTCATCGATTGTCTCCACATTCACACCATGGCCGCCAAATCCTTGCGCGACGGCGGCAAAATCCGTTTCCCCGAGAGTGACACCGACCGAAGGCAGCCCGGCAGATGCCTGCTTCAGGGCGATCAGCGCGAGGCTGCGGTCCTGGAACAGAACGACGGTTACCGGCAGGCCGAGATCGCGAAGAGTTGCAAGTTCGCCGATGCCCATTTCAAGGCCGCCGTCACCCATCACGGCAAAAACCCGCCGCGACGGATCGGCAACCTTCGCGCCGATCGCCAACGGCAAGGCCGCATTCATGGTGCAGAAACCGGCGGACTGGAGAAGGGTGAGCGGCTGGGTCGCAACCCATTTTTGCGACAGAAGGATACGATGGGCGCCGCTATCGACGGTCACGAGGCCACCCGGACCGGCAACGCGGTTCAAATGATCGATGATCGCATGGGGTCCCCACGGCTGTTTTGTTGAAAAGATCCGCCGAAGCTCTGTTTTCGCCGCCTCAGGCTCCCCATCCGCCCTTGTCCTGCGCTGCGCAAGCGCACCGTTGAGGGCCTGCAGGATGCGTGACGGCGCGCCACCGATCCAGGTGCCAGCGTGATGCATGGCGTGATCGGGAGGGACGCTCGACATATCCACCAGCTTTGCCGGATCGGCGACGAAATCCAGCCAGCCAAGACGCATTTCTATCGGATCGTAACCGACGAGAAGCACCAGATCCGCTTGCCGTGCCAGCGGAAGGAGAACAGCATCTGCCAGCGGCGACAGGCCCGCAGCACCAAGCGCCAGCGGATGGTCTTCCGGGATGACGCCCTTGGCCTTGTAGGTGGTGATCACAGGGGCGCCGATGGTCTCTGCCAGATGCTGCAGCGCGGGTCCGGCCTGACTGCGGGCCGCTTCAAGGCCGGCTATAAGCAACGGCCGATCGGCACCCTGGATACGCTCCAACAGAAAACGAACAGCAGGCTCTGCCCCGGAAACGGGGGCCGCGAACCGTTTCGGGGGCGCGGGAATAGATGTTTCCATGCTGGATGCTGCAGCAACTGCAGGCGAAAGATCCAGATGCACAGGCCCCATCGGGTCTGTCATTGCAATTGCAAGAGCCCGCGCCACAGTGGAGGCGGCACTTTCAGGCTCGATTTCGAACGATGCCTTGACGAGCGGTCGCAACAGCTGAGCGTGGTCGATCACCTGGTGCGTGTAGCGTGCGCGCGTGGCACGGTCGACGACACCAGAAATGACCACCAGCGGAACCCGTTCCTGCACGGCATCGGCAATGCCGTTGACGGCATTTGCAAGACCCGGACCGACCGTTGTCACCAGCAGTTCGGGATGAGCAGTCATGGCACTGGCACCCGCTGCCATGATGGCGGCAGACGTTTCATGACGCGCGAGATGGAACGTTATTCCAGCCGTTTGCAGGGCGTCGATCAGTGTCACCACCTCTCCGCCCGGCACACCGAAGGCATGGCGCACATCGTGTGCGTGGAGGGTCTTTGCAACGATGTCGGCAACGCGGTTCAGACTTCGGGCCAGGCTTCGGGATTGAGACATTCAGGCAAGCCACTTCCGTGAGAGTTATTCCACACAGCGCAGCCTACCCAGCCGATGGGGCCGGGCAGGTTTTCTTCTTGATACATCCTAGCGTTCCAGGGCACGCACGACGAATGCGACGACGATGCCGAACAGGATATGGCCGATGAGAGACGCCCAGGTCAGCGTGATAAAGCCGAGGAATGGCGGCAGACCCGCAAACAGATGCGCCATGACATAAAGGGCAAAGATCCAGAGGCCGGTGCCAAAACCGATGCCGGTCAGCAGCAGAGGCAACTTCGGAAAGATCAGGCGCTGGAGCGGCCGGGCAATGAAAAGATAACCTATCGGGTAAAAGATGATGCCGACAATGGCGTGAATGGCTTCAGCGGCCAGCGGATTGCTGAAGCCGAAGACGGACTGCACGAGACCGGCAGGTTCCAGCGGGCCACCAACCCAGAGCGGGGTGAACACCCGAGCCCAGATCTCCCACGTGATGTCTGCGGCAAGGCCCGACAGGACGATGGTCCGCGCCAGGCCCGGCTGAATATCCGGAAAGATCGGCGATTTCTGCATTTCCATCATAGACATCAACTTTCTCCTTGGTTGCGGGGTACATCAGGCAGAGAGGCTTCTGCCGGCTGACCGCTTGATGGACTGGATGGACTGGAAGAGGCGGTCATCCGCCTTGAGGCGTTTGCGGATCTCGCCGATCCGCGACACCGCAGCCTTGTCGCCGCCGTGTCCGACAGCTCTGGCCAAAGCAAGCACGAAGAAGTCTCGTTGCGCGTTGCTGCCGCCGATCTTCGGGAGGTTGGCCACCATGCGATCGATCACGCGCTGGTCGGCCGGTGTATCGAGGCCCGCCAGCACACGCGCCATCGGAACGCCAATTTCGGCAGCGACGCGCGCCTGATCATCGACACCGAGGGCCTTGGCTTCGATCTGCGCCACGAGTTCGGCCATGCCATTGCGATCACCGACTGCCACCATCGCCGCCAGGTTATGAAGGGCGGCAAAGATCAAGGTCGTGTCGGTGCGCCGGCGATATGCGATTTCGGCGGCGTCCAGCCACCGGTCACCCACCTGGATGCCCGACTGTTGCATACGCCAGAGAAGCGAGACGGCATTGGCCATGTCCCGGAAATCGTCCGTCTGCTGCGGGCGGACTTCGTCGTCGTAGATCTGCAAGACGCGTTCGTGATCTCCTCGTTCCAGATGCAAAAGGGCAAGATGCCAGGCCATGTGGAAGGAGAAGTTGTTACAGCGGGACCAGGCCCTGCGGCTGCCTTCAAGCCACTCGATGCCTTCGACCGTGTCACCTCGCATTTCAAAGACATGGGAGACGGCGTGAAGGCCCCAGGCGTCATCGGGCTGCAGCAGGACCGCGTGTTGGCCAACAACCAGGGCTTCCTGATATCGCCCATGTTCTTCAAGCGAAAAGGCGTGGCAGCCGAGAATAAAGCCGGCTGAATTGCTTGCCAGATCCAGTCCGTCGACCGCCTTCGTGCTGGCGCTCAGCATGCTGGCGGCATCGCCCAGCATGAAACGCAGGGCTTGCGAAATCTTGAACGGGAGAAAGACGGTCGGACGGTCTTCAAAACCGTCATCCAGCAGGTCGGCTGCGTGCGCGAAGGAGCCGGTGGCAGCCGCCTCAAGCGCCTTGACCAGCACACGCTCGTCACCTGTTCCCCCATCTCTTGCGGCCAGTGCGGTGCGGGCGTTGTTCAAGGCATCGACGGCGGGCACCGCAAGTTCCGAGCGCGCCAGGATGAGATTGGCAAACCCCTTCAGCACGTGGCCCGCAACGTGATGGCCATCGGCCGCAATCGTCGCCTGAAGCGCCGAACCGGTGCTCGGGCGATGGGTCGCCAATCCGAAGACTGCATTCTCGAATGCCCGTTGCGCATCGCAGCTGTCACTACTGGTCACGAGACCATATGCATCACGTTTCATACGTTTGCTCCTTGGGGACGCATTGGCGGGCCATCAGGATCCGTCATCACCGTCCACAATGGCGTTTACGGCTGCGGCGCAGCATTCGTTACAGGGGTCGGGAGATTTTCGATGTCGCGGCAGGGCGGGTTCTTCCGACGCTCGGCGCCAGAGAAATCTTGAGGCCATCTGTAACGAACGCATGCAGACCTGCGAATGTGCCTGCGAGCAGCCAACGTTAGCCTCTGGACTGGAAGGACCGAACGCCATGATCGCAGCGACAGCAAAACGGGCCGGTCGTCATCGGCACCGCGCGGGGGCAGCCACCGCCGCCGGTTTTATGGCGCGGCGTGACGCGTGATGTACCTCTACGTCAAGGCGATCCACGTGTTTGCCGTCGTCACTCTGATCGGGGGCATGCTGGCGATGGCATTGGTGTTGCGGTCCGCGATTGCTTCGCCAGAGGCAACCGACGTCCGCCGCTTCGGCGAAGCCGTTTTACGCTGGGACGGACTGGTCACGACACCGGCGCTTGCCATCGTCTGGATGGCAGGTTTCACGATGGCCTTCGGTGCGGGCTGGGACAGTTCGCTCTGGCTGCTGGTGAAGATGATCCCGGCCGTCGTCCTCAGCGGTCTGCACAGCCTGGAAGCCCTGGTGCTGAAGAGGCTGCTGCGGGAAGGCCGGCGGGTCCACCCGCTGTTCGGCGCGGCCGCGTTTGCAATCCTTGCCGTCTTTGCAGCCATTGCATGGCTTGCCGTCGTTAAGCCGTTCTAGATTGACGTGGCAGGTGCCGTCTCGATGACCCATGCCCGATAGATGCGAAAGTGAAGACGCGCAACGGTGATCGGGCCGTGATTGCATTTTAAATCGACCGTTATAAAACCAATCTTGCGCTGTTCTCATCTCTGCGGGAGGCGCGTTCAATTTCCAAGAGACAGATCCCATGGCCCGGCCAAGAGAATTCGATGAGGAACGGGTGCTGGAATTGGCCGTGCAACAGTTCTGGGAACGAGGATACAAAGCAACATCGATCCGGGATCTGGCCCAGGCAATGGGACTGACGACTGCCAGCGTCTACAATGCGTTTGGCGACAAGCGGGCGGTGTATCGACGTGCCCTGGATCTTTACGTGGATCGAAGTTTCTACGACCGCGTCGGGCGGTTTGAATCGAAGCCTCCGCGTCAGGCCTTAATTGCCTTCTTCAACGAAATCATCGAACGATCCCTCGGCGATCCGAGACGGAAGGGCTGCATGCTCGTCAATTCGGCACTCGAAGTTGCGCCCCATGACGAAGAATTTCAGCATGTCGTGGCCGGCGTTCTTGTCCAGGTCGAGAGATTTTTCACGCGTTGTGTGGAGCAAGGTCAGCAGGACGGAACGATCAGTCGTCACCAGACGGCAGCTGATCTTGCCCGGACACTGCTTGGGATTTTGCTCGGGATCCGGGTGCTTGCACGCACGCGTCCGGAAAGGCACTTGCTGGACGGACTGATAAAGCCTGTTTTTGCCCTCCTGGACCCCGATACGGCCATGCAAGCGGGACCGTCTATTTCATGAGATACAATGACATGGGATGTCTTTTGAGGTTTTGGACAAAAACTTGCGCTGTGCGCTGTAACGCTGGCCCCGGCTTTTGCGAACTTGGATTGATCGGATGAACAATCTGGCCCGCGAAGAAGAATGGGCTTTGTGGATGAGATCCGCAATCGCAGGCGACACGCACGCATATCATAACTTGCTCACAGCCATCACACCCCATCTGCGTGTGATGGCCCGCAAACGATGCGAACAGTGGGGCGTGCCGTCAAGTGAGGCTGAAGACGTGGTTCAGGAAGTGCTGTTGGCTATCCATCTCAAACGGGGCACCTGGGATTTCTCCAGACCCTTGGGGCCGTGGATGGCGGCCCTCGTTCGCAACAAGCTGATCGACAGCCTTCGGCGCAGAGGCAGGCGCGTCAACGTTCCCTTGGAGGACGTGATCTCGACACTCGAAAGCGATGCCGGGCTAGACGTGTCGGATCGCATGTCCATTGAACAGATCCTGGGCCGCCTGGGAGACCCGCAGCGCACGATTGTTCAGGCGATATCCATCGAGGGGTCAAGTGTGCGCGAGACGGCAGCGCGTTTGAAGATGACGGAAGTGGCGGTGCGTGTGGCGCTTCATCGGGCTCTCAAGGCATTGTCTGCTCGCTATTCCGGGCAACTCAAATGACGACACACCGTCTCGTTGCGCTCCCGGCACAGGACGCCTCGCCCCGCTGCAATTTCAATTCGATATTTCAGCGGGGCAAAACGAGACGATCAACGGACTTTCCATCGTGATGCACGCAACCCATATCCTATGTCCTCGTCGTGACTGCAGATGGGGAGTGGAATGCACCACGCTATCGCTGTCTTGATTGACGCTTTCTCCCCGGTTTGGATATGCAGGCAAACGCCGTGGGTTGAGACCGAAACGATCGAAGAATGAAATCCCAGGCCAGGAGCTTGCCGCGTGAAAACAGATCAACTCATTACCCTGCTGGCGCAGGATACGCGGCGACCGGTCAAGCTGGGAATGGCGTTGGCAGGCGCCGTTGCAGCCGGAGCCGCACTCGCAGCCGTTGCATTCTTCCTGATGATCGGGTTTCGGCCGGATATCGCGCATGCCATCGAGACGGTTCGGTTCGTCTTCAAGTTCATCGTGACGCTGTCCTTGCTGGCGGCGGCCACATCATTGATGGGCCCTGCCCTGCGCCCCGGGAGCACACCTGGCGCGCGCCGGTGGCTTCTGGCACTGGCGCCAACCCTTCTCGTCGCGGCGACCATTGTGGAACTGTTCGTGACACCGTCTGATCTCTGGCTCGGCAAACTGCTTGGTCGCAACGCGTTGCATTGCCTGACGATGATCCCTGGGCTGTCTCTCTTCCCGGGCGTTTTTCTGTTTCTGGCCATGCGTCAGGGCGCTCCAGAAAATCCGGGGCTTGCAGGTGCGCTCGCAGGCCTTGTCTCGGCCAGCATCGCAGCGACGCTTTATGCTTCCAATTGCTTCGACGACAGCCCGCTGTTTGTCGTCACCTGGTATCCTCTTGCCACGCTGATCGTCGTGACGGCCGGATATTTCGCCGGCAGGCGTTATTTGCGCTGGTAGCCCGATCTGCCCGTCGTATCCCGCTGCCAAGAGGCAGGCTGAGTGCTATTTTGTTTCAGCGTGAGGCGCAGACTGCCTGGAAACTTCGCGCGCGACCGCGAGAAACGCTCTCATTCCCGCCGATAAATTTCGGCGCCCGGGGTAATACAGGCAAAGCCCGGGATAGGGTGGCGTCCAGTCTTCCAGCACCCGGACAAGGCGCCCGGCCTCAATGTCGTCGAGAACCTCCTGTTCGAAGATGTAGCCAATCCCGATGCTCTTCAAGAGAGCGGTTCTGACGAGGCTAGCCTCATCGAGCGTGATCGGGCCCTGGACATCGAACTGCACCGCTTCGCCATCCTTTTCGAAACGCCAGCGAAACAGCGCGCCATCCGGCAGGCGGACGCGGATGCACCGGTGCTGGAAAAGGTCCGGCGGTACCAGAGGCATGCCATGCTCTGAGAAATAATCCGGCGAGCCGACAACCGCATGCCGCTGAGGCTGGCCGAGAGACACGGAAATCATGTCGCTGGGAATGAGGCCCGCCACCCTGACACCGAGATCAAAGCCGTCCCGCACGATATCGACCATTTTACCCTCGGTGACGACATCGACGGCCATGTCGGGGTAACGGCGCAGGAACTCGAGCACAAGCGGCGAAAGAATGGCGCGCGCGGCAAAGGGAGCCGCATTGATGCGGATGGTGCCGGACGGTGTTTCGCGCTGGGACCGCACCGCCTCCAATGCACCGTAGATGTCATGAAGTGACGGCGCGATCTGCTCGACAAAGAGTTTCCCCGCCTCTGTCAGCGATACGCTCCGGGTGGTTCTGTTGAACAACCGGACCCCCAGCCCAGCCTCAAGCCGGCTTATCGCGTGGCTCAGCGCCGTGGTGGACATACCAAGATCAATGGCTGCCGCGCGGAACGTGCCTCGTCGGGCAATAGCGATGACCGCTTCAAGTTCTCGAAGGTTCGTTGTTTCCATTGTCCCGATATTGTCACTACCACATGCCGTTTTATCCCACTTATTACAACAATAATCGAGCGTTATCTGTTGTGGATCAGACAAAGACACCGGAGACATTCATGGATATGCCAGAGATCATTGCCCGCTATTTTGAAGCCGACGGGCGCAATGACGCGGACGCCGTGCTGAGCACCTTTGCGGATGGCGCGGTCGTTGCAGACGAAAATGCTCGCCATCAAGGCAAGGATGCGATCCGCCACTGGTGGATGACGGCAAAGCAGGCATCGCAATATGTTGCAGAGCCGCTCGATGCGAAGGGCAACGATGACACCGTTGACGTTCGCGCGAAGGTCAGTGGCACCTTTCCCGGCAGCCCCATCACACTCACCCATAACTTCACACTCGAAGACGGCAAAATCGTCCGCTTGGAGATCCGGTAATGGCAGACTTTCTAACCCTTCAGGGCAAGCGTGCCCTCATCACGGCGGGAACGAAAGGGGCCGGCGCTGCGACCGTCAGCCTGTTTCGGCAACTGGGGGCGCAAGTTCTGACAACGGCGCGGGCGCGGCCGGACGGCCTGGCGGAAGACATGTTTGTCGAAGCGGACCTGGCGACCGAAGAAGGGTCCGTGATTGTTGCAAACGCCGTGCGTCAGCGCCTTGGTGGCGTTGATATCATCGTCCACATGCTTGGCGGCTCTTCGGCCCCGGCTGGTGGTTTCTCGGCTCTGACGGAGGCCGAATGGCAAAGAGAACTGTCGCTTAACCTCTTTCCGGCCGTCCGGCTGGATCGCCTTCTGGTTCCCGACATGGTCGCACGGGGAAACGGCGTGGTCGTGCATGTCACATCCATCCAGAGCGTGCTGCCCTTGCCGGATTCAACGACGGCCTATGCCGCAGCCAAGGCGGCATTGTCCACGTATAGCAAGGCATTGTCGAAAGAGGTTTCGCCTGGAGGTGTGCGGGTCGTCAGGGTATCGCCGGGCTGGATCGCCACGGAATCATCCATCCATCTGGCCGAGCGATTGGCGAAACAGGCCGGAACCGATCTTGAGGGCGGCAAGAAGATGATCATGGATGCCTTGGGCGGCATACCGATCGGTCGACCAGCAGAACCTGCAGAGATCGCAAACCTGATAGCCTTCCTCGCCTCCGACCGCGCGGCATCCATAACGGGCACGGAATACAGGATCGATGGGGGCACAGTGCCGACGGCTTGAGGCGCCGGCACATTCTTGAAGATCAGGCGGGCTTGAAGATCAGGCGGATGCGTCCCACCCGCCGATCTGGGAACAGATCGCGTTTCGAAGATGGCGCACGTCTTGGTTCAGCGCCACTAGATCCTGCGGGGGCTGCGTCGCGGTCGCCAGCAGGGTGTCGCCGGGATCGAGACCGGCTTTCAGAAGGCGCCGATCGCCTCATTGACCCGATCGCGCCACCGTCGGGCTGCCACCAGTTCGGGAGGAAAAAGGCCGGGGATCGCAAAAAAGGCGGCAGACGGATCGGCGGCATTCATCACGGCAGCGGCATCCAGGATTTCCTCACGGCGCGGATCCTCGCAGTCGCCGCGTTTCTTGACCGCCGCCATCCAGACGCCGACCGCATAGGCTGTCGCCGCCCCGTCCTTGCCTTTTTCCAGGGCATCCACGGCCGGCGAGAGCAGCCGTTGCGGCAGTTTCTGGGTGGTGTCGAGCGCGATCTGGAGGTTGCGGTGATCAATCGTCGGGTTGGAAAACCGCAAAAGCAGCGCCGCGATGTAATCGGACAGATCAATCCCCGGCACCGGATCAAGCGTCGACACCACCTCTTCCATATGCGCGCGCGCCTTGGCCGCCAGATCCGGCACCGCCATCACCTCGCGGACATAGTCGAGCCCTGACAGGATGCCGAGATGGGCCAGCAGCGTGTGGGTGCCATTGAGCAGCCGCAGCTTCATCTTTTCGTAAGGCTCGACATTTTCGGCAAGGATTGCGCCGCCGACCTCCCAGCGCGGCCGCCCCGCCACAAAGTGATCTTCAATCACCCATTGCAGGAAGGGCTCGGTATCGAGCGCCAGCGCGTCCCGCGTGCCAAGCAGCATCTCACCCCGCGCACGCGTCGCTTCGGTTGCAGCGGGCACGATCCTGTCCACCATGGAACAGGGGAAAGCCCCCTCTTCGGCAATCCAGCTGGCAAGCGCGCAATCGCGGCGCTGCGCCAGTTCCAGCACGAGACGGCGCACGACCTTGCCGTTCGACGGAAGATTGTCGCAGCAGAGCACGGTAAACGGCGGCACACCGGCTGCCCGCCGCAGGGCAAGCCCCTCCACGAGAAAACCCAGCACACCGGTGGGCGCATGCGGCGTCTTCACATCGGCCACTACTGCCGGATGGTTCTCGTCCAGCCCGCCGGTTGCCGGATCAAGACCATAGGCCTTTTCCGAAACGGTCATCGTCACCACGCAGGTTGCGGGATCGGCAAGGGCTGTCAGCACGCGTGCCTTATCCCTGGCCGCGCAGATCCAGCCGACGGTCGCACCGATCAGTTCGCACTGGTCGCCCATTTCGCTGCGGGTGATGACGCAATAAAGCCCATCCTGTGCCTCAAGCGCATCCACCGGATCCGCCGAGCGCAGGTTGACGGCGATGATCCCCCAGGGCCCGAAATCAGCCTCCAGGGCGCGCTGGGTGAACACCGCCTGATGTGCGCGGTGAAAGGCGCCAAGCCCGATATGGACGATACCGGGTTTCAGTTTTGCCCTGTCATAAGCGGGCAGGCGCACGCCGGCGGGCAATCGGCTTGCGCTGGAGAGGTGTGTCATGATCAGGCTCCCAGGCCATAACGGGCATGCGACAGCGTCCGCTCGATGCCGCGCAGTTCCGCCAACCCCTTCAGCCGGCCGATGGCGGGATAACCGGGCTGGGCACCGCGCGTGAGGTCGTCGAGAATTTCCTGTCCATGATCCGGCCGCATGGGGATGCGGTGATCCTCGCGCCCCTCTTCGCGCCGGCGCGCCTCTTCCGATAGAAGGGCTGCGATGACGGCGACCATGTCTGTCGCGCCTTCAAGGTGCTCGTCCTCAAAAAACGAGCAGGGAACCGTATCGCTGTCGCGCGTGACATTGCGCAGATGCACGAAATGAATGCGATCGGCAAAACGTGTGGCAATAAAAGGCAGGTCATTGTCCGGCCTTGCGCCAAGCGAACCGGTGCAGAGCGTGACGCCATTGGCGCGGATGTTCACCTGATCCAGCATGTGCGCATAATCGGCTTCGGTCGATAGAATGCGCGGCAGGCCGAGCAGCGACCACGGCGGATCATCGCCATGGGCGCAGATGTTGATGCCGACATCTGCTGCCACCGGCGCCACTTCGCTAAGGAAATCGACGAGATTCTGCTGCAGCCGCTCGCGGTTGATGCCCTGGTAGGAGCGCAGCTTTTCGAGCAGCTGGTCGAGCGTATAGCCATCCGCAGACCCCGGCAGGCCCGCGCCGATATTCTTACCCAGCGCAGCGATCTTTACATCCGTCATGCCGGAAAAGCGTCTTGCTGCTTCCTCCTGCAACCAGTCCGGATAATCCGCAGCAGCCTCCGGACGCTTCAGGATGTAGATGTCGAAGGCGGCAAAATCCACGAGATCAAAACGCATGGCCTTGGCGCCATGGCCGGTCTCCCAGCGCAGATCCGTGCGTGTCCAGTCGAGGATCGGCATGAAATTATAACAGACGGTGCGGATGCCGGAGGCCGAAAGACGCCGCAGCGTTTCCTGCCAGTTGGCGATATGACGTTTCCAGTCGCCGGTCTGCGTCTTGATGTCTTCCGACATCGGAATGCTTTCAACAACGTCCCAGACAAGGCCGCCGGCCTTGATCTCCTCATGCCGCCGGGCGATCTCGTCAACCGGCCAGACCTCGCCGGTTGCGATGTGATGGAGCGCAGACACGATGCCTTCGGCGCCCGCCTGTGCCGCATCGCGCACGCTGACTTTGTCGATCGGCCCGAACCATCGCCATGTGTGTCTCATCGTCTGTCCTTCGTATCCGGTTGGTTCGTTTAAAACGTGATCTGCACCTTACAGGCCGCTGAGCGGTCGCCAGCCTGCTCGAATGCCTCGACTGCCCGATCCAGCGGGAAAGTGTGGGAGATGATCGGCCTGACGTCGATCTGCCGTGTCGAAATCAAATCGACGGCCTGTGCAAATTCGCCGTGGAAGCGCTGCGAGCCGCGCCAGACGATTTCCTTGGCCACCAGCGCATTGAGCGGGATCGTCACGTCCCCGGTCACACCCACCTGAACGATTGTGCCGCGTGGCCTGATCGCGGCAAAGGCGGACCGCAAGGCCGGTGCTGCTGCCGAGCAATCGAAAATCACGTCAAAACTGCCTTTGTTGTCCTGGAAAGGCAAAAGCGCGTCCGGGTTGCTGGCGACATTGATCGTCTGCGTGGCGCCCATCGACGGCGCGCGCGACAGCGCCGCGTCCATCAGATCCGTCACCACGATGCGGGCGGCACCGGCATGGCGGGTGGCGGCCACCGTCAGCAGTCCGATCGGCCCTGCCCCCGTGACGAGAACGGCCTTGCCCGAGAGATCGCCCGCCTGGGCAACCGCATGCAGGCAGACGGCGAGCGGTTCCGCGCAGGCCGCCTCTGCCGGCGTCACACCTGTGCCGACCGGATGGCACTGGATCGCCGGCACGACGAGTTTTTCGCGGAACATGCCGTTTTCGTGCGGCAGGCGCATCGCAGATCCCATGAACCGCATGTGGAGGCAGTGGATCGGCTGGCCGATGCGGCAATACTGGCACTCACCGCAGGGCTGAGACGGGTTGATCGCAACAAGCCGTCCCAGAACCAGTCCCGAAACGCCCTCTCCAAGGGCTTCGATATAACCGGATGCCTCATGGCCCGCGATAATGGGTTCGCGAACCTGAACCGGACCGAAACCGCCGTCCTGATAATAATGCAGGTCCGAGCCGCAGATGCCGCCCGATGCCATGCCCAAGAGAACCTCGCCTGACCCCGGCGTCGCATAATCCAGCGTCTCCACCCGCAGGTCACGCCGAGCATGGAGGCGTGCAACACGCGTCTGCATTGTCCTGATCCCTTTCATCTCAAGTTTGTGAGCGACCATGCGCCAAACGGTTATCGGATCAGACCCAGCTGCGTCGGCAGCCAGAGGGTGATGGCGGGAATGAAGGTGATCAGCCCGAGTGCGATGAACAGCGGGATCATCCAGGGCAGGATGGCCAGCGTCGTTTTCTCCACCGACAGCTTGGAAATGCGCGACAGGACAAAGAGCACCATGCCAACCGGCGGCGTCAGAAGGCCGATCATCAGGTTCAAGGTGATGATAAGGCCGAGATGTACCGGGTCGATGCCGTATCGGGCGGCAACCGGCATCAGGATCGGCACAAGGATGCTGATCGCCGCGATCGTATCGAGAAAGGCCCCGACGATCAGAAGCAGAATGTTGACGATGATCAGGAAGGTCCACCAGTTGTCGGTGAGGCCGAACATGAAATCGGAAAACAGCTGTGCTGCCTGGCTGACGGTCAGGAGCCACGCGAAGATGGAGGCGGCCGTGACGATGAACAGCACGGAGGCCGTGGTCTCGATCGTATCGAAGGAGGCCTTGGCCAGCGTTCTCACCGTCATCGTGCGATAGCGGACAAGACCGAGAAACAGCGACCACAGAACGGCCGCCACGGCAGCTTCGGTCGGGGTGAACCAGCCCATGGTCATGCCGCCGATGAGAAGCACCGGGGTCATCAGCGCCATCACGGCGGAAAAATCGAAATACCAGTCCAGTGCGACCAGAACCGCAAGACCGATCAGCACGGCCACATTGACCGACAATCCCGCAAGCACCATCAGGTAGATCGCCATGGGGAAAGCAAGAACGATGGCCACTTCCATCGAAGCGCCCAGCAATTGCTTCAGCTCGAAGGGTGTATCGGAGCCCCAGCCCTTGCGTTTGGCAAAGATGTAGACCGTCAGCATCATCAGCACGGTCATCACCACGCCCGGAACGATGCCGGCCATGAACAGCGCGCCGATGGAGGCATTGGCCATCATGCCATAGATGACGAAGGGCAGCGATGGCGGAAAGATCGGCCCGAGCGTTGCGGAGGCGGCGGTGACGCCGACAGCGGCTTCGATCGGATAACCGTGATCCTTCATTGCCTTGATTTCGATCGTGCCGATGCCGGCGGCATCGGCAAGGGCCGTGCCCGACATGCCGGAAAACACCACCGAACCGATAATGTTGACCTGCGCGAGACCGCCCTTCATCCAGCCGACGAGGGCAAGCGCGAATTTGTAGATACGGCCCGTCACACCGGCAATGTTCATGAGATTGCCGGCGAGGATAAAGAAGGGCACGGCAATCAGCGGAAAACTTTCGACGCCGGCGATCATGCGCTGGGCCGCGATGATGTCGGGCGCGACACCGTAGAGGATGAGATAAGCCAGAGAGGCCACCGCCATGGAGACGGCAACCGGCGTGCCGATGATCAGGAGGACGAGAAAGGAACCGATGAGAAGCAGCATGGATCAAATTCCTCCTGCGTGGAGATCGTCCTGCGCCTGCTGGCGCACGGTCTTATTCCCCGTCAGGTCCTTGAAAAGGTTATGGGCGGAGCGGACAAACATCAGCGCAAAAGCGGCAAAGACCGCGTAGAAAACGATGCCGCGGGGAAGATCCACCGTCACCATCCGCTCCTCGCCGACGATCTCGAGGTAACGCCACATCAGCCAGGTGATATAGGCAAAGAAGATGATGCCGATGATATCGACGACGAGTTCGAGCGGCCTGACAGCCCATGTCGGCAGGAAGCGGTAGAGAAGGTCGACCTGGATATGGCGCATGGTGCGCACGCACATGACGGACCCGAGGAAGACCACGACCACCAGGCAGTTGGCGGCGATTTCCTCCGTCCAGGCAAGGCTGTCGTTCAGCACATAACGTGTAAAAAACTGCAGGAAAACAGACAGGCCCATGCTCCAGAAGACGATGAGCGTCACCCAGTCTTCAATGGCATAAGGGGACAGATCGACCGGCGCTGCATCTTCCTCAAAGGCATGCGCCATCTCTTCCACGCTGATCGGCGCGTGCGGGTGCTCCGTCATGGATCGGCTCCAATCACAACGATTTCAGGAAAGGGCCCCGGCGCAACCCATGCGCCAGGGCGGCATCATTCACTTGATGGCGCGGATGGCTTCCCAATCGGCCTTGTCGTAGCCGAAGTCCTCGAACTTGGCCTTTGCGAGAACAGTCTTCTCGAAATCGGCCTTGTCGACCTCGGTCACCGTGATGCCCTTCTTCTTGAATTCCTCGACCAGCGCCTTTTCGCGCGCTTCAATGGTCTTGGTGGTGCGGGCGGCGGCTTCCAGCATCACATCGGTGAAGATCTTCTTGTCTTCATCCGAAAGACTTGCCCAACGGGTCTTGGACACGATCGTGTTCAGGTGGTCGACGATATGGCCGGTCAGGACGATGTTCTTCTGAACTTCGTAGAACTTCTTCGCCTCGATCGTCGTCAGCGGATTTTCCTGCGCCTCGACCGTGCCGTTCTGCAGCGCCAGATAGACTTCCGCAAAGGCGATCGGCGTCGTGTTGGCGCCGCAGGCCCGCGGCATGGCGAGATAGGCCGGCACATCCGGCACGCGGATCTTCAACCCTGCCATGTCTGCACATTTGGCAATCGGGCGGTTGGATGTGGTGTGACGCGTTCCGTAATAGCTGACGGCAACGATATGGTTGCCGGTTTTTTCCTCATAACCTGCGGCAAGCTTCTTGAAGACATCGCTTTTGGTGTAGGCCAGGAGATGGCTCGGATCGCGGAAGATATACGGATAATAGGTGACGCCGATCGGCTTGTGATCGCGGGCGGCAAAGCTGGAGCCGGAGATGATGATATCGACCGTGCCGAGCTTCAGACCCTGGTTGATGTCGGCTTCCTTGCCCAGTTGCGAAGCCGGGAAGACATCGATCTTGTAACGGCCGTTGGTGCGCTTGGCGATCTCGCCTGCAGCCCAGACCGAATCGGTGTGGAAGGGCTCGGATGTCTCGTAGACATGGGCCCATTTGAGGGCTGTCTCGGCGTGCGCCGAGACGCCGGATGCGACGATGACCGCCACAGCGGCAAGAAGCGTTTTCAGTGTCAGTTTCATGTGTTCCTCCCAATTGAAACAGAACTGCAGGGCAGACCGCCTGAATAACGGACGGTCAGTCTTCTCTGGTCGGCTCCTCCCCGAAGCTTTCCGAGAATCTCTTTTGCGCAAGCGTCAGATGACGCCGCATGGCCTCGCGAGCGGCAGCAGGATCACGGGCTGCAAGGGCATCGCGAATGATACGATGTTCCTCAAGCGCCAGCTTCCAGGTGTGCGGCCCTTCGAAATAGCTCGCGAGCTTGGTGAAATAGGGCGACATCCGCGTGTCGTAGATCAGCCCGGTAAAATGCTTGAGAGCGGAATTGCCGATGATATCGGCGATGGCCGTATGAAAATCCCGGTCGCAGGCAAGCGCAACAGGCGCATCGTCCAGCGCTTTTTCCATGCGTGCCAGGATTGCATCGATCTGCGCAAGGTTTGCCGGCGTGACAAGTCTTGCCGCCTCTTCCGCAATGCCGCTTTCGATCAGGCAGCGCGCCTGCAGGATTTCCAGCGGCCCCTCGCCCGCCTCACCGCGCAATTCCCCCTCGACCGGCCGGGGCCGGCTGCCGATATAAACGCCCGAGCCCATGCGGATCTGGATATAACCCTCGACCTCGAGCACGATCAGTGCTTCGCGCACCGTTGGCCTCGACACCGAAAACCGTTCGGCAAGCTCCCGCTCGGGCGGAAGCCGCGAACCCGGCTTCAACTCTCCCGTCTCGATCAACACACGGATCTGATCCGCCACCTGGCGATAAAGCCGGCGCGGCTCCAAAGCCACGAACATCGATATCCTCCCCGGGCGCATCACTCCCCTGATGCGCATTGGCCAGATTGTCTGACCAATTGCAACTATGAGGTTTTTTGGGATGCTGTCAAGCGGGGCTTGCTGATGCCGTCGTCGTGCCGAAGATCCAAAGAAATTGTCTTGTGCATACACTAGACGTTCTATGCGGAACGTGCAATCCCTTGGCGACAGATACAGCTCGAAGAGCCCAGCCATGCCAGTTGTCACCGGTTCAATTGCCTCCAAACTCTACCGCCGCACGAGCGACGCGCTTCTCTTTGAAATCCGCAGCGGCGTGCTGCAGGACGGCATGCGCCTGACGGAAACCGCCATTGCGCAACGCTTCGGCATCAGCCGGGCACCGGCGCGCCAGGCACTGGCCGAACTCGAACACGGCGGGTTTCTGAAAAAGGCCGCCGGGCGCGGTTACGACGTGGTTGCTCCCCTCCAGCCGTCCGACCCATGGCCGACCGGCGCACTGGATATGGAGCCGGACCTCAAATCCCGGTCCGCCTGGGAAGCGATCTATCCGGATGTCGAGATCGAGGTCGTCTCGCGCACGGCGCTGGCCAGCTGGCGTATCAACGAGGTCATGCTGGCGCGGCATTACGGCGTGAGCCGGACGGTTGCCCGCGATGTGGTGGCTCGGCTGCAGGAGCGCGGTATCATCCGCAAGGATGCCAGCGCCCGATGGCACGCACCGGCACTCTCGGAAACGCTGATCAACGAACTCTACGAACTCCGCTGGGTTCTGGAGCCGCTTGCCCTGCAAAAAGCGGCAGCCCATCTGCCCGACGGGTTTCTTGCGACATTGCGGGCAAAGATCGAGACGGCCATGAATACGGCCCAGGTCAGCAGCGAGCAACTGGACGCGCTCGAGCAGGACCTGCATGTGGATCTCATCGGACGATGTGGCAATCAGCCACTGCTGCGCGCCGTCAGCCTGCCGCAGGCGCTGCTCGTCGCGCATCACTTTCTCTATCGGCGCACTAGCGACCTGTTCGAGAGCGAACCCTTCCTGCCCGAGCACCTGAAGATCATCGCGCTTCTGCAGGAACAGGATGTGGCCGGCGCTTGCGAGGCGCTGGTCGATCACCTGAAGGTGTCGCGCGAACGCGCCATGCGGCGCATCCGCGCCGTCGCACAAACCACAGCGCCTGCGGACCTGCCGTATCTCGAACGGCTTTAGGCGCCCAATTTCGACGCATGGGTTTGCGGTCCGCCCATCAGCCAAACGGATCCGCACCGGGGAGGAGGCCCTGTCATGAAGATTGCAAAGGTTGAACCGTTCATTCTGCACCTGCCGCTGACGGCAGACAGCATTTCCGATTCCACCCACAGCATCACCCATTGGGGTGTCGTGGGTGCAAAGATCACCACAACCGATGGGCTGGAGGGTTATGGCTTTACCGGAACGCATGCCCATCTGGCATCCGACCGGCTGATCACGGCCTGCATCCGCGATTGTTACGCGCCGCTGCTCATCGGCGAAGAGGCGGGCGATCATCAGCGCCTGTGGACGAAGCTATCGCGCCATCCCGCCCTGCAATGGGTCGGACGCGCCGGCATCACCCAACTGGCGCTCGCCGCCGTCGATGTGGCGCTGTGGGATCTGGCAGGCAAAAAGGCCGGCGTGCCGCTCTGGTCGCTGCTTGGCGGCGCGCGCACCGAAAAGCTCGAGGCCTATAATACCGATATCGGCTGGCTGTCGTTTTCGAGGGATACGCTTGTCGACGGCTCCGCCCGTGCCGTCGAGGAAGAAGGCTTCACACGCATCAAGATCAAGGTCGGGCATGATGATCCGAACATCGATATCGCCCGCCTTGAAGCCGTGCGCGACCGCGTCGGCAGCGCCGTGCGCATCGCCATCGATGCCAATGGCAAATGGGACCTGCCCACCTGCCAGCGTTTTTGCGCCCTCGCCCGCGACCTTGACATCTACTGGTTCGAAGAACCGATGTGGTATGACGATATTGCAAGCCATGCCGCACTTGCCCGAGCGACCTCCATCCCGGTGGCACTCGGCGAGCAGCTTTATACGGTCGATGCCTTCCGCAGCTTCATCAACGCCGGGGCCGTACATTACGTCCAGCCGGATGTCACCCGCCTTGCCGGCATCACCGAATATATCCAGGTGGCAGACCTTGCGCTCGCAAACCGCCTGCCCGTCGTGCCGCATGCCGGTGAAATGAGCCAGGTGCATGTTCACCTCAGCTACTGGCACCCGGCCTCGACGATCCTCGAATATATCCCCTGGATCAAGGATCATTTCCACGAACCGGCAAATGTGGACGGCGGCGTCTTCAACAGGCCGCAACAGCCAGGCGCCAGCACCACACCGCTCGCACAGGCCTTCGAGCGCCACGGCCAATCGCTCGGATAGAGGCCAGCCCCCCTTCCCGGAGCCCTCATTTGCCGGCGCGCATAGGGCTCCGGGTCGATTGCCACCTTACGATTATTCCGCTAGAGCAAAACATGTATCAAATAATCAACTTAAGACGATGCCAAAAGCCATGGCGGCAGAGATCAACGGCCATCTGGACATCTTTCTGAAAAACAGAACGGCTCTGGTGGATTATGCCGCCCGGCTGACGGGATCGCGCGACCAGGCCGAAGACATCGTTCAGGACGCGTTTTTACGGTTGAAGCCGGATGAGACCGGGCAATATTCGCCAGGACAGACAGTTTCCTATTTCTACAACATCGTGCGCAATCTGGCATTCGATGCCGCAAAGCGGCGGAATGTCGAAACACGCGGCCGCGACACCGACCCGCCGTTCTGGATCCTGCCGCAGGATCCGGGCACGCCGGAGCAAACGGTGCTGCTGGCCGATCAGGCCCGTGTCGCATCCGAGACGCTTGACGGCCTGCCCAAGGATATGCGCCGGGCGATTGAGCTTTACCGTATCGAAGGCCTGACGCTGGAGGCGATTGCCGCGGATCTTCAGATCTCCATTGCAACGGCCCATCGGTTGATCCGCAACGGCATGGTGAAAATAGCCCTGTCGCTCGACCGGGCGAGCCATTGAAAAATCGTGTGCGCATCGTGAAAAAAAGCCTCTCGCCAATCGTATCTTCATCGGGCAACGCTGACGAAATCGACAATCGGTTGCGGAACCGATTCCGGCCTGCGGCTGCCTGCGCCGGGCTTCTTGCTGAAAGGGCAGCCGGCCACACTCGCACCAGGGGAACAGAGCGTCAGTGAGCGTCACGGATCAGCCAGAACAGCTTGACGAACAGCTCCTCGAAGAGGCGATGGACTGGCTCATGCGCCTGCGCAACGAGCCGGCCGCGCCCGATCTTCTGGCCGTCTTGCAGGGATGGCGTGCGACGTCCGATCGGCACGCGGCGGCCTGGGATCGCATCTGTCTCACCTGGACAGTGCTCGGCGACAGGTCGCCAGAGGCCATGCCTCCCATCCCACACGGGGCGCGGCAACGCCGGCAGCGCGCTGGTGTTCTGGCGCCGCGCCGTCTTGCATACGCTGCCGCTCTCATGTTTTGCGGCACCCTCATGGCAGCCGTTTTCGGCCCTGCCCTGCAGGTGCGGCTCCAGGCAGATGTCATGACGGTGGCTGGAGAAATTCGACATGTGACGCTTGCCGACGGATCGCAGGTGACGCTTGCCCCGGAAACGGCGCTGGCGGACGATTTCGACGGCGACGTACGCCATGTGCGGCTGCTGTCGGGGGAAGCCTATTTCGAGGTCGTGCGGGATCCGGCCCACCCCTTTGTCCTCACTACCCGGGACGCTGCGGTCAGGGTGCTGGGGACCGCTTTCAGTGTCCGCGATACGGGAAGTGCAACACGGGTCGAACTGGCGCATGGCGCGGTTGCCTTGCACATGGAGGGTGCGCCTGCCGGCGATGAGCTGACGCTTGCACCCGGTGACGTCGTGACCGTGGAGCGGGCAGCGCGCACAATAGAACGCTCGCATATCGATCCCGCCGACATTGCCTTATGGCGCGAGGGCAGGCTCTCGGTCACGGACCAGGCTTTCGCGGATGTCGTTTCTCTCATCCAGCGCCAGCACTCCGCATGGATCGTCGTGACGCAAAGCGAGGTTTCCACGCGCCGGGTGACGGGTCTTTACGATCTTTCGGATCCCGACAAAGCCCTTTCAGCACTGGCCGCTCCTTTTGGCCTGAAGGTGCGGGCGGTCTCGCCGTTTCTGCGGGTGATCTCGGCATATTGAAAAAAGATCGAATTATTTCAATATATTACCTTCTTATTCGCGAACCGTTCGCAAAAAGCAGAACGGCACCTGAAAAACTTGTCTCTCTCACTCGTATTTACCCTTGAACACGGCAATGCCGGTTTCTTCTGTGGGGACGAGTATGAGACTGACACGATTTTCCGTAGGCCGCGATGCAGCGGTCCGAAACCCTTCGCGCCGGTTGCTGGCCACAACGGCCTGCGCCTTTGCGCTGCTCGCGGGACCGGGCAGCCTGACGGTCCGGGCGCAGGACGCAACGGCGACCGCGGCAACGCGCACTTACGACATTCCGGCCCAGCCGCTGGCCAATGCACTGAAAGCCTTCGGCCGCCAGTCCGGCCTGCAGATTTCGCTGGCCGCCGAGGCTGCTCGCGGGGTCACGTCGGTGGCCCTCAGCGGCCGCTTCACCGCCGAGGCCGGGCTTGAGAAAATGCTGTCTGGCACCGGCATTTCCTATCGCATCAGCGGCGGCGTCGTCGTGGTCGGTGACCAGTCGTCTTCGGCGGCTGGGGCAACCGCTGCGCCGGCGGCCGATGGTTCGGTAACCCTCGACAAGATCCATGTGACCGGCGAGCGCGCGGCAACCGCTGTGAACTCGGTCAATATCGGCGCCCAGCAGCTTGAGGCGCGCAATCCGTCGAGCATTGCCGACGTCTTCCGCGATGAACCGGGCGTCAGTGTCGGCAGTTCCATGCCGACCTCGCAGAAGGTCTATGTCAACGGCGTCGAGGAAACCAACCTTGCCGTCAGCATCGATGGCAGCCGGCAGAACAACCGCGTCTTTCACCACAATGCCACCACGCTTATCGATCCGTCGCTGTTGAAGGCTGTCGATGTCGATGCCGGGATCGCGCCGGCCGATGCCGGCCCCGGCGCACTTGCCGGCTCCATCGCCTACGAGACCAAAGATGCCGGGGAAATGCTCTCTGCAGACGGCTTTGGCGGCATGGTGTCTGAAACCTACAATTCCAACAGCCAGACCTTTACCACCGGCCTTGGCGGCTGGGGCATGAAGGACGGCTTCGAGTTCCTGGGCTTCCTCAACTACGGCAAAGGCGACAATTACCAGGCCGGCAACGGCGATGAGGTGCGTGGCACCGAAACCAACCTGTTGAGCGGCATCGGAAAGTTTGCCTACGAGGCCGACAGCGGCGACCGCTTCGAGATCAGCCATGAACGCGTGCGCGACGATGCCGAGCGGCCCTACCGCGCCAATGCCAGCATCGTCAAGCCCGTCCGGCCCCGCACGTGGGAGCCGGGTTACCGCAACTATCTGCTGGAGCGGGAAAACACGGTCTTCACCTATACGGACACCACACCGGAAGGCTGGTGGGACCCAACCATTCGTCTTGCCTACAGCCACAGCTCCGTCAAGACGCCGATCTTCTACGACGATATGGACGCCAGCACTGACTACACCTCGTATGGCGGTCAGGGCGAAAGCGGCAGCGTCAACGGCAAGTTCGAAAACAAGTTTGCGCTCGACAATGGTAATATCGTTGCCGGCGTCGATTTCTACAGCGACAAGATCGAACTCGACACCGAAATCGATAGTGAGGATGCCACCGAAAAGGCGCGCAATATCGGCATCTACAGCCAGGCGCGACTGGAGCCGATGGATGCAATGCGGCTGTCCTTCGGCGGGCGCGTCGACAAGCAGTGGTTCGAAGGCACCACCGGCCAGCAATGGGACCATGCCGGCGTCAGCGGCAACGGCTCGATCGAATATGACCTCACCAGCTTCCTCACAGCCAAGGCTGGCGCCTCGCATGTCTGGGCGGGCATTCCGATGGCCGAGAGCTTTATCATGAACCCCAAGTGGAACTACGGCGCCGATGGCCCGGAGGTGACGACGGCCAACAATGTCATGGCTGGCCTGGAGCTCCACCATGACGGCTATAGCGCTGAGGCGAGCGTGTTTCGCAGCAACATTCGCGATGCGCGTGTCGCCAAGTGGGCGGTCGCCCTTGCCAACCAGAATTACGACGTGGACACGAAGGGCTTCGAACTCGGCGTCGGTTATGACTGGACCGATGGTTTCATCAAGGTCAAGTACGCCCATATCGAAGCCGAGATCGACGGCAAGCCGGCCGATTCCGATACCGGCAACTACCTGACGACACCGGTCGGCGACATCATCACCGTCTCGGCAGGCCATACCTTTGCCGACTGGGGGCTAACCCTCGGTGGCGACGTGGAAATCGCACCGTCCTACGAGGACGGCGATACCACCTATGCCTCCTACAATGTCGTCAACATCTACACCGAGTGGAAGCCGGAGAGCATGCCGCACATGACATTCCGGGCCGAGGTGCAGAACCTGTTTGACGAGACCTATGCCAGCCGCGCCACCTACGGGCAGGAATTCACCAATGTGACGCCCCTTTACGAACAGGGCCGTGCTTTCCTGGTCTCGATGAAGGCGACCTTCTGACCACCGAAGACCATCCTTCGCCGGGCAGCCGGCGAAGGATCTTTGCATGTCGGGTGAAACCTATCGAATGAAGCGTGACGAGGAGAGCGCCATGATGGAAATCGGTAACGGGTGGCGGCACCCTTGCGCACCGCAGGCGCCAGAGCTTGCCTGCCGGGAAGCGTGGTCATGACCGGCTGCATCCATGATCGGGCTGCAGTCAAATCTCGGGAGATTGCGGCCGCAGCCACGTTCCAGAGTTTTGCCAACTGCTATATCCGCGAGATCGATCAGGGCCGGTGCGCCTTGATGGCGATCGACGGGAACGATTGCCCCTGCCTCGACTGGTATCTTTCTGCACAACACCTTCATCTGCGGGCGGTGCTTTGCCGCGACAGCCGGGTCGGCCCCAAATCCTTCGGCCCCCTTTTCAGCCGTCACGCCAGCGAAAGCGTCTGGCGGTCGATCGATCCCCTCTGGGCGGTGCAGTGCCTCGTCCACGATCTCACGCAGAAAACGCAATGCGAGGCACGCCCCGGCGCAGGGCTGGAACTGATGCTGCGCACATTGCAGAGCTGCGAGCGGATGACCGGACTTCTTGGCGCACGGGTCGAGACTTTCGACAACCAGCCGCAGGCCTTTATCGAAAGCGAACAGTCGCTCGTTTTCGGCCACTGGATGCATCCGACGCCCAAAAGCCTTGCCGGCATGAGCGACTGGCAGACGCCCACCTATGCGCCGGAAGGCGGCGGCCGGTTTCAGCTGGAATATTTTGCAGCCGCGCGTGCGCTGGTACGGGACTGCTCGGTGGCGGGCGATCTGGATTTTATCCTGCGCGAACTTGCCGGCGATCTTTTGGACAGGGTGCCGCTTCTACCGGACGAGGTTCTGCTGCCGATGCATCCGTTGCAGGCGCAGGCGCTGCTGCTGGATCCGCGGATCAAGACGGCAATGGAGCGCGGCGTTCTGCGCCACCTTGGCCGCGCAGGCATCGAATTTACCGCGACCTCATCGGTTCGCACCGTGGCCTCGGACTTCAGCGATTGGATGCTGAAATTCTCGCTGCCGGTGAAGATCACCAATTCGCGACGCCTCAACCGGCTGCATGAGCTGCAGGCGGGCGTTGCCATGGCCCGTCTTGTCGACCTCCTCGATCTCGAGACGCGGCTGCCAAAACTTGGTTTTCTGCGTGACACCGCCTATCTGACGGTCGATCTCGGTGATGGCACCGAAAGCGGCTTCGAGGTGATTTTTCGGGAAAACCCCTATCGCGGCGAGGCCGGCCATGGTGTGGTCAGCCTTGCGGCACTGACAGCCCCTGCCCTGCCCGGAGCGATTTCGCGGCTTCACGCCGTGGTGGAACGCGCCGCCCGCGAGGCCGGTCTTTCCCGCGAAGACGCCGCTCTCCGCTGGTTCGACCGATACATGGACTGCGCCCTGTCATCGCTGATCCGGCTTTATGACGAGACCGGCATCGCGCTTGAAGCCCACCAGCAGAACATGCTGATCGATATCTCGCAAGGCTGGCCGACAAAGGTCATCTATCGCGACAGCCAGGGCTTTTATCTGTCGAAACGGCATGAAGCGTCCCTTTGCGCGGCCCTGCCCGATCTTCGCACTATCGCCGATCTGTTTTACCCGGAGACAGAAATCCGCAGCCGCTTCGGCTATTACCTCGTGGTCAACCAGATCTTTGCCGTGATCCACCGGTTGGGTGCCGAGGGGCTTGCCGACGAGGAGACCCTGCTTCAGCGCTTGCGCACGCATTTGCGGTCCCAGATGAAGACCCTGCGCGGCTCCGGTCTCGATTTCGTCCGCCACCTCCTCGACAGCCGCACGCTGACGACCAAGGCCAATCTCGGCGCAAGAGTTGCCGGCATCGACGAGCTGGAGGGTGGCGCGGGTGCCTCGCTCTATCGCGAAATGCCAAATCCCCTGCATCCCGCCTTTACCGGCGCAGCGAGATCTCACGATGCCCTTGCCTCTTGATCTCTGCGACCGACCGGAGGAACGGGTCCTGCGGCAGCTGGTTTCCGCCTTGCTGTTCGAAGGGGTTATCTGCCCGTTGAAGACCGACCAGCCGGACGGAGCAACAATCCTTGCCATCGGCGCGGCGGAGATGCGCGCGCACGTGCAGAAAGGCCCTTTTGGCCGGCCACGCATCAAGCCCGGTTCGCTCGCCTTGCGGCACTCCGAAACCGGGGACTGGATGAAGGCTGAACTCGATGATCTCGTACGCCTTCTCCCTGTGCCGGAAGCGGCGCGAGAAAAGCTTCTGGCCGAGCTTCAAGGCACGATCACTTTCCTCGAACAGGACCGCGATCTTCCCGTACCTGCCGACCGCCGCGCACTGCCCTTCGACAGGCTCGATTGTGCTCTGGCCGAGGCGCATCCCTATCACCCCTGTTTCAAGTCGCGCACGGGGTTCAGCCTTGAGGACAACGCGCTCTTTGGCCCCGAGGCCGGCCGGCCCTTTCAGCTGCACTGGATCGCGGTGAAGCGCGGGTATGTCCGCGAGGCACTGCTCACCGATCCCCAGCGGTTCTGGACGGCGGAACTCGGCGAAGCAGAGTTTTCCGGGCTGTTGTCGCAGATGAAGCAACAGGGCGTCTGCCTCGATACCCATGAACTGCTACCGGTCCATCCCTGGCAGTGGCGGCACCTGAAAAACCGGCTGCTGGCGGACTGGCTGGCCGATGCACGTATCGTCTCGCTTGGCGAACACGGCGCGCCCTACCGCGCGACGCAATCGATCCGCACGCTGGTCAACCATGCTGACCCGGGCCACGCCCATGTGAAACTGCCGCTCGACATCGTCAACACGTCCTCGCTGCGGGTTCTGGAGCCGCATTCGATCGTGACTGCCCCGCATCTCTCGGCCTGGCTTGCGCGGCTGGTTGCGGGCGATGCCGCCTTTGATGAACGCTATCCGCTGACGATCCTTGAGGAATATGCCGGCATCCGGGTTGATCCGCATGGGGCGCTCGACGGAAAACTAGGTCTGATGCTGCGCGAAAGCCCGAAGGTCGAAGCCGACGAACAGGCGGTGCCCTTCAACGCGCTGATGATGATTGAGGCGGACGGAAAAACCTTCATCGCCCCGTGGGTTGAACGCCATGGCCTGATCCCCTGGCTGCGCCGGATGCTGGAGGTGACGGTTTTTCCCGTCTGGCACCTGATGGTGCATCACGGCGTGGCGCTTGAGGCCCACGGACAGAACATGATCCTCGTTCTGCGCAACGGCTGGCCGGAGCGGCTGATCCTGCGCGATTTCCACGAAAGCGTGGAATTTTGCCCCGCACTTCTGCGCCATCCGCAGGACCTGCCGGATTTTGCCGCCATCGACCCCGTCTATGCCGGAGCGCCGTCGGATGCCTATTACTGGACCGACCATCCGAACGAGTTGCGTGAACTGGTGATGGACTGCCTGTTCATCTACTGCCTGACGGAGGTCTCGTTGCTGATCGAGACAGCCTATGGGCTTTCCGAGCAGGCTTTCTGGGATCTCGTGACGGAATGCCTGGACAGCTATGCCAGCGCCTATCCCGACGCGACGCGGCTCGCGCTTTTTGCCCATGACCATCCGGAAATTTCGACGGAATCGCTGCTGTCGCGCAAGCTCTTCCGCGACCGCAGCCTGTTTCGCCACCGCGTGTCCAACCCGCTCGGCAACCGACAAAGGAGTGACCAGACATGATCCGCATCGACGGAACCTTCCATGACCGCGCCGAGATCGACGCTCGGGGAGAGGCATTCCTTGCCGCATCAGGCATAACCGATCCGCGCCTCAGCGTGGCCGTCTGCCTGACGGACACGATCGACTGGCTTGCGGCTTTCTTCGCGATCCGGCGGCTCGGCGCGAGCATCCTGCCGCTTCTGCCGGGCACGCCGCTTGCCACGGCGCGAAAGCTCGCCCTGGAGGCCGGCTGCCACCGTCTCTTTCATGGTGGCACGACCGGCGAGACGCTCTCTGAACCGGATGCGCAAAGCCGAACGGGGCATCTGCTTCAGATGAGTTCCGGCACGACGGGGGCGGCGAAATGCGTCGCGCGCAGCTGGGCGGATATCGACCTGGAGCTTGCCGACTACGTCTCCTTCTTCCGCGAACCGCAGGAGATGACGCCGGTGATCGCCTGCCCGACCACCCATTCCTATGGCCTGATCTGCGGGCTGCTTGTCGGCCTGAAGCGCGGGCGTGTGCCGCATGTGGTCAACACGACCAATCCCAAACACCTGATCAAGGTGTTGCGCGAGACCGAGCGACCGATCCTTTATTCCTCGCCCGCCATGCTGCACACGCTGGCGCGCCTCATGCCTGCGGAGGAAAAGGTGCATGCGATCATGACTTCGGGCACGCTGTTGCCGGAAAGCTGGTTTGCCACCATCCGCAGCCGCACGGAGCGTTTTTACCAGCAATATGGCTGCTCGGAAGCGGGCTGCGTGGCAATCAACGACAACCTCGCCCATGCCGCCGACATGGGCCGTATCCTGCCACGTTTTTCGCTGGCGGAAGACGGCACCCCCACCCGCCCGGTGGAGATCGTGCTGAACGGACAGACGCGCATCGAGACGAAGGATCTCGGGTATCGCCGCGCCGATGGCATGCTGGTCTTCGTCTCAAGGCTCGATGATACGGTGAACGTCTCCGGCCTCAACGTCTATCCCGGCGATGTCGAGGACGCGGCGATGGCCGCAGAGGCCGTGACCGACGCCGTTGCCTTCCGCGTGCCGGATCCCTTTGCCGGGGAACGGGTGGCGCTGGTTTATTCGGCGAACCGGCTTGTTCCGCCAGCCGAGCTGCGGGAACGGCTGATCGCTGTTTTGCAGCCGCATCAGGTGCCGATGCATCTTGTGCAGGTGGATGAGGTGCCGCGCCAGGCAAACGGCAAGATCAGCCGCCGGGGGATTGCACACCGCTTTCTCGCGGGCGAATTCGACCATCAGAAGGAGTATGCCTCGTGATCCGAAGCGACGTCATCGACGCCATCCGCCAGGTTCTTTCCGGCCCCATGCAGCACCGCCGCATGGAGGATTTTTCCGAAACGGCAAGGTTGAACGAGGACCTCTATCTGGATTCCATCCTGATCCTGCAGATCTTCCTCAATCTGGAACTCGAACACGGGCTGATGGCGGATGATGCGGTGATCAGCGCCAAGAACATTGTCACCGTCGGCGATCTCGCCGATCTCTTCGTGGAAACCGAAGAGGCGGCACTGCCCGAGCCTGCCGCGGCAACTGAGCCGATGCTCGAATACGAAGGTGGCGTGCATGGCGAGGAATATTTCGACGTCAAGGTGCATTGCTTCGTCAGCTGCCTCTGCGACGGGCTGAAGCGGCGCGGTATCGACCACCGGCCCTTCTATTTCGGCATCTGGGATGCGCCCTTCGGCCTCGGACCACGGCACGAATTGCTCTATCACGACGCAAGCGTCAGCCATGAGCCGTTTCGCCTGTGGTTCGAGCAGCTGTTCCGGGCGCCGGTCACACCCTGGTACGACCACGGCCGCAGCAAGGAGCAGAATATCGCGACCTTCCTCGACCTTCTGCGCGAACGGAGCGAGACCGAAGACATCATGGTCATGCTTGATCTCTTTCACCTGCCGGAGCGCGAGAACAAGTTCAACCAGAACCCCTTTCCGCATTACCTGATGCCGGAAATGACGGAAGACCCGGAAGTCTTCTTCGTCCGCGATCCCGATTTCCGCTGGGAAGGGCCGATTGCGCGGGATCTGGTGCTGAACGCCATCGCGCAGCCGACCGTGGCCGGTGGTTATCGCTTCGACACCGCAGACTTTCAGCCGGCTCGGGACACCGATGTCGCGGCCTATCTCGATGTCTGCCTGATCCGCGACCGCAATCCGCTGATCGACGCGCTTCGGGCGATCCTCGCCGCCCACGCGGACGGACGCGACGGGCTGGCGCTTGCAGACCTCACGTCCGGCCTTCGCGAACTGCCGGTGCTTGCCATCCGCAAATATGCTTACGAGCACGGTTTTGCCTTCATCTGGCGCGCAGCCCGCCTGCCAAACAGCGAATTCGAGCACTGGTGCGTCGAGATCGAAGCCTTGCACCAAGAGTTGAAAAACATCCATTTTGCCGCAATGAAGCTTGCCCAGACCGGCGACCGGCGGCTGATCGAAGATGTCAACCGGCGGATCGACCGGGCAGACGCGCTGGAGTTTTCCATCAAGGCAGGGCTTGCCACAGCGTTTGATGCCTGGCGCGAAGGCCTTCCCAAAGCATCCGAAACGCCCCGCAAACTGGCCCGTGCCTGATCTGCCATGCTGATATCAAAGGAGAAATCCTCATGACCATGTTAGCCTTCACCCGACGCGCGGTTCTTGCCGCCAGCCTCTGCCTTGCCGCATGTCCGGCCCTTGCGCTCGATGTCGAAACCTATGCCGGCAAGGTCACGATCGAAGGCACGCCGAAAACGGTCGCCGTCTTCGATATCGCCGCCCTCGATACGCTGCTTGCCATCGGCGTGACGCCGGCCGGTGTTCCGCAAAATCTCTATCTGCCCGAACTGGATGGCCTTAAGGGCAAGGCCGAAGTGGTCGGCGACATCTTCGAGCCTGATCTCGAAGCGCTGAGTGCCCTTTCGCCTGATCTCATCATCGTCGGCGGTCGTTCCTCCGGCAAGGAGAAGCAGACGGCAAAGGTCGCACCCTCGCTCGACATGACGATGAACGGCGCAAACGTGGTCGAAGAGGCCCGCGACCGGGCAGAAACCTATGGCCGGATTTTCGGCCGGCAAGCGGAGGCCGACAAGGCACTCGCCGATTTCGATGCCGCGCTCGAACGGGCGAAGGCTGCCGTGGCGGGCAAGGGCAAAGGCCTGATCCTGATGACCAACGGGCCAAAGATCACCGCCTATGGCATCGAGTCCCGTTTCGGCTGGGTTCACAAGGCACTCGACCTGCCGCCGGCGGTCAACGACGTGCAGGCCGCGACCCATGGCGAGCCCGTATCATTCGAATTCATCCGCAAAGCCGATCCGGACTGGTTGCTGGTGCTGGACCGCGCGGCCGCCATCGGCGCCAATGACCAGAGCGCCAAGGCGACGCTTTCTAATCCCCTGGTCGCCGAGACCAAGGCCTGGAAAGCCGGCCACGTGATCTACCTGCCCTCGGCGGACTTTTACATCGCAGCCGGAGGGTTGAAGGCGACGCAACGGGTGCTGGCGGCAATCGAGACCGGCTTTTCCGCAAGCCCGTGATGCCTGAAATCACGCCCACAGCACATCGCCGCGCGATCGCAAGCGCCGGGCTCTGCCTGGTGCTTTTGGTCGTTTTGAGCCTTGGAATTGGCGTCGAGGACCTGTCTTTCAGCGGTGCAGATGGCGCGATGCCGCTTGCCGACCTCCTCTCGATCAGCCGTTTGCCGCGCACGCTTGCCGCCGTGCTTGCCGGCGCGGGCCTGGCGGTCGCCGGGCAGATCATGCAGACCTTGACGCGCAACCGGTTTGTCGAACCATCGACTGCCGGCACCGCCCAGAGTGCAGCGCTCGGCATCCTTATCGTGACACTGTTCCTGCCGTCAGCCGACCTTGGCCTGAAAGCACTGGTGGCAAGCGGCTGTGCCCTTGCCGGCACCGCCGTTTTCCTCGCCACCGCCCACCGGTTGCCGCCCGAACAACCCTATCTGGTGCCGCTGTTCGGCCTCGTCTATGGCGGTGTCGTGGGAGCAGCCGTCACCTATGTCGCCTGGCAGAACGATCTCCTGCAATATCTCGATATCTGGATGAACGGCGAGTTTTCCGGCGTCCTCAAAGGCCGTTACGAACTGCTGTGGATTGCCGTCCTCGTCGTTGCCGCAGCAATCTTTTTTGCCGACCGGCTGACGATCATGGCGCTCGGCGAAGCGCAGGCGACAAGCCTTGGGCTCGATTATCGCCGGATGACGCAGATCGGGCTCGTGCTGGTTTCGGTCATGTCGGCGCTGTCGGTTGTGGTGGTCGGTCTCATCCCCTTTGTCGGCCTGGTCGTGCCGAACCTCGTCTCGCGGCTCTCCGGCGACAATCTGCGCGGCACGCTGCCGCAGGTGGCACTCGGCGGCGCAATTCTTGTCACCGGCTGCGACATTCTGGGGAGACTCATCCGATTTCCTTATGAAATCCCCGTTGGAACGGTGATGGGCGTCGCTGGCCCAGGCATCTTCCTCTGGTTCATTCTGCGAGAGCGGCGCGATGCGTGACCGTCTGCTTCTCGCTGTTCTCCTCTGTCTGGCCCTCATGGCCATCGCCGCCTTCATGACGGTGAACCTTCGCGGCAATCTTGCCTTCGCGCTGGAACTGCGCGGCATCCGGCTCGCGGCTCTGGTCACGGTGGCGACCGCCATCGCGCTCTCCACCGTGGTCTTCCAGACGATCACCGGCAACCGCATCCTCACGCCCTCGATCATGGGGCTCGACGCGCTCTATCAGTTCGGTCAGGTGGCGCTGGTGTTTGCGCTGGGCGGGCTTGGTTTCGTCTCGCTCTCGCCGCATCTGAAATTCGGCCTTGAGGCGGCAGCCCTGATGCTGCTTGCCATCGTCATCCTCTGGCCGGCGCTGAAAAGCCGGATGGACCTCACCCTGATGCTGCTGGCCGGCGTGGTGATCGGCGGGCTTTTCCGCAGTCTGACAAGCCTGGTGGCGCGGCTGATCGATCCGCAGGAGTTTGCGATCGCCCAGCAGACGATGGTTGCCAATTTCTCCTCGCCGAACACCGAGTTGTTGGCCATCGCGATGTTCGTCACCCTTCTTGCCGGAGGCTATGTCTTTGCCCGGCGCAACCTGCTGGACATCATAGCGCTCGGTCGTGACACGGCCATCGGGCTTGGCGTCGAGTGGAACCGCGTCGTGCTGATCCACCTGCTCCTTGTCTCGCTCCTCGTCTCCGTCTCCACCGCGCTGGTGGGGCCCGTCACCTTTTTCGGCCTGCTGATCGCAGCCCTTGCCGAGCGGTTGACGCCGTCGCGCCGCCACGGCCGTGTTTTTGTGACTGCCATGCTGCTCGGCGTGATCGTTCTGGTTGGCGGGCAGACGGTATTGCAGCATGGGCTTGGCCAGGCCTCGACACTCTCGGTCGTCGTCGATTTCGTCGGCGGCCTCGTCTTCATCCTGCTTTTATTGAGAAGGCGTCTTCGATGATCGAGATCAAATCCGTCAGTCTTGTCCGCGAAGGTCAGCGCGTCCTTGATGCGATCGACCTGTCACTGCCAAAAGGCGGCATCACCGCTCTGGTTGGCCCGAACGGCGCTGGCAAATCGACGCTGCTGTCGCTTGCGGCCCGCCTGCTGCCGCTGCAGGCCGGATCCATCACCATCGACGGCCTCCCCGTTTCTTCAACACCTGGAAAGGTACTGGCCAGAAAACTTGCGATCCTGCGCCAGGATTCCGGGCCGCCACCGCGCGTGAGCGTGCGCGAAATGGTCGGCTTCGGTCGCTTTCCCCACAGTGGCGGGCGCATGACGGCCGAGGACCGGGAAATGGTTGCGCAAGCCCTCGACCGCTTCGAGTTGACGGATCTTGCGTCCCGCTCGCTCGACCGTCTCTCAGGCGGCCAAAGGCAGCGGGTGATGGTGGCGATGACCTATGCGCAAGGCTCAGACTATATCCTGCTCGACGAGCCCTTGAACAATCTCGACATGTATCACGCCCGCAAGCTGATGATCGAACTCAGGCGCCTTGCCGACGAGACGGGCCGCACCATCGTCATCGTGCTGCACGACATCAACCATGCGGCGGCAAGCGCCGACCGGATCATCGCCATGAAGGACGGACGCATCGCGGCTGACGGCACACCGGAGAAGATCATGCGCACCGAGGTTCTGGAGGCGATCTACGGTTTCCCCGTCGAGGTGGTGGATGCCGGCGGAATGCGGCTTGCGCTGCAATATGCTCGGTCCGGACAGCCGCGTGATCAGGCACGACCATCATGATGGCCCGCTGAACGGCAAGTTGTTCGTCGTCAAGCGAACCTCAGAGCAGTTCGACGATGGCATCCACCTCAACCAATGCATTTGCCGGCAGACTGGAGACGCACACAGCCGTTCGGGCGTGGCGGCCTTCATCGCCATAGAGGGCGATGAACAGTTCGGAGGCGCCATCGGCGACCTTCGGTCCGTCCGGGAACCCCGCAGGGGCGGACACGAATGCTCCGAGCCGCAGGACACTGGAGACACGCTCAAGAGATCCGGCAGCAGCCTTGATGTTGAAGAGCAGGTTCAGCGCGCACATCTGCGCGGCAGCCTTTGCCTCTTCCAGGTTGAAATTTTCGTGCACCGGGCCGAAGTAACGCGGCACATCGTTCCATTCACAGATCTGGCCCGCCAGAAACAGCAAATTTCCGCTTCGCTTGTAGGGCAGGAAATTGGCCCGCGATGGTGATGACTGGGGCAATTCCAGCCCGAGGCTCGCCAGCCTCTGTTCAACTTGATCACCTGAAGGGGTCATGCTAGCGACACTCCTGCTTTTGGCCAACCATTCGCGCGGGACAGACAGCGTATGTCGATCTTCCTGTTTAATCCCAATACAAGTGCTGCAACGACTTGCGCCATGACGGAACTGGCTTCGGCAGAAGGCCTTCGCCTCATAGGCAAGACCGCGCCTTTCGGTGCGCCGATGATTGTGGAACCGGGTTCCCTGGCACGTGGCGCAGACGCGGTCGTTGCCATGCTTGACGAACTCCTGGCTGCACAGGCGCCCATCCACGGCATCATCATTGCCGCCTTCGGCGATCCGGGATTGGCGCGGGTGCGCGACAATCCCGTCATTCGCCGGCATGAAATTCCCGTGTGCGGCATTGGAGAGGCAAGCTTTCTCGAGGCGGGAGCGAACGGCCGTCGTTTTGCCGTTGCCACCACGACGCCGGCGCTCGAAGGCGCAATCGCCTCGGCGGTGGCCGCATCAGGCATGAGCCCACAGTTTCTTGGCAGTTTCTTCACAAGGGCCGATCCCTTCGAGGCTGTCAAAGACCCTCTCCGACTTGTCGAGCTTCTGGCCGAGGCGGTGCGTGCCGCCGAAGAAGCCGGCGCCGAGGCCGTCATCATCGGCGGCGGCCCCTTGGCGAAAGCAGCATCGGAACTTGTCGGGAACAGGACCCTTGCCATCATAAAACCACTGCCGGCCGCAGCACGGCTGATGGCTGCGCGCATTGCGGCCCGGGGCTGAGCCCGCCTCATGGCATCTCTCCGGTTATCCGGCCTGCAAGCGCGATCAGAGACAGATCAGAGCCTCTCGGTCCGATGAGCGAAACGCCGCAAGGCGCGCCTTCCGCTGCATGGGGCCACCGGAACCGGCGGATAGGGCATGAAGGCACGAACGGGATCATTGTGAAGCAGCATAGGGGAATCTCACGCCAGTTCTCGACCGCGTTCAAGCAGGCAGGCAACCCGCCTCCCCTCCCCCGGCGAAACGAAGGGTGGCAAGGCTGAGGTGCAGGCGGGCATGACATGGGCGCAGCGCGGTGCGAACTGGCATGACGCCGGCTTGATATTCAAGGCGGGCGGCGCCCCGGGAATGGCTTCCAGCCGCGTGCCGCGGGCCACGTCATGCAGATTGGCCGACAAAAGCCCGCGCGTATAGGGATGGCGCGGATCGCGGATGATGTCGTGGATAGACCCCTCCTCCACGATATTGCCGGCATACATGACGGCGACGCGGTCGGCGATTTCCACGGCCACGCCAATGTCATGCGTGACGAAGATGATGCTCATGCCAAACTCCTTCTGCAATTCGCGCAGCAGGAGAAGGATCTGGATCTGGACGGTGGCATCGAGCGCGGTCGTCGGTTCATCGGCCAGCAGCAGTTTTGGCCGGCAGGACAGCGCGAGAGCGATCATCGCCCGTTGCCGCATGCCACCCGACATCTCGTGCGGATAGTTCTTCAGACGCCGTTCCGGCGAAGGGATACGCACCTTCACCAGCATGTCGAGAGCAACCTCCATCGCCTCCCGTCGACCAATCCCGCGGTGACGCATGACGGTTTCGGCAATCTGCTCACCCACGGTATAGACCGGATCGAGCGCAAGCGCCGGCTCCTGAAACACCATCGAGACATCACCGCCACGATAACGCGACAGGCGCTTGCCGCTCAGCGTCATGATGTCGGTTCCATTCACCTCGATGGAGCCGTCGATCATGGTCCTCTTTGGCGGCAGCAGCCTCAGGAGCGTTTTCAGGGTCACGCTTTTGCCGGAGCCGGATTCGCCGAGCAGCCCGAGCATCTCGCCATGGCCAAGAGACAGATTGAGGCCGTTGATGGCATGCACGGTGCGTTCGCCGTGGAAGCGCACATTCAGATCGCGGATCTGAAGAAGCGGAGATGACGTCATGGGGATGTCTCCACGTCGGCAAGGCTGTGACCGGAAAAGGGAACCCGCATGTGGCAGGCCGCCAGGTGATCGCGATTGCTGCCGAACACGTCGAGGCGCGGCTTTGCCGTCGAACAGATGTCCTCGGCAAAACGACAGCGGGTGTGGAATCGACAGCCGGAGGGAGGATTGACCGGGTTCGGCGGATCTCCCGCAAGGGGCGGCTCCAGCGTGCGGTTATCCGGGTCCATCGACGGCATGGCGGAAAACAGCGAGGCAGTATAGGGATGCGCCTGGCGGGCATAGATCGCCTCGACCGGTCCGACCTCCACGACTTCACCCAGATACATCACCATCACCCGGTCCGACACGAACCGGACTACGTTGAGGTCGTGCGAGATGAAGATGTAGGTCAGGCCGAACTCTTCCTTGAGGTCGGCCAGAAGATTGAGCACCTGTGCCTCGACCGACTTGTCGAGGGCCGAAACCGCCTCGTCCAGAATGACGAGCCGGGGCGACATGGCAAGCGCACGGGCGATGTTGACGCGTTGGCGCTGGCCACCGGACAGTTCGTGCGGATAACGCTGACCAAAACGATCGGGATCAAGCCCAACTCTTGCCAGAAGATCGCGCGCCCGTTTGGGCGGGTCAGACAGTCCTTGCACACCCGGGCCGAAAGCCACGGATTCCTCGATGGTCAGGCGCGGGTTGAGCGACGCATAACTGTCCTGGAACACCATCTGCACCGATTTCCTCATTTCTTTGAGAGAAAGATCGGCGCCCACTGCATCGCCATCGAAGACGATCGTTCCGTCGTCCAGTTCGATCAGTCCGATGAGCAACCGGGCCGTGGTGGATTTGCCACAGCCGGACTCTCCGACGATGCCAAGGGTTTCCCCCTTGCGAACCTCAAACGAGATGCCATCCACGGCATGAACGGTGGCCGTCTTGCGGTTCAACAGTCCGGAGCGGATGGGAAAATGTTTTTTCAGATCCTGCGCCAGGATGAGCGGCTGAGCGGGACCACCACGGTCACGCCCGTCAAGCTGTTGGTCAATCCTTGACATTCATGGCACTCCTCAGGCCGTCACTCAGCAGGTTCAGGCAGAGCGAGGTGATGAAAATCATGATACCCGGCAGCGCCGCGATCATCGGGTTGATGTAGATGGCGGTGCGCAGCGTATTGAGCATGAGCCCCCATTCCGGTTCCGGAGGTTTCACGCCGATGCCCAGAAAGGAAAGGCCTGCCGCAAGGATCATGCAGACGCTGGTCAGGCTGGTGGCATAAACGAAGACCGGCCCGAGCACGTTGCCAAGCACGTGGACCCGCACGATTGTGAACGCGCCGGCGCCGGAGGCCCGCGCCGCATCGACATAATCAAGCGCGCGCACGCTGGACGTGACGCTTTCGGCGACGCGGGTGATCGGTGGAATGAAGACGATGGTCAGCGACACCAAAGAATTGATGATGCCTGCCCCCAGCGCACCGGAGATCGCGATGGCCAGCAGCACCGACGGAAAGGCGAAAAAGATATCGACCACGCGCATGATGAGCGTATTGACGAAACCGCCCGCGTAGCCTGCGGTAACACCCAGCGCCGTGCCGATGAAGAACGCCAAGACCACCGGCACCAACCCGATATACAAGGTCAGACGTCCGCCGTAGATGAGCCTTGCCAGCATGTCGCGGCCCTGCTCGTCTGTACCGAGCGGAAAACCGTCCGTGCCGAGCGGGCGCAATCGCTTGATCATGCTGCCCTTGTAGGGATCGGCCAGATCAAGATAGGGCGCAAAAATGGCAGCAAGGATCAACGCCAGCAGAACAACGGCACAACCGACGGCGACCGGGTTTCGAAGGAAGCGCCGAACGACACTGCTCCAGTAGCCCCGCCGTTGTTCAACAGGCATGACAACCTCGGCGCCAAGGGAAATGTTCGCCATGGATCAGCTCCTTTTAATGCGCGGATCGATGGCCGCCTGCGCCACATCGACAGCGAGGTTGAGCACGACGAAGAACAGCGCCAGCACAAGGATCGTGCCCTGGAGAAGTGGCAGGTCGCGCTGGAAGATGGCGCTGGACAGCAAAAATCCGGTCCCTGGCCAATTGAAGACCGTTTCGATGAGGATCGAACCGCCGAGCAGGTAACCGAGCTGGATGCCCATGACCGACAGCCCCGTCGGTGCGACGTTGCGGATGACGTGGCGCAGCACGTCGAGGGGCTCCAGCCCCTTAGCATAAAGAGCCTGAACGAAATCCATCGAGTAGATCTCGCCGACCAGTGCGCGCATGGTGCGTGCGACGATACCGATCGGCACAACGGCGAGCGTAACGGCCGGAAGCACCAGATGGCTGAGGTGCGTCAGGTCCCAGGCCCAGTCGCCCGCACCGGCGCCCATCGCTGGAAGCCAGCCGAGGGTGACGGAAAAGATGATCACCAGAACAATGCCAAGCCAGTAATTGGGAAGCGAGACGCCGGCAATGGCAATGCTCATCACCAGCCGGTCGACCCAGCTGTCGCGGAAATAGCCGGCGAGAAAGCCGAGCGACGTGCCGATCGGAAAGGCCAGCAGACTGGCGGCAAAGGCCAGCATCAGCGAGTTCTTGACCGCACGCCCCACCTCGTCTGCAACCGGTCTACCGCTTGCAATCGACTTGCCGAGATCGCCCTGGACAGCCTTACCGAGCCAGATCGCGTATTGCGTCGGCAAGGGCTTGTCGAGACCGTAGGCGGCCCGCATGGCAGCCTGCTCCTGGGCCGTGGCATCAACCGCCATGACGGAGGTCAGCGGATCACCGGGAGCGATGTGTACGAGCATGAAACAGATGATGCTCACCCCCAGCGCGACGGGGCAGACATAAAGCAAACGTCGTAGGAAATAGACCAGCATCGGCGCGCCTTTTGATACGGGTGACAATTCACGTCAGCGCAAGGCTGTCGTGGGTGGCCGGTGGAGAAAAAGACAGATGAATGCCTTCCTGGCGGACTGGGCCGCCCGCGAGGAGCGGCCCAACCGAACCATCATTCCATGGTGATGCTGGAGAAGTTCTGGAACCAGTTCTGCGCCTGGACATAACCCTTCACCTTCGGGCTTATCGCACGCGGGGCAACATCATGCGTGACCAGGAGGAACAGCGCGTCGTTGACGAACTTCTCGTGCGTCCGGCGCATGACCTCGTCCTGCTTTTCCGGATCAAACGTGTTCTTGATCTCGGCAAACAGTTTGTCCATTTCTGGATCGCTGTAGTGACCCCAGTTGGTGCCGTTCGGGGCCTTGAGTTCGCTGGCCATGTGACGGATCAGGCCGGTAAACGGGTCCTGGATGAAGTAGGTGAAGTTGATCGACATGGCACCCTGCACACCGGGATCGGTTGCACCGGCACGCCACAGGTTGATCATCTGGTTCCACTCCACGACGACGAAATCGACGTCGATCCAGATTTCAGCCAAGCTCTGCTGGATATACTCGTTCATCGGAAGCGGCAGCATCTGGCCCGAACCCGAGGGTGAGATGAGGGCTTTCACCTTCATGTGCTTGTCGGGACCGTAGCCGGCTTCCTGCATCAGGGCCTTGGCAGCATCGAGATCATATTTCACGTCGAAGGTCGGCTTGCCGAACCACTGGCTGGAGGGCGGGAAAAAACCCTTCGCCGGGATCATCAGGCCGCCCAGCAGTTCCTTCATGCCCTCTCGATCAATCGCGAGATTGGCAGCCTTGCGCACGCGAATATCGTTCCACGGGCTGCCGGGAAGACGCGACAGATGCCAGGTCCAGTTGTGCGGATAGGCATTGGAGACGATTTTATAGCCCGCGCCCGTGATGGCAGGGATCGTATCCGGCGCCGGTGCCTCGATCCAGTCGACCTGACCGGACATCAGGGCTGCGGACCGTGCATTCGGTTCCGGCAGAGGGATGAGCACCATCTTGTCGAGCTTTGGCACGCGTGCCTTGTCCCAATAGGCGGTGTTCGGAACCATTTCGGCCCGTTCGCGCGGAACAAACGCCGTCAGCTTCCAGGGGCCAGTGCCGGAAGGAGACTTGGCGACCTCGTCCCAGCTTTTGCCCTTGGCTTCCCAATTGGCTCGCGACGACATCAGGATCCAGGACAACTGGTAAGGTAACGTCGCATCCGGAACCTTTGTCGTGACTTCCACCGAATAGTCATCGATGGCCTTGTAGGAGGCAACGGCCGGGATGCGCGACTTGCCCTGCGCCGCCTGCCGCTGATCGAACTGCTCAGAATCCGATTTCAGCAGCTTGTCGAGGTTCCACACAACATCTGCTGCGGTGAATTTTGCGCCGTCATGGAAGGTCACGTCGTTGCGCAGCTTGAAGACCCATTTGGTCTTGTCGGTCTCGTCTACCTTCCATTCGGTCGCCAGCCCCGGCACCAGTCCGGAGGGCTTGTCGGCGCTGGTCAGATCCCATTCCACCAGCGAGTCATAGACCGTGTAGCCCATGATGCGCTGACCTTCGCCGCCCTGGTCGGTCTGGCCGGTGGTCAACGGAATATCCGCAGCCGTCATACCGATCCGCAATGTACCACCGGCATAGGCGTGACCTGTGGCGCCCAGCATGAGCGCAAACGGTAATGCGACGGCAAAACTCGCCTGTCGGAGCGCTTTTTTCAACATTTCAGTAGTTCCCCTTTTTGTTCGGCACGCCAATTGCTTTGCAATCCCCCGAGGCGTTCTTGGAAGCTGACGCCCTTTCGAAAATTCTTCCCCGAAAATCCCTTTTTCCCATCATTGACAGACCTATTGCCTGAGTGGGAACGTCGGTCCAACCGGTCCAACCAGTGTACTGATCGCTCTTTAATTGAGCAACGTCAAAAAATAGGCAAATACGGGAAAAGGGCGCTTGAATCGATGCAGATTGCTTCCGAAAGGCACATAAAGCCGTCCGTTCCCGTTCGTGTCGCCGAGGCGATCCAGAGGGTCATCGTGGAGAACGGGCTGAAGGCGGGCGACAAGATCCCCTCCGAACGCAGTCTAGCCGCCTCGCTGAATGCCTCGCGCACCTCCGTCCGCGAGGCCGTGTCGATGCTCGAGACACTGGGGCTCCTGCAGGTTGAGGTCGGGCGCGGCGCGTTCGTGTCCGAACCAGCGACGTTTGCGCCACAGGACCGCTGGCGCTTCAACGCAGCCTATTCGCTGAAGGAGATCTACGAATATCGTCGCGCTGTCGAACCGGCAGCACTCTCCATGGCGGCACGTCGGTTCACGCACCAGCACATCGCAGCGCTTCGGAAATCGGCCGAGGCGCTGGCAGAGGCTGCGCGCGAGCGCAACTCACTGAAGGCCGCCGAACAGGACACGGTCTTCCACACGATGATCTATGACCAGTGTGGCAACCGGCTTTTACAGGAAATGCACAATCGGTTGGAGGCCGCGATCCAGGGAAGCCAATGGGTGCCGATGGTGATCGTGGAAATGATGACGGATACGGCACTGGAACACATGCAGGTGGTGGCCGCACTGGAGACCGGCAAGATCGAGGTGGCGTGCAGCGCGCTTGTGCATCACATCGAAAGAGCCGCCTATCGCTGCGGCATTTCGGAACTGGGAACCTGGCCGTCCGGGCAGGGGCTCCGGTTCGACGCCTCCGATCACCAGACTGCTGCCGACACCAAAGCGGAAACCAGCTGATGGAAATCCGAGGCGGACAGACCGCCACGACCAATCAACGCGCTTCGGCCAAGGCGATGCAGCGTTCAATGTCTTTGGCCCACCTGCGACATTTGCCAGGTCAGGCGTCGACTGCCCGCCCCTGCGACAGGGACCGCGCCCCCAAAGCGCATCTGGATGCCATTTTTGCATTGGCCGAAAAACACGGCAAGGGAATCGACATCGCGCTCTGACAACAGCGCCGCCATCTCGTGACGCGACCCTCCAACAAGCGACAGCATGTTGGAGCGTGCCAGGTACGGACCAAAGCCAATGTCCTGCCGCGGGGCACCCAGCGCGTTGCGCCGCGGTCAGGAGTACGCTATATGTAGGCACGTTGCTACACGGAGGTTTCTGATGAGCATGACCAGCCTGTCCAGCCGGGAGTTGAACCACGATGTCGGCCGCGCCAAGAAGGCCGCCCAGAAAGGGCCTGTCGTAATTACAGATCGCGGCAAGCCCTCGCATGTGCTGATGACCTATAGCGACTTTGAGCGGCTGACGGGCAAACCCGGCAACCTTCTGGAGGCACTCGCCATGCCGGGCTTGTCGGCCATCGAGTTCGAGCCCGCGCGTGCCCACATTGCTCCGCGCGAACTGGATCTGTCTTGAAATACCTCCTCGACACAAACGTCGTCTCGGAGCTGCGAAAGGTCGGAGACGGCAAAGCCGATGTGAACGTGACGCAGTGGATCCGCGCGCGCGTCTCCAGTGACATGTTCCTGTCTGCGATCTCCATCCTCGAAATCGAGCGCGGCATTCTCAGCCTTCACCGTCGCGACCCCGCCCAGGGATCGCGCCTGCGGGAGTGGATGGACAGCCGCGTCCGCCCCGAATTCATCGATCGCATCCTGCCTGTCGATGATGCGGTTGCAACCCGGTACGCGCATCTGCACATCCCGGACCGGCGCAACGAGGCCGATGCGCTGATCGCTGCCACGGCGCTTATTCATGGCCTCAGCGTGGTGACGCGCAATGTACAGGATTTCGAAGGCACAGGCGTTATCCTGATCGATCCCTGGCGAGCCTGAACGATCGACGATCGTTCGCTCGCCGGTCAGATTGAGGCGATGCCGGGCTGATCGCTTCAGC
>JAIXTO010000156.1 GCA_027483885.1 Rhizobiaceae bacterium
CGTTCTTCCGATGTTTCGCAATGCGGCACTTTGTGCAACCGTATGGTTTTTAAGCGTTCCTCCATGGGTGTTGCTTACACCCGTTTTATTAGCTGGCTGGATCGAACATTAGATCCCGGTCGGCATGCCCGCCGGGCGCAGGAACGTGCGAAGGGCTGCAATGCGGAAGATGGCATTGGCCGCGCCATAACCTCGATAGCCGCACCGCTCGAAAATCTCGAAGGAAAAACCTTCGCCATAGGTCGGGCGGTAGAGGTGGAAATATTCGCCCGTCTATCGCGATGGTAGAGAATGTTGAACGCACCTAGAGGGTCTGAACGAGCCTGGTCAGCCAATCGACGAAGACCCTCAGCTTGTTGCTCATGTGGCGCGTCTGCGGATAGACGATATAAAGCGGGATTGTTTCGCATTCCCAGTCGGTCAAAACAGGCAGAAGCTCGCCCTTTTCGAGCGCATCCTTGACGATGAATGGTGTTGACTGGGCAATGCCGAGGCCGGCGATGGCCGCACCGACGTAACTGCGGCTGTCACTGACGGAGAGGATATAGCGCGGCGTGATCTCCAGGAGTTCATCGCCCTTGCGGAAATCCATGGTGAGAACCCGGCTGGTCTGGGCATTCAGGTATCCGACGCAAAAATGGGTGGTTTCGAGATCGCTCGGATGGGTGGGCGTGCCGTGCCGCTCGAGGTAAAACGGAGCGGCATAACTGAAGAGCTTGATCTGCCCGACCTTGCGGGCAATCAGGGACTGGTCGGTCGGCGTTCCCGCACGCAGCGCGCAATCGACGTTTTCCGCGATGTAATCGACCAGCCGGTCTCCGACGCCGATATCCAGCCTGATCTGCGGATATTGTTTCACGAAATCGCAGAGCGCAGGGATCACCACGCCATCGGCAAAGGCGCCAGCCATTTCCACCCGCAGGCGCCCGGAAGGTTGGGCATTCGAATTGGAAAGGCTGCCGTCCAGTTCTTCCAGCTCGGACACGATCTGCAGCGCGCGTTCGTAATACAGCGCGCCATCGGTGGTCAGCACCACGCGGCGGGTCGTGCGGTTGAGAAGCTTGGTGCGCAGATGCGCCTCCAGCGCCTGCACCTGATTGGTGACACTGGTTTTCGGCATGTCGAGAGCTGCCGCCGCCCGGGTAAAGTTGCCGGTTTCGACGACGCGCAGGAAAACCCGCATTGCAGAGAGCTGATCCAGTTCTGCCTCCTTAGGTGCAGCGCAGTATTGTCCGGAAAAATGGAATAGTGTTGCCCATTTTTTCCTGCTTGTGCGCCATTGAGAAGATAATAATATCAACTCACACATGAAACAGCAAGCAGGCCGTGCGATGGCGATGCCGTGGACAGAGATGGAGATCACGCAAGGGGAGGAGAGCCTTCCCGTGCGCGTCTACCCTTGCGCCGTGGCAGTAAAGTCAGCGCCATTGGTGCTCTATTTCGCTGGCGATTCGTTTGAACAGACGACACCCCGCGATGTGGAGCGACCGGGCGCCCGTGCCTTGGCCGACAGCGGTGCGGTGGTCGTCGAAGTGGCTTACGCGCAGGACAGGCCTGTCATTTTCCCACAGGCGATAGAGCGTGGCCTGCAGGTCTTGCTGCGCCTGTCTCTTCGCAAGAAGGATTTTGCCGGTGCCCGTTCCCGATTGTTCGTTGCCGGGGACGAGGCCGGTGGCAATATTGCCGCAGGCATTGCGCTGAAGGCGCGCGATCATATGCCGGGCGGTCTTTCCGGCCAGGTGCTGTTGTCGCCGCTGATTGATCCGCAGATGGCAACGTCTTCCATTCGCCGCGCCGATGAAATCGGCATGCGGCAGCGCTGGGCAGATGGCTGGAGCCGGTATCTGCAGTGCGCTTTCGGCCACACACATCCCTATGCGGCGCCCTGTCTCTGTTCGCGTCTTTCGGGTCTTGCGCCCGCTCTCATCGTGACCGCCGAGGACGATCCGCTGCGGGATGAAATTATGGCTTACGCCAAACGGCTTGGGGATGCGGGTGTCTTTTTGCGCCAGCATATCCTTGGCCCGGGACGTGATTGGACCGGCATCTATTCAGGACAAGCCGGCCGCTGGGGAGAAGACGTAACCCAGGCTTTCGCAGCATTTGTTGCGGAACTCCTATGAACACAGTGCAGGAAAATTTCGGTCTGGCGCACCGCTAGCGCCTATCCAGGAGAATAATGATGACATCGATCTTGAAGAGCCGGACCCTCTGGGTTGCCGGCATGAGCCTCGTCGTGCCCGCATTCGTGGGATTGACGCATCTTGACCTGTTGCAGACGACGCCTGCCCGCGCCACCGAACAGGCGGCAGCACCTCCGGCCGTTCCGGTAACGGTCGAAACCGTGCAGCCCCGCACGGTCGCCATCTGGCAGGAATTTTCCGGCCGGCTGGAATCGGTGGAGCGGGTGCAACTGCGCTCGCGTGTTGCCGGCGCCATCCAGTCGGTTCATTTTCGTGAAGGTGGGCTGGTGAAGGCCGGCGATCTGCTGGTCACCATCGATCCGGCACCCTTTGAGGCCGTGCGCGCCCAGGCGGCGGGGCAGGTGGCGTCCGCAAGCGCAAGGCTTGATCTTGCCGTGGCGGAAATGGAGCGCGGCAAGGCTTTGTCGGCGTCCCGGACGATTTCGCAAAGCGATTACGCCCAGCGCCTCAGCACACATGCCCAGGCCGTTGCCGATCTGCAATCGGCACAAGCACAACTGGCCGCAGCGCAGATCGATCTCGACCATACGAAGATCCGCGCCCCGGTCTCCGGCCGCGCCGGCCGGCTGGAACTGACGGTCGGCAATCTGGTGGCGGCGGGTTCGGCTTCGCCGGTTCTCACCACCATCGTCTCGGTCGATCCGATCTATGCAAGCTTCAGCGTTGGCGAAGAAATGATCGGCCGCACATTGGCCGCCCTGCCGGTGGTGAGCGGCGTTCCCTCGCTGGACGAGGTTCCGGTCGAGATCCGCACCTCACAGGCGCCGGACGCTCCCCTTCGCGGCAAGCTGCAACTGATCGACAACGAAGTCGACCAGGCAAGTGGCACTGTGCGCGTGCGGGCCGTGTTCGATAATCCGGACGGGCGGTTGTTGCCCGGCCAGTTCGTGCGCATTCGCCTTGGTGAACCGAAGAGCGAGCCAAGACTTGCCGTCAGCGAACTTGCCATCGGCACGGACCAGGACAAGAAATTTGTGTTCCTCGTCGATCAGGCCAATGTGGCAACGTACCGCGAAGTGAAACTTGGCGTTGGCGTTGATGGGGGCCGCCTTGTCGAAGCCGGGCTTGCAGCCGGCGACCGGATCGTCGTCAGCGGCCTGCAGCGCCTGCGTCCCGGCGCTGTGGTCGTGCCGCAGGAAAAGGCTCAGCTCGCCAAGCAGTAACCGTTTCAATCATCTGAGATCACCGGCGCGACCGGCCCCCTGGGCCGGTTGCACGGTCGGCCTGTGCCAAATTTCCGAGGGGAAAACCCATGAATATCTCCCGCTTCTTTATCGACAGGCCCGTCTTTGCAGCCGTCCTGTCGGTCCTCACTGTCGTTGCAGGCCTTCTTGGCATGCGCGCCCTGCCGATTTCGGAATATCCGGAAGTCGTGCCGCCATCGATCGTCGTGCGCGCCAGTTATCCCGGTGCAAACCCCGTCGTGATTTCCCAGACGGTGGCAACGCCGCTGGAGGAGCAGATCAACGGCGTCGAAGACATGCTCTACATGAACAGCCAGGCGACCTCCGATGGTGTGCTGACACTGACGGTGACGTTCAAGCTCGGCACCGATCCGGATAAGGCGCAGCAGCTGGTGCAGAACCGGGTGTCGCAGGCAGAACCCCGCCTTCCGGCAGAAGTGCGCGCGCTCGGCGTTACCACGATCAAAAGCTCGCCTGACCTCATGATGGTCGTGCATCTCGTTTCCAAGGATGGCCGCTACGACCTCACCTATCTGCGCAACTATGCAACGCTCAACATCAAGGACCGGTTGGCCCGTATTGATGGTGTCGGTCAGGTGCAGATCTTTGGCGCCGGCGATTATTCCATGCGTGTTTGGGTCGATCCGCAGAAGGCGGCCGAATACGGGCTGGCCGCAACCGACGTTCCGGATGCCATTCGCCAGCAGAACGTCCAGGCGGCTGCCGGTATCATCGGCGGTTCGCCAAGCCCCGCGGGTACGCAGCTGCAGCTGAACGTCAATGCGCAAGGCCGTCTCAGCACGCCGGAAGAATTTGGCGAAATCGTCGTCAAGACCGGCACTGACGGCGCGATCACCCGCCTGAAGGACGTCGCGCGCGTCGAACTCGGGGCTGCCGATTATACGCTTCGCTCGCTGCTCGATGGCAGCCCGGCGGTTGCCATTCCGGTCTTCCAGTCGCCGGGCTCCAATGCGATCGCCATTTCCGATGCGGTGCAGGCTGCCATGCAGGATATGAAGCAGGCGATGCCGGAAGGCATTTCCTATGAGATCGTTTATGACACGACGGAGTTCGTGCGCTCCTCCATCGACAAGGTGCTGGATACGCTTCTGGAAGCCGTCGCGCTGGTCGTGCTCGTCGTCATCCTCTTCCTGCAGACTTGGCGGGCCTCGATCATTCCGCTGATTGCCGTTCCTGTCTCGATCGTCGGCACATTTGCCGTCATGTATCTCTTCGGCTTTTCCATCAACGCGCTATCGCTCTTCGGCCTTGTGCTGGCGATTGGTATCGTCGTCGACGATGCCATTGTCGTTGTGGAAAATGTCGAGCGCAATATCGAAAGCGGCCTTTCTCCGCGCGATGCCACCTACAAGGCGATGCGGGAGGTCTCCGGGCCGATTGTCGCCATTGCGCTGGTGCTGGTTGCCGTCTTCGTGCCGCTGGCCTTCATCTCTGGCCTTTCCGGCCAGTTCTACCGGCAGTTTGCCCTGACGATTGCGATTTCGACCGTCATCTCCGCCATCAACTCGCTGACCCTGTCGCCAGCGCTTGCGGCCCTTCTGCTGAAGGACCACCATGCGCCAAAGGACTGGCTGACGCGTGGCATGGACCGCGTGTTCGGCTGGTTTTTTCGCGGCTTCAACCGCTTTTTCGGCGCCGCATCCAACGGTTATGGCCGCAGCATCGGCGGCTTGCTGTCGCGCAAGAGCCTCGTCATGATCGTCTATCTGGCGCTGGTCGGTGCAACCTACAGCGTCTTTACCACGGTTCCCGGCGGCTTCGTGCCGGCGCAGGACAAGCAGTATCTCATCGGCTTTGCCCAGCTTCCCGATGGCGCCTCGCTCGACCGCACCGAAGACGTCATCAAGCGGATGAGCGAGATTGCGCTTCAACAGCCGGGCGTCAAGAACGCGCTGGCGTTTCCGGGCCTGTCGATCAACGGCTTCACCATCGGCTCCAATTCCGGCATCGTTTTTGCCGTGCTGGACGATTTTGAGAAGCGCAAGACGCCAGAACTTTCCGGCAATGCAATTGCCATGCAGCTGAACCAGAAGTTCGCCGGCATTCAGGATGCCTTCATCGCCATGTTCCCGCCGCCGCCGGTCAACGGCCTCGGCTCTACCGGCGGCTTCAAGCTGCAGATCGAGGATCGCGCCGGTTTCGGTTACCCGGCGCTGAATGAGGCAACACAGGCCTTTCTGGCAAAGGCCTATCAGGCACCGGAACTGACGGGACAGTTTTCCAGCTTCCAGATCAATGTGCCGCAGCTTTATGCCGATCTCGACCGGGTGAAGGCACAGCAGCTCGGCGTCTCCGTGACGGACGTGTTCGATACGCTGCAGATCTATCTCGGCTCGCTTTATGTGAACGATTTCAACGCGTTTGGGCGAACCTTCAGCGTGCGGGTTCAGGCGGATGCGAAATTCCGTTCGCAGCCGGAAGATATCGGCCAGTTGAAGGTGCGCTCGCAGTCGGGCCAGATGATCCCGCTTTCGGCGCTCCTCAAGGTGGAAACGACGGCAGGGCCGGAGCGCACGACGCGTTATAACGGCTTCCTCGCCGCCGACATCAACGGTGCGCCGGCGCCCGGTTATTCTTCCGGCCAGGCACAGGCGGCGGTTGAACGGATTGCGGCAGAAACCCTGCCGCCCGGCATTACCTTCGAATGGACGGATCTCACCTATCAGCAGATCCTGGCCGGCAATTCCGGGGTGATCATCTTCCCGCTGGCGCTGCTGCTGGTCTTCCTCGTGCTGGCGGCGCAATATGAAAGCCTGACGCTTCCGATAGCCATCATTCTCATCGTGCCCATGGGTATTCTGGCAGCCCTGACGGGCGTCTGGCTGACAGGAGGTGACAACAACATCTTCACGCAGATCGGCCTTGTGGTGCTTGTCGGCCTGTCTGCCAAGAACGCCATCCTGATCGTGGAGTTCGCCCGCGAGCTGGAATTCGAAGGCCAGTCACCGGTCAAGGCTGCGATCGAAGCCAGCCGCCTGCGCCTTCGCCCGATCCTGATGACGTCGATGGCCTTCATCATGGGCGTGGTGCCTCTGGTCGTGTCCACCGGTGCCGGTTCGGAGATGCGCTCCGCCATGGGCATTGCCGTCTTTGCCGGCATGATTGGCGTCACCTTCTTCGGCATCTTCATGACACCGGTCTTTTATGTTCTGGTGCGCAAGCTTGCCGGCAACCGTCCGCTGACCCAGCATAAGGAAGACCATGCGCTTGCCGCCGGAGAATAGTAACGAGGGCGATTACGGACCTTGGGGCCTCGTGACCGTGTGAAGCATATGACGCCGCAGTCGACTATCGCTGCGGCGTCTCTGCCTGTAATGAGCATGGGCGTTCCCGGAGTTGAAGCCCATTGATGGAAACCTCGCTGTATCTGCCGGTCAAAGCCTTTCTGGAGGCGGCCGGCTTTGTCGTCAAAGGAGAGGTTGCCGGCTGCGACCTCCTCGGCCTCAGCGCTGACGATCCGCCTGTCGTCGTCGTGTGCGAACTGAAGATGAGTTTCAATCTGGAGCTTATCCTGCAGGCGGTGGACCGGGCGGCCGTTTCGGACGAGGTCTGGATCGCAGCCAGGATCTCGGCCAGGGGACGAGGCCGCGAGGCGGACAAGCGCTACAGGGATCTTTGCCGCCGGCTCGGCATCGGCATGCTCGGCGTCTCGGATACGGGCGATGTCAGCATCATCGTCGCCTCCGTGACCCCGATGCCGCGCACCGATCCCAAACGCCGGTCAAGGATCGTGCGCGAGCATCAAAAGCGGCGCGGAGATCCCGTTCTTGGCGGCAGCACCCGCAGGCCGGTCATGACCGCCTACCGCCAGCAGGCGCTCGGATGTGCCGCCGCCCTTGTGGCAGGACCGATGCGGGTGCGCGACGTGCGCGCCCATGTGCCAGAGGCCGGAAAAATCCTGCTCGATAATGTTTACGGCTGGTTCGAGCGAATGGACCGCGGCGTTTACGGCTTGTCGGATGCCGGGCGCGAAGCGCTGCTGCGCTGGCCACAGCCGGCCATGACAACGGCAGGCGGCATAAGTGCCGGCCAATAGCCATCCGTTGGTCGTCACCTCGTCATATCCGGTTAAACATTGCAGTCATCCCTCAGATAGATCGGGTGACAGGAATTGAAACATGTCCTTCAGCTTTGATCGCGTGACGCGCGGCTCGCGCAAGGCGCCGATCATGGCAGCGGTCGCAATGGAAAGGGCGTGTCCTGGGCAGATCGCGGCCAGGTGGCATGCACCATATTTAACCATAACGATCTGACATGATAGACTTGCGATGTGCTCATTTTGGCGCATCGACATACGATAAAACATATGCATCACCATCACAGAGTCCTTAATTTAGGCTTTGTTAACCAAACAGTACTCTACGTGGCTTGGTTGGTAATTGCTTCATGATTCGAAGTGCCCGTGGATGCTGGTTCGGGATAACTATGTGATGAGGGCGGTCTCTTTTCGTCGCGCTTTGGAGAGCGTGTTCCTGTGTGCAATCCTTGCTGGTTGCCAGACGACGACGGCTGTCAAGACGCCGGCCGCGACAGAACTCGTCGCGCCCGAAAAGGCCCTGATCATGCCGCCGCCTGGCGGGCTTGCCATGGTTGGCGTGGTTGCGAACGCCTATGGCAATGGCGTCGAGCAGACGGTGTGGCTGGCCACGTCTTCATCCGTCATCGGGCAGAATTACCTCAAGATTCGCTATAACGGCGGCAGCGCGGCAGAGACCGGGAGCCTCGGCTACAAGACGATCACAGAAAGCAGCCTGCGCAGCGAACGCATCAGTGCCATCCCGGGCGTTCGCCTGACGGTCTCCAACAACTTCCTGCGCAACGCCTATGGACCGATCGGCTACGCCTCCGGCAAAAGTGCTGCTGGCGACACCTGCCTGTTCGGATGGCAGCAGATCCGGTCGCGCCCGACGGGCAGCGGCATGGGGCGTGACTTCGGCATGATCCAGGTGAGGGCGCGTCTTTGCGATCGCACGGCCAGCGAACGCGAACTTCTCAATTTCATGTATGGCTACACCATTACCGGCACATTCCAGGGCCAGATATGGAACCCATACGGGGCGCCCGCGCCGGTGCCCGACAGCTTTGCTTATGTCGGGCAGCAGGTTCTGCCACCAGCAGACGTCGTTCCGGCCTCCTATTCCTTCGGCTATCGCCCGCAAGTGCCCGTCGTCACGCGCACACCTGTCCGCCGGGAACCTCTGGCGCCCGTGGTTGCCCCGGCAGCGCCGGAGCCGCGCCCTGTCACGGTCATCGTACCCGGACCCATCGTGCCCGGGCCCGGCCCGGCACTTGGCGCTGGCCCGGCTCTGCAGCCGCAGATGGCGCCATCCGCGGCCGCCACAAGAACAACCCCCACCGCCGCGGTGGCAGCCCCCCCTGCCGCCACGGTGGCAGCGCCTGCCGCTCACGTTCCTTCGCCGCATTGCCTTGATCCCGCCACCGCCGCCGCCTGCGCCGCCAATAACAAGTAAAGTTGCAGTCCATGAACACTTCATCCGGAAGGGACACAAAGGGCATGGCCTCCAGCATCATCCCCTGGGCGCTGATTTCGGCGCTGACCATTGCCGTCGTCACCCTGCCGGTCAGCATGCAGACGCAGCTCGTGCTGAGCCTTACCGTCGTGGTCATGCTCGGCATCCTGAAGGTCACGGCAGCCGGCGGCCGCTGGCGGTTGATCACGCTGGCACTCGGAACCTCGATCGTGCTGCGCTACGTCTTCTGGCGCACGACTGAAACCATTCCGCCGATCAGCCAGCTCGAAAACTTCATTCCCGGCATCCTGGTCTACCTCGCCGAAATGTACAGCGTGGTCATGCTGGGTCTCAGCCTGTTCATCGTCGCCATGCCCTTGCCGCCACGGCCTTCGCCCGAAGTCGATCCCGACTATCTGCCGACGATCGATGTCTTCGTGCCCAGCTACAACGAAGGAGCGGATCTCCTGTCCAATACGCTGGCCGCGGCCAAGGCCATGGACTATCCGGCAGACAAGCTGCAGATCTGGCTGCTTGACGATGGCGGAACGCAACAGAAGCAACATTCCACCGACGTGCGCGAGGCCGAAACCGCCATTTCCCGGCACCAGTTGCTCGTGACACTCTGCGCCGACCTTGGCATCAACTATCTCAGCCGCGAGCGCAACGAACACGCCAAGGCCGGCAATCTCAACAATGGCCTTTTGCATTCGCAGGGCGAACTGGTTGCCGTCTTTGACGCCGACCATGCGCCGGCCCGTGACTTCCTGCGCGAAACCGTCGGTTATTTCGACAAGGACCCGAAGCTTTTCCTCGTGCAGACGCCGCATTTCTTCATCAATCCGGATCCGCTCGAGCGCAACCTGCAGACCTTCGAGACGATGCCGAGCGAAAACGAGATGTTCTACGGCATCATCCAGCGCGGGCTCGACAAATGGAATGCGGCTTTCTTCTGTGGCTCGGCTGCCGTTCTCCGGCGCGAGGCGCTCAAGCAGTCCGATGGCTTCAGCGGTCTCAGCATCACCGAAGACTGCGAAACGGCACTGGCCTTGCACAGCACCGGCTGGAACAGCATCTATGTGGACAAGCCGCTGATCGCGGGCCTGCAGCCGGCAACCTTTGCCAGCTTCATCGGGCAACGCAGCCGCTGGGCGCAAGGCATGATGCAGATCCTGCGGTTCCGTTTTCCGCTGCTGAAGCGCGGATTGTCGTTTCCGCAGCGGCTCTGCTACATGTCGTCCACGCTGTTCTGGTTGTTTCCGTTTACCCGGGTGACCTTCCTCTTTGCTCCCTTGTTCTACATCCTGTTCGACCTGGAGATCTTCACCGCATCCGGCGGCGAGTTTCTGGCTTATACCAGCGCCTACATGGTGGTGAACCTGATGCTGCAGAACTACCTCTACGGGGAGTTTCGCTGGCCGTGGATCTCCGAGCTTTACGAATACATCCAGACGGTCCATCTGCTTCCGGCAGTCGTTTCGGTCATGCTGAACCCGACCAGACCGACGTTCAAGGTCACGGCCAAGGACGAGAACGTGTCCTCCGACCGCCTGTCCGAACTCAGCCGGCCTTTCTTCGTCATCTTCGCCGGCCTGTTGATCACGCTCGCCATTGCCGGTTATCGGATTTATACCGAGCCCTATAACGCCGATGTGCTGCTGGTGGTCGGAGGCTGGAACCTCCTGAACCTCATCATTGCCGGCTGCGCGCTCGGTGTCGTGTCCGAGCGGAAAGACCGGGCATCCTCTCGGCGGTTCCGGGTGCGCCGGCGCTGCGAACTCGGCTTTGACGACAACTGGTATCCCGCCTCCATCGAGGACGTATCCGTCGGCGGCCTTCGCCTGCAGGCCTTTGGCCGTGACCTCAGTGCGTTGCGACAGGACACCAATGCGGAAATCCGGTTTCAGCCGCATGGCGGCGGAACTGATCTCGTGCATTTGCCGATCAAGGTCCGCAGCATCGAGACCAGTGGTGATATCGCAACCCTTGGCTGCCAGTATCAGCCGCAAAATGCGCTGGACCGAAGCTCGATTGCCGATCTGCTCTTTGCCAACTCGGCGCAGTGGGAAGAGTTCCAGCGCGGCCGGCGCCGCAATCCGGGGCTCATCCGGGGAACGATCTGGTTTCTCGGCCTGGCCATGTATCAGATGAGCCGCGGTTTGCTTTATCTGTTCCGCGGCCTGAGGGGGGCGGCGCAATGACCAGGCATCCAAAATTGCTTCTGACGATGCTGGGCTGCCTTCTGGCGCTGACTACAGGTGTGCGCGCACAACCCGCTTTGTTCGACATGTCGCCGGAGCGGCCGGCTGCCCCTGCCACTCCGGTCATTCCACCGCTGCTGTCGCGGCCACGGCCAGCAGTGGTGCCTGAACCGTCTGTCCCCCAGATGCCGGCACCGGCGGTCCCGGTTGCGCCAGCTGCGCCGGTGGAGGCTCCGCTCTCCGCAGCGCCTGCGCCAGTCGAGACTGTCTCGCGCCATTATCTCGTGCCGAGCGCGAGCCTTGTCCTGGAAGGCGAATACGATCGGCGCGGGTGGAGCGTTTATCTGATGGACGCGGAGGCGAGCACGCCGGCAAAGCTCAAGCTCGCCTTTCGCAATGCCGTCGTTATCGCGCCGGAAGTGTCGGAGCTTCAGATCCTGATCAACGGCCATCCGCTTGCGCAGGAAAGGATCGCGGCTGCCGATGCGGCGACCTCACTGCTCCTGGATATTGCGCCTGGTATCCTTCAGGCCGGCGTCAACCGTATTGAACTGATAGCCTCGCAGCGCCACCGCACCGACTGCGATATCCGCTCCACCTATGATCTCTGGACGGAAATCGATCCGAAGGAGACCTACCTGTCGTTTGCCAGCAGCACGATAACGCCGCTGTCTGTGGCTGAGGCCATTCGCGCAGTCGGCGTCGACGAGGCGGGAAGGACCCAGTTCAAGATCTGGATGCCGGGGCTTAGCCAGACCAATGCGACCTCCAACGTGATGCGGCTGGTTCAGGGCGTGTCCTTGTTCGGCTCGATGCCCAACCAGTCCTTCCAGTTCACCACCGGGGCGGACCTGACTGAGGCGCCCGGCCAGCTGGGAATGATCATCGGCACGTGGAGCGAATTGCAGCCGTTGGTTCCGGATCTGCCGGAGACGGCGCGTGCCGCAGCGATTGCAACGGTTTTGCCGGCAAGCGAGGGGCGCGGTCGTCTGCTGCTGATTTCCGGGCCTTCCTGGGAGGCCATAGGCTCAGCTATCGAAACCCTCATTGCCTCCGTCGATCGGCCGATCACCGTTCCGCGCGACCTGATCGACACCCAACGCTGGAAGGATCCTGCTGCACCCATTCTCGCTGGCGGCGAGATCATGCCGCTGTCGCAAATGGGTGTGCAGACGGTGGAATTCAGCGGGCGCCGGCTGCGCACGAGCTTCAACATCGCCATTGCCCCGGATTTCTACGCCAATGCCTATGGCGAGGCGACGCTGCTGCTTGACGCCGCCTACACCCCGGAAGTCAAGCCGGGCAGCCATATCGACATCTACATCAACGGCAACATCGCATCGACCCTGCCGATCAAGACGACGACCGGCGGTGTTTTCAGCAAGCTGCCCGTGAAGATCCCTCTGCGGCACATTCGGGCCGGGGTGAACGAGATCTGGATCGAAGTGGCCCTGGAAACCGACGCGGATATTGCCTGCATGCCGGGCACACCGGCGGGACAGAACCCGCGCTTTGCCCTGTTCGACAGTTCGCAATGGGTCATGCCGCAATTTGCGCGGCTTGGGCAAAGCCCGACCCTTGCCGGCATTGCAAGCGTGGGGCGTTATTCCCCCAATCCCAAAATCCCCCTGCTGCTGTCGATCGATCATCTGGAGGCCGACACGCTGGGGGCGGCCGCAACCTTCATCGGCAAGATGGCCTTGTCGGCCGGGCGGTTGTCGCAGGTTGAAATGGTCTCGGCGACCCAGGCGCTTGGCGAGCGGCCGGCACTGTTTGTCGGCACGATCGCCCAGATGCCGCCGAAACTTCTCACACAGATCGGAGTTTCGCCATCTGCGGTCAACAGCTGGCGACCGCAGATGGGCGGACCTTCCACCCAGAATGTCGGTACGACGGATGCAATGGATAAATGGCGCCAGCAGGTAAGCGGCGGGGAAATCACCGACGCTCTGGGCCGACTTCGCGGCTGGATTGGGCGGCGGTTCGACATATCGCTGGAATCCCTCAGCCTGCTCCCCGAGCAGGACGAGATTTTCCAGCCCTCATCCAACGATACGCTGCTGATTGGACAGGGTCAGAGCCCCGAACGCACCGCCCGCTGGACGGCGGTCATTGCCCCGACGCCGGCTGAACTGCTCGAGGGGGCAGTCGGTCTGGCACAGCAGGACAAATGGCAGTTGCTGACCGGCCGGATGACGTCCTATCGGGCAAAGATCGATGAGGTAACCAATCGGCCGGCGCACGATATCGTTTTCGTCCAGACGGTCGCTCCGTCTTTCAGCAATTACCGGCTGGTTGCGGCGAACTGGCTCTCGACCAATATTCTATTTTATTCAGCATTTGTGGTGGGCCTGTGCTCGCTTCTGGGGCTGGCGACAATGCTGATGCTCTCGAGAATGGGCAGACGATCATGAAACACTGGTTTTCTGTGGCTGTTGCAATGCTGTATCTCGCGCTTGCTCAAGTGGCGGCCGCGCAGGAAGCACCTGTGAACGCGTCGGAATGGAGCCTTTACAAGGCGCGTTTCCTCGATCGCGGCGGCCGCATCGTGGATAACGGCAATGGCGGCATCAGCCACAGCGAAGGGCAGGGTTATGGCCTGCTTTTGTCCTATCTGGCCGGCAACCGGGCTGATTTCGAGCTGATCTGGCGCTTTACCAGTTCCGAAATGTTGCTGCGCGACGACGGGCTGGCGGTATGGAAATGGGATCCTTCGGCCACTCCGCATGTCACCGATGCCAACAATGCCACGGATGGCGACCTGCTGATTGCCTATTCGCTGGCGCTGGCGGGTGCTGCCTGGGGCAATTCCACCTATATCGCAACGGCCACGCGCATGGCGCAGGCCCTGCTTCAGAAAGCCGTGGTTGTGCATGGCGGGCGCACCCTGCTGATGCCCGGCTCCACCGGCTTTTCTGCCAGGGACCGGACCGACGGCCCCGTCATCAATCCGTCCTACTGGATCTTTGAAGCCTTTCCGGTGATGAATGCACTGGCACCATCGCCCAAATGGCAGGACCTGAGCGATGACGGTATCGAACTCCTGCGGTCCCTGGCGTTCGGGTCGGCAAGGCTCCCGGCCGAGTGGGTCAGCGTGAAAAGAGTGCCGCAGCCGGCGGCCGGCTTTGCATCTGAATTTTCGTATAATGCCATTCGTATTCCGCTATACGTCGCGCGGGCCGGTCTCGGCGATGCTGCCTATCTTCGCCATCTGATGGGCGCCATTGCTCCCTCCGGTCGGCCGATGGCAACGATTAATCTGGCCACCGGCCAGCCCATGGATGTGCTCTCCGACAATGGCTACAGGATCATCGTGGACCTGCTGGATTGCGTGGCAAACGGCACAAAGGTTCCGGCAGATGTACAGGCCTTTCAGCCGGAGCTGTATTATCCCTCGACACTCCAGCTTCTGTCACTTGCGTTTCTCCGGGAGGAAAAGCCCGCATGTCTCTGAAACCTGCGCAACGGTCCTTTCCCGCCTTGATCCTGGCCATCGGCGTTCTTGTTCCCGCAACCGCATGCCTTGCCTCACCCACTCCGGTGGACAGCGCCCAGCAGTCGCTGGTTCCGGTGGAGAGGCAGGGTCGGCTGCGCATGGCCAAAGAAGCGCTTGGCGTCGAGACGGGGCCGCGATTGGCGCAGGCTCAGAATGCGACCGCGACGGATGGGCGCGTCGTTTCCCCATCGGACGGCCGTACAGAGAGGGAGCGCCCCGTTTCGCCGGTGCAGAACGCTGCTAGCGAACCGGATCTCAGCGCCCTGCGTTATTTCGCAAGCCGTGGCGACACGGCACGGCTGAAGGTGGAAATTGCCCGTCTGCGCAGCCTTTATCCAGACTGGTCCCCGCCGGACGATCCGCTTGCCGTGCCGCGCAACGGCGATCCGCAGCTGGAAGCGATGTGGAAGCTTTATGCCGAGGCCCGGTATCCGGAAATTCGCCAGGCCATCATCGAACGGCAGGCGGCAGAGCCGGGCTGGACGCCGCCGGCGGATCTGCTCAATCGCCTTGCGATGGCGGAGGCCCGCGGTCGTCTGGTGAACGCCTCCAACCTGAAGCAATATGCCACCGTGATCGAACTGGGGGCAAACAATCCCAACTTGCTCAATTGCAGCGATGTCGATGTCCTCTGGCGCATCGCGGAGGCTTTTGTGCGCACGGACCGCCCGCAGCGCGGCGTCGACGCCTATACTTACATTTTGAAGCAATGCGAAAACGTCCAGGAACGCGCCGCGACGGTCCAGAAAGCAGCAGAACTGCTGTCGCCGGCGGATCTGCGCCCGCTGTTGGCGTTCGAGCGCCCCTTGCCGGACGGCACGCCGGAATTTGACGCGCTGCGGGATGATCTGGCACGCCGTTTCGTGGCCGATGCCAACAAAAACAACAGGATGGACGTGGCGCCGGAGGATGTGCAGAGGCTGGAAGCTATTGCCGAGCGCGACAAGTTGCCGGCCGACAGCCTGCTGCTGGGATGGCTGTTTCAGCGGCGCGGCGATATGGTCAATGCGGAAAAGTGGTTTCGCGCCTCCAGAGAGAAGGAGAAATCCGCTTCCGCGTCACAGGGGCTTGCACTGGCGCTGATCGCCCGGGGTCTGCCGATCGAGGCCGAAGACATCATGTTCGAGTGGCGCGACAGTTCGGACGATGCCAAGGCGACCTATCTTGCCGCGGCTGCCAATCTGCTCGCCCTCAACCCGGCACCCGTCATTGCCGAACCGGTTCTTCGGCGCATCGCAATGGAAGTGATTGCTGCCAAATACGTGCCGGCCGCCCAGCAGCTGGGCTGGTATGCGCAAACGCTTCGCCAGCCGCAGACGGCCATGCAGTGGTTCGAGACGGCGCTGCAATGGAAGCCGGACGACGAACCTTCGGCCTATGGGCTGCTGATCGTTCGACAAAGCCTCAACGACCGCGCCGGCGTGGCTGCCATCCAGAAAGAATGGGCGGGGCGCTCCCAGCGCATCGCGGATGCCGGTGAGACGGCAACGCCGCAGGTATTGGCGCAGGCAATGGCGCAGGTCCCGCCTGTGGTCACGGAGGCGCCGCGCCAACGGGTGGTTGAAACGGTGGCGCAGGAGCGCCCACCATCGGGAAGACGCGAGGAAGCTGCCGTTTTGCCGCGGACAACGACGGTTAGAAGCACCAGCCGTCGTCCCGCCTGCGGCGCCCGGGCGGGTGTCTCGTCGGCAACGGCTGCCGACAATACCCTGATGAACGGTTGGTGCCTGATGGATCTCAACCGTCCACTGGAAGCGGTGCAGGCGTTTGAGGCTGCGCTGGGCAGCCCTTCCGCCGACATTCGGGAAGATGCCGCCTATGGGCAGTCACTCGCCTATTTGCGCCTTGGCCTTACAGACAATGCCGCCGTTGCCGCCACCAAGGCGCCTCAGCGCCCGGCCCGCGCCGTCGAGTTGCAGGTGTCCATCCTGGGAAATCGTGCGCTGGCGGCGTTTCAGGCCGGCCGATACCGCGAAGCACTGGTCTATCTCGATCAGCGGGCTGCACTGAAGACGGAGACGACAGACCTCATGGTGCTTCGTGCCTACGCCTATCAGGAACTGGGCATCCCCGCAGGCGCGCGCCAGATCTTCGAGGTGCTGGCGGAAACCGGCAACAAGGACGCCATCCGTGGCGCGGAAGAAATTCGCTCGATGATGAACGACCGGGGCGGCTGACGCCCGGTATCGTCCAGGGGGGCAGGGACATTGGGAATGGATTTCAACCGATGTCGCCGCCCGATCCCGTCGGGTGGCCGGCTCAGCGCTCATTCACGACAGGAAATCCGGCTGCCGCTGCAGTAATGGCTACAGGAAGGCTCCCGTCAAGAAGAGGTAGGCGACGCCAATACCTGCGAGAACTGCAATGCCAATCATCTGGTAGTCCGGCGTTGATTTCATATCAGGCCACCCAAATATTCGAATTTTAATATTATGATATGTCTTATCGGAACATTTGTTTATGATAAGTTAGCAAAGGGCATTTCCACAGGAAGTGCTGATGTGCCACCATCCTCCGGTTAATTTGGAAAATCAATTCTCGCTAAAGTGGCGCTCTGCGGGAGGATATCCAATAGGGCACGCGTATAGTCGGCGGATGGGGTGGATCTCCACGTGCTCCGCAGCCGGTATTATCTTCCTGTGTACAGCCGAAATCGAACGGTTGCTGATTGCGAAGGGGGGCCTTCTCGTCATTGCGAAGCGCCGGTCAAAGCCCCGGCGCATCGCGAATGATAAAAGTGATCAATTGTCCGTCAATTATTGCGCGGCGCTGCGATCCCAGAACCAGGCGGCATAGGTTTTCGCCTTGTCATGCTGGCGCGCCTTGAGGAGCGAGCGCAGAAGACGCAGATCTCGCTTTTCGCAGGCGATCCAGACGAATGTGTCAGGGTCCACAGCAGAAATGGCCGCTTTTGCCGCGGCAATCAGCCTCTCGCCCTGTTCGGCCTCTGCCCCACGGTGCAGCCATTCCACGCGCAGATTGCCGGCACTCGGCAGCGGCTGTTCTTCCATACCGTCGAGAACTTCGATGATCGCCTCGATGACTGTGCCTTCGGGCACTTCAGCGGCGATGCGCGCGATGGCCGGCAGCGCGGTTTCATCGCCGATCAGCAGCATGCGGGCCGCCTCCGGCCGGTGTCCGCCGCCTGGGCCAAGCAGGGCGGCCTTATCGCCCGGCATCGCATCACGGGCAAAATCAGCCCCCGGCGTTGCGACGCCCGGCTCAGGATGCTGGAAGAAATCGATCCACAGCTCCTGCTTTTCCTCGTCCACGGCGCGAATGGTATAGACGCGCACCAGAAGCGCGTCCTCGCCCTCCGGCCAGGCGATGCGACCATTTTCCTGAAACCCTGGCCAGACCGGCGTTCTTCCTCTCGGCGGAACCAGAAGCCGTATATGCATGTCGTCGTTGACGAACGGCGTCACGTCCGCACAGGCAAACTTCACCCGGCGCATGTGCGGCGTGACATTTTCCGCAGAAACGACGGTGAGTTCCAGTACGTGCGGACGGGCACCTTCGGGCATGGCCTGCGACCACGTCAGTTCCATCGGGTCATCGCCGTTGAAGTAGAACAGGTGCTCCGCAAGCATGGTGCGGTTTTCCTCCAGGTCCTCTTCGCTTGAGCAGGCAAGCTCGATGAGGAGGTGCGGCACCTCCAGCCGGATATCCACCCGTGCCTTGTCGCTCTTCATCAAGACGAGATTGCCGTTACGGGAAACCTCAGCATGTTCGACGAAGTGTTCGCATATTTCGTCGAGCAAGCCGCTTGCGTCCTTCGGCAGCGCGATGCCGGAAAGCTTGAATTCCTGGGAAACATTCATGGCTGATCTTCCTTGTACAAGGGGTGAGGCAAGGCCATGCGGTGACGGCCGATGGGCAGCATGATGGGCGTGCCGGAGGTTGGATCCTCTATGATGCGGCTTTGAAGGCCAAAGACATCACGAACGGTTTGTTCCGTCAGCACCTCCCGCGGCGGACCGAGCGCATGGATCTTTCCGTGCAGCATCGCCACCAGAAAATCCGCATAACGCGCCGCCAGATTGAGATCATGCAACACCATGACGATGGTGGTGCCACGCGCGTGGTTGAGATCCGTCAACAGGTCCAGCACCTCGATCTGGTGGCTGATGTCGAGGAAGGTCGTCGGCTCGTCGAGCAGAAGAAGATCGGTCTTCTGGGCCAGCGCCATGGCAATCCACACGCGCTGGCGCTGGCCGCCGGAAAGCTCATCCACCGGGCGCTCGGCGAGATCCTGCGTTCCGGTTGCCACAAGGGCCGAGGCGACGGCCTCCTCATCCTCCAGCGACCAGCGCGAGAAAAGCCCCTGGTGGGGATGGCGCCCCCGGCTGACCAGATCCGCCACCGTAATGCCTTCCGGCGCAATGGGTGATTGCGGCAGCAGGCCAAGGGTTTTTGCAAGCTCGCGCGGCGGGGTCTTGTGGATCGATTTGCCATCCAGCACCACCTGACCGGAGCGGGGAGTGATGAGCCGTGACAGGGTGCGCAGAAGCGTGGACTTTCCGCAGGCATTGGCACCCACGATGACGGTGATGCGCCCGGCCGCGACCGCAAGATCCAGACCGTCAAGGATCAGGGTATCGCCATAACCCGCCTGAAGGGCGGTCGCGGTGAGTTGATGGTCGGTCATGGCGCGCCTCCGCTGCGGTTGACGCGAATGATGAGGTAGAGGAGATAAGGCGCACCCAGCGCACCGGTGACGACGCCAACCGGATAGCGGCTCGGAAACAGGAACTGCCCGCAATAATCGCCCGCCAGCACCAGAATGGCACCAACCAGCGCCGATGGCACCAGCAGCGATCCGCCGCTCTTCACCAGCCGCGATGCGATGGGGCCGGAGAGGAAGGCGACGAAGGCGATGGGGCCCGTCACCGCCGTTGCAAAGGAAATCATGCCGACGGCACTGACGATGACGATCATGCGCAGGCGCGTCACGGATACGCCGAGTGCCGCTGCCGTCTCATCCCCCAGCCGCAACGTTTCGAGATCCCGCCCGTGGATGAGCAGCAGTCCGCCGAAGATGATGAAGGCAACGAACAGCGGCAGTGTCTGATCGAGCGGCACGCCGTTGACGCTGCCGGTCAGCCAGCGCATCGCCTCCTGCAGGTTCCAGGCCGACGCACCGGAGAGGATATAGGAAATGATGCTCTCCAGCATGGCGGACACCCCGATGCCGACGAGGATCAGGCGCGCTCCCGCTACGCCATTGCGGAAGGAGAGGGCATAGACCAGAAGCGCAATCGACAGCGCAGCCGTTACGGCGAGAACCGAAACGACAGGCCCCTTCAGCGACAGGACGACAATGGCAAAGACGGCAGCGCCGCTGGCGGCGTAGCTGATGCCGATAATATCAGGGCTTGCCAGCGGATTGCGTAGCATGGTCTGAAACGCGACGCCGCCGAGCCCAAAGCTTGCACCGGCGAGAACCGACAGGATGGCGCGCGGCAGCCGCAACTGGCCAACGGTGAAGGCGACGCCCGGCACGGGTTCACCCAGCAGATACCGAAAAATGTCTTGCGGCGGCGTGAAGGACTGGCCGAGCAGGAGGGTCAGCAGGAAAAGGGCGACGACCACCGCCAGCATCAGCGCGATCAGGGCCGACCTGCGCCGTGCGCTGCGGCGGCGGTTGGTGCGGAGGGACTGGAGGGTGGCGTTGAGCGGTGTCACAGGTCGCGAACCTTCTGCCGGCGGACGATCCAGATGAAAAACGGGGCGCCGATCAGGGCCGTGATAATGCCGACGTCTATTTCCCCCGGTCGGGCGATGATGCGGCCGAACACATCGGCGGTGAGCAGCAGGCAGGCGCCGCCGAGCGCCGAAAACGGCAGCAGCCAGCGGTGATCGACGCCCGCCAGGAGCCGCACAAAATGCGGCACAACGAGACCGACAAAGCCGATCGGCCCGCAGACGGCGGTGGTGGCCCCGCACAGCAGAACGGCGCCGAGGGCGGCTATGGCTCGGGCAACCGCTACGCGCTCTCCAAGGCCTGCCGCCAGTTCATCCCCCAGCGCCAGAGAATTCAGCTTGCGGGCCGAGAGGAGTGCCACGAGGAAACCGACGGCGAGAAACGGCAGCACGTTGGACAGTCGGTCGAAGGTTGCGCCGCCGACACCACCGATCTGCCAGGAGCGGATCCCGCCGGCAATGTCGTTTCGCGGCAGGATGACGGCGATCACGAGGGAGGAAAAGGCAATCGATGTTGCCGCTCCCGCCAGAGAGAGTTTGAGCGGGCTTGGTCCGCCGCGCCCGATCGATCCGATCGCGTAGACGAAGATGGCGGCCGCGCCGGCGCCCCCGATGGCTGTCCAGATATAGGCATTGGCAGACGCCATGTCGAACCAGGCGACGCCGATGACGACGGCAAGCGATGCGCCCATGTTAACGCCGAGAATGCCGGGATCGGCGAGCGGATTGCGGGTAATGCCCTGCATGATGGCGCCGGAGAGGCCAAGGGCTGCACCGCCCAGTGCTGCGAGCAGCGTGCGCGGAATGCGCACGGCAACAGCCGCCTCGCCTATGGTTTCAACGCGTCCGCCCAGTGCCGAGACGATATCGCTCCAGCCGACGACCCGCGTGCCGATGGCAACGGAAAGCGCAGACAGTGCCAGCATGAAGAGAAACGCCAGCAGAAGGGCGATGCTCCTTGCGCGGTTCTGCCCGGCTCTGTGGCGCTCAGAATTCATTTCGATGTCTTGGCCGCTTCCGCCAGAAGCGCAACATAATCCTCAAGCACCCAGGAGATGGAGAGCGGCGTCGGATTGGCAGCCGTTCCAAGCGGGTTGCGGCCCAGGAGAACCACAGAATCATTCGCGACGGCCGGCATGCGTGCCATGAGCGGATTTGCTTTCAGGGCTTCGATCAGGCTCTTGTCGCCATAGGTCACGATGATGTCGACGTCATCGAAGGCATCGACACGCTCGGCGCTGATCGAGCCGGAAAAACGGTTGCCTTTCGACGCTTCAACCACACTTGAAGGTGCCGACAAACCGAGATCCGCAAAGAACCGCACGCGGGTATCGCTGGTGGTGTAGAAATTGACGGTGCTGAGATCGTTTTCAGCAAGATGCGTGATGAACATGGCGCGTTTGCCGGAAAGTTCCGGATGGCGCGCGACTGTTTCGGCAATCTCCCGTTCAGTGGTGCGGATCAGCGCTTCGCCTTCCTCCGTCATGCCAAGGCCCGCGCTGTTTAACCGGATCATGTCGCGCCAATCCGTCGACCAGGGCGATTGAGGATAGGCAATGACGGGCGCAATCTGGCTCAGCGTCTCGTAATCGGACTTTGACAGGCCGGAATAGGCGGCAAGGATGACATCCGGCCGCGTTGCTGCGACGGCTTCAAAGTCGATGCCATCACCTTCATCGAAAAGGACAGGTTTTTCCGCTTTCAGTTCCGCAAGCTTTTCCGCCACCCAGGGCAGAAGGCCATCGCCATCGTCGTCGCCAAAATTGGCGGCGGCAAAGCCAACCGGCACGATGCCGAGTGCCAGCGGAACTTCATGATTGGCCCAGGATACCGTGGCGACACGCCGCGGCTTGGCGGGGATGACCGTCTTGCCGAAGGCATGTTCGATGGTGACGGGAAAAACCGTCTCCTGCGCGGCGGCGCTGCCGGCTTGTGCAAGAACGACCAGCAGGCCGAGAACGGCCGGGCGCAGGGATGCCTTCAACCAAAGCAGCACGGATACGTCTCCCGTTCGTTAAGTTGAGCCTCACTTTCAGGTTCAGACCGCGGCGTCAACCGGCATCCCGGCAAAGCCCGGAGATAGCGTGAGAAGTTTCCGGGGTTTTGTTCTAAAACGGGGATTCCTACAATACCGGACACTGATACTCAAGTTAGGGATTCCCGCGAGTTTTGGGGGCTTTGCACCGGCAATGGTGCGGGCGGGCATCATTGTATCGGAATTTACACATGCACAGCACATCACCATGCGTTCAGGGGCAAAGGGTTCGCATTGCATCACGGAAAGCCGTTCTGCTTGGCTGCACGGCGCTGGCTCTTCTGGCGCCCTCGCTTGCGCAGGCGCAGGACGCAGAAGGCACGACGGTTCTGGAGCGGATCACCATTGCCGGCACGGCTGCCGATGATGATGCGCGCTCCATCGTTGCCCGCACGTCGACGGCCGGCAGCAAGATGGCAACCGATATCCTCGATACGCCCGCCTCCGTTTCGGTAATCACCGCCAAGGAGATCCAGCAGCGCAACGCGCAGACGGTGGAAGAGGTCCTGCAATACAGCGCAGGCGTTGCCACCGATTTCTACGGCTCGGACGACCGCTTCGATTATTTCAAGATCCGCGGCTTCGATGCCCATACCTATCGCGATGGTTTGCTGATCGGGCGCCCCTTCGGCGGCATTCGTGAAGAAGCCTACGCCTTTGAACGGGTGGAGGTGCTGAAGGGTGCCAACTCCACCACATCAGGCGTATCGGATCCGGGCGGTTCGGTAAATTTTGTCACCAAGCGGCCGAAAACGGAGCGCTTTGGTGAGGTCTATACCACAGGCGGTTCCTTCGACAGCGCCGAGGCGGGCTTCGACTTCGGCGACAACATCACCGAGGACGATACGCTGTCCTACCGCCTGACCGGCAAGGTCCGCAAAGCCGACGAGGAATATGATTTTTCGCAGAACGACGAGAAGTTTTTCATGGGTGGCCTCACCTGGCGCCCGACGGATGTCACCAGCCTCAGCGTCATCTATGACCACCTGAACCGCGACGGCGTTCCCGGCAGCGGCGGGCATCCGGTCGGCACGGATTTTGACCGGAGCCGCTTCTTCGGCGAGCCCGACTACAACTATCGCGGCACGAACCGGAATTCGGTCAGCGTCATGGTCGATCATGATTTCGGATCGGGCCTGACCTTCAACTCGAACGCCCGCTACTCCAAGACCGACAGCGATTTCGGCTACGCCTATATTTCCTCGACACCGGCGAGCGGCACCATCGCCAACCGCTCCTATTTCGGCAATGACACGGCGCTCGACGCCTTCATCATCGATGCGCATCTGCAATATGATGCAAGCTTCGAGACGATCGAAAGCCGCAGCCTTGTCGGCATGGAATATAACCGTTCCGGCAATTCAAGCCGCTCCTATTACGGGGCAGCACCCGGCATCGACTGGCTGAACCCGGTCTATACGGGTGCCCCGTCGTCCGTGCCGCTTTATGCCAGCACCAAGACGGATCAGGACACCAAGGCGCTTTACGTGCAGCAGGACCTGACCTTTTCCGAAAAGCTGATTGCCTCCGTTGGCCTGCGCAATGACTGGATCGATATGAAGCAGTCCAACCGCCTCTCGGGCGCGGTCGAGGAGGGCGATTTCAGCGAGTTCACCAGCCGCTTCGGCCTGACCTACCGGTGGACGGAGGAGATCGCGACCTATGCGAGCTACGCGCAATCGGTGGTGCCGGCCTCGGTTTCCGTGGAGCCGGAGCGCGGCGAACAGTATGAAGTGGGCGTGAAATACAGCCCGGAGGCCTTCCCTGCGCTTTTTACCGCCGCCGTCTATGACCTGACCAAAAACAACATCACCCGCACCAACCCGGCCACCAACCTTCAATCCACCATCGGCGAAGCCCGCGTGCGTGGCCTTGATCTGGAGGCCAAGGCGGAACTGACCAATGCGTGGAGCCTGACGGCTGCCTATTCCTATCTCTCCTCCGAGATTGTGAAGAACGGCACGCAGGGGAATGAGGGCAACGAACTTTCCTTCGTGCCGCATCATATTGCCTCGGTCTGGGTGAATTACGCGCTGGAAGGCAACGGGCGACGCGGAGACATGACGTTCGGGGTCGGCGGGCGTTATTCAAGCGCCTATTATTTCGATGATGCCAATACCCAGAAGACCAGCAGCAGTGTCGTTTTCGATGCGGCAATCACCTACAAGGTGGCAAAAAACACCGCGCTGGAACTCCATGCCAGCAATATCTTCGATGAAAAGCACGTGGCCTATGGCGGCTTCGGCGCGGATTTCTACAATCCCGGCCGGGCGGTCTCGGCAACGCTTCGCCAGACCTGGTAAAACATATCGGTGCCGTCCGGCGTTTCGGACGGCACTCCCTAAAGGTTCTGCCTCTGCTGTAAGCGGCGCCAGGCGGCCGGGGTTTCCCCGACCGTGTCGCGAAATGCCTTGGTGAGGTGCGCCTGATCTGAAAAACCCAGTTGGAGGGCGATATCGGCAACGGTCAGTCCGCTGCCGAGCAGAAGCCTTTGCGCCATGGCGATACGCTTTGAGAGTTGCCAGCGCAGCGGTGTCACGCCGGTCGTCTGCTTGAAGGCGCTGGCAAACCAGCTTTCCGACAGCCCGACCACCGCCGCCATTTCCACAACCGATGCACGGAAATCCGTCCGCGACGCCAAAAAAACCTCGAGCTTGTTCATCTGCGCCTGCGTCAGGCGCCCGCAAGGCTTCTCCTCGGCCCCTGACAGATCCAGAAGCCCCGTCACGATGCCGGCGATCAGGCTTTCCGAAAAGGCCGTATGCCGGGAGGGTGCCGAGACTTCCTCGACCAGCAGGCTCGCCAGCTTTTCGACGGCAAGGGTCTCCTGTGTTTCCACCGGCTTCTGCAAGGCCGCAAGCGCCGCAGACCGGCCGATCGATGGCGTAAGAAGCTTCACCAGACGATCCCGGTGCAGGTGAAGATCGAGATGGGAGAACCGGTGCATGGATGTGAAGCGGCTCCACATCGGAACGCCAGCCGGCACATAGAGGGCGCGCGTCATCGGCCGAAACTGCCCCTCAGTCTCCACCGCGCGGTTGGTGATGGAGATCTGTTCGGAGACATCGTTGAAGAACAGCATGATTTTCGGGTCAGGCGAGAGATAATACCCCTTGGCGCCTGCCTCGCCCCGGGCATCCCAGAACACGCTGACGGACCCGTCAAGGCCGCGCCATTTCGCCGGACCAAGCGCCTGGATGCCCTCCGTGTGGCAGATCATCGAATGCTGATATGTCAAGGGACCCTCCTTCCTGGCCAGCGTCCTTGCCGGCATCGACCGATGGGATCAAGCGGAAAACCCCGACGCGCCGCGCATTCTTGGTCGGCTCTGCAGCCTGCAGCGATGGGCCGATCATGGCGCATTGTCGCACGGGTCTCAAGGGCCACAGCCGCGGCACCAACAGCGGAAAGGCCATGGAACCCGCTTGAGGCTGCTGCGTTTAAGGCAGCAAACGACGCTTAAGGAACGATCATGCTGAAGTGGGCTCTTATTTTTCTCGTTATCTCTCTGATTTCCGGCTTCCTCGGTTTTTCCGGCGTGTCGGCTGCGACCGCGACGATTGCGCGTGTCTTGTTCTTCATTGCCATCATCGTGTTCCTGGTTTTCGTCGTCCTCGCCTTCATGGCCGGAAGCGTGGTGTTCTAGACGTCACGAAGGATGAGAATGGTCGCCTATGGGCGATGACGTCCCCGAGAGAAAAAAGCCCTGCCAAGCGGCAGGGCAAATCTGGGGGAAAACTCGCAAGGCCTTTCGGTTTGCGAGCGTCTTATGTAGCCGGAGTTCCCTGTTACCGGCGAGGGCGACTTGCCCAAAAACGGTACTCCCTGTCAAAAAAACGACAGCATTCTTGCCTGTTTTTTGTCCGGTCAGCTTTCCTTGACGGACTGCATCGCAACCGATGTGGACGTGCTTGCTACATGGGGAAGACTTGAGATCTTCTCGCCCAGAACCTCCCGGTAACGGCGGATGTTTTGTGTGCGCACCTTCAGCAGATAGTCGAAGCGGCCGGCGATCATGTGGCACTCTTCCACTTCCTTGATCCGCCGCACGGCCTGATTGAACTCGGTCAGCGCCTTTTCCCGCGTGTCCGACAGTTTCACCTCGGCAAAAGCCACGTGATCGAGGCCGAGTTTCTGTGGATTGATCACGGCGCGAAAGCCCAGGATATAACCGTGGTCCACCAGGCGTTTCAGGCGTGCATTACACGGCGTTTTGGACAGGCCGATCTTGGTCGCCAGATCCGTCACCGAAATCCGCCCATTGTCCGACACCGCCTCGATAATCTTCAGATCGAAACTGTCCAGTTCGTCTGTTTTTGGCGTTTCCATAGAGAAATCCTCCGCAACTTTGTAAATTTAATAACGAAATTCTCTATTAAATGCCATGATTAAAGACGCTGGATGGACGTGTCTTTGGTGTAATCTGTGGTCACCGTCAGCCCTCGTGATCGAGACCTTCCGATGACCCTTTCCGGCGCCCCCTCCACAATTTTCCGCCAGCCCTTTGCCGATTTCGCACCGCCGATCCGGCCGCAGACGCCACTGCGGCAAGCGATTACCGCCGCCTATCGCCGCCCGGAGGCCGAATGCCTCCAGCCGCTGCTGCAGGCGGCAACACTGCCGGAGGCAGGCAAGCGCGAGATCCGCGAGACGGCACGCGCGCTGGTGACGGCGCTTCGCGCAAAACATCGCGGCAGTGGCGTCGAGGGTCTGGTGCATGAATATTCGCTCTCCAGCCAGGAAGGCGTGGCGCTAATGTGCCTTGCCGAGGCGCTTTTGCGCATTCCAGACACCGCCACCCGCGACGCGCTGATCCGCGACAAGATCTCCGCCGGCGATTGGAAGTCGCATATGGGTGGCGGACGCTCGCTCTTCGTCAATGCCGCCACCTGGGGGCTGGTGGTGACGGGCAAGCTGACAGCCACCGTCAATGACCGCAGCCTTTCGGCAGCACTCACCCGTCTCATCGCCCGCTGCGGCGAACCGGTCATCCGGCGCGGTGTCGACATGGCGATGCGCATGATGGGAGAGCAGTTCGTGACCGGCGAAACCATCGATGAGGCGCTGCGCCGCGCCCGCACGATGGAAGACAAGGGTTTTGGTTATTCCTATGACATGCTTGGCGAAGCGGCCACCACCATGGCCGACGCCGAGCGTTATTACCGCGATTATGAAACTGCCATTCATGCCATCGGCAAGGCTGCCGCCGGGCGTGGCGTTTATGCCGGCCCCGGCATTTCCATCAAGCTTTCGGCGCTTCACCCGCGTTATCAGCGAACGCAGGTCTCGCGCGTTATGGACGAGCTTCTGCCGCGGGTAAAGGCTTTGGCGCTTCTTGCCAAAACCTATGACATCGGCCTCAACATTGATGCGGAAGAGGCAGACCGGCTGGAGCTTTCGCTCGATCTTCTCGAAAGCCTCTGCCTCGACACGGATCTTGCCGGCTGGAACGGCATTGGCTTTGTCGTGCAGGCCTATGGCAAGCGCTGCCCCTTAGTGCTCGATTTCATCATTGATCTCGCCCGCCGCTGCGGCCACCGTATCATGCTGCGCCTCGTCAAGGGCGCCTATTGGGATGCCGAGATCAAGCGTGCCCAGCTGGATGGCCTCGGCGATTTCCCCGTCTATACCCGCAAGGTCCACACGGATGTCTCCTATCTCGCCTGCGCGAAAAAACTTCTCGACGCACGCGATGCCGTCTTCCCGCAATTTGCCACCCACAATGCCCAGACGCTCGCCGCCGTCTATCAGATGGCGGGCCCGGACTTTGCTGTCGGCTCCTACGAGTTCCAGTGCCTGCA
>JAIXTO010000232.1 GCA_027483885.1 Rhizobiaceae bacterium
CAACACTTCACGACACGATCTACAGCGAGCGTGGCATCGAATTCGTGCCTGAATTCTATGCGGACCTCGACTATGCGCCGGGGGGACTTTTGATCGTCACCCGCGAACATCCCGCCATGGACCCGGACCTGATGGCGCAACGGTGCCTGCGTGCCCTTACCGATGGACAGGGCACTGCCAATGACGGCAGCCTCTTCCCGGTGGGCTGCAAGACGATCTGCGTGCATTCCGACACTCCGAATGCCATCGATATTGCGAGAACCGTGCGCCGCGCAATCGCGCCCTGGCAATGACATCGACAGCCGCCGAAAAGGCGGTCTTTAATGCCCGTCTCTTTTCCTTCATCGCCTGATCCGGAGATCGACATGGCCCAGATTCTCTCTCCCCTTCCCGGTACCTTCTACCGCAGTTCCTCGCCCGACACGCCGCCGTTCAAGGCGGATGGCGACGATGTCACAGCCGGCGATGTCATCGGGCTGATCGAGGTGATGAAGTCCTTCCACGAGGTGAAGGCTGAAATTTCGGGCAAAAACATCCGCTTCGCCGCCGACAACGAAGATCCGGTCATGGCCGGCGCACCGCTTGCGGATATCGACTGATGCTGAAGAAGCTGCTGATAGCCAATCGTGGCGAGATTGCCGTGCGCGTCATCCGCGCGGCGCAGGATCTCGGCATTGCCACAGTCGCCGTTTATTCGGCGGCGGATGCGGAGGCGCTGCATGTGCAACTTGCCGATGAAGCCGTCAATATCGGCCCGCCCGCCGCCAAAAAATCCTATCTCAACATCGAGGCGATCATTGCTGCAGCGCTTGAAAAAGGCTGCGACAGCATGCACCCCGCCTATGGGTTCCTCGCCGAAAACGCCGGTTTCTCCGATGCCGTCACGGCAGCCGGCCTCACTTTTGTCGGGCCGTCGGGCGATGCGATCCGGTTGATGGGCGACAAGGTGTCTGCCCGCACGGCCGCTGCTGCTGCCGGCGTGCCGGTCGTTCCCGGCTCCACGGGCCGCGTCGATGGCATCGAGGCCGGGCGCCATGTACTGGAGGCAACTGGCTTTCCGGTCATGATCAAGGCTGCCGCCGGCGGCGGCGGGCGCGGCATCCGCATCGCCAATTCTCTGGCCGAATTCGAGCAGGCCTTTCCGCAGGCGCAGGCCGAAGCGCTGGCCGCCTTCGGAGACGGCGGGCTCTATATGGAAAAGGTGATCGGCAAGGCGCGCCACATCGAGGTGCAGGTGCTGGCCGACGGCCAGCAAGCAATCCATTGCTACGAGCGGGAATGTTCGCTGCAGCGCCGTCGCCAGAAGGTGTGGGAAGAGGCGCCTTCGCGGGCACTTTCCACAAGCCTGCGCGAAGAGCTGTGCGCTTCGGCCGTGGCGCTTGCCAAGGCGGTCGGTTATTCCGGCGCCGGCACCGTCGAATATCTCTACGACGACGAGGCCGACCGCTTCTATTTCATCGAGATGAACACCCGAATTCAGGTGGAGCATCCGGTGACGGAAGCGATCACCGGCATCGATCTCGTTGCCGAAATGCTGCGCATTGCCGGCGGGGAACCGCTGCGGATCGCGCAGGAAGACGTGACCGTCACGGGTCATGCCATCGAGGTCCGGCTGAATGCGGAGGATCCGGCCAGGGATTTTGCGCCCTTCCCCGGCACGATCGGCGATCTGCGCATTCCCGGCGGCCCCGGCGTGCGCTTCGATTCCATGCTCTACAACGGTTATCAGGTGCCGCCCTTCTACGACAGCCTGCTCGCCAAGCTGATCGTCCATGCCGAGACCCGCGAAGCGGCAATCATGCGGCTGACGCGGGCATTGCGTGAACTGGAGATCGGCGGGGTTAAGACCACCAAGCCGCTTTTCCTGGCTCTTGCCGCCGATCCGTCGGTCCGGGCCGGAGATGTGCATACCCGCTGGCTGGAAGGCTGGCTTCAAGACAACGCCACGGCGCTTGCCGGCTGACAAGGAGGTTCGATGTCGATACGTTTCAATTTCGGCGGTGACGAGCATATCTTCGGCGAAGTGTCGGAGGACATGTCGCTCGCCTCATTCTTCACCGGCCTGTCGATGATCAATGCGGTGCGGGCCGCCGGCATCCGCGGCGTGACCGAGACCTGCCCGGCCAATGCCAGTTTCCAGATCCGCTTCGATCCCGATATCATCGCGCCGCAGGACCTCCTGAAGGAACTGCAGTCGATGGAGGACGCGGCGTCGAAATCCGATGCGACGCTGAAAACCCGCATTATCGAACTGCCGGTCTATTTCCAGGATCCGTGGACGCATGAGACGGAGATGCGGTTTCGCGAGCGCCATCAGGACCCGAGCGCCACCGACCTCGAATATTCAGCGCGCATCAACGGTTACGCGACGATCGAGGACTTCATCGCCGCCTATTCCGGACAGCCGTGGTTCGTGTCCATGGTCGGGTTCGTTGCCGGCCTGCCCTGGCTCTATCAGATGGTCGAGCGCAAGAAGCAGATCGAAGCGCCGAAATATCTGCGGCCCCGCACTGATACGCCAAAGCTGACGGTTGGCCACGGCGGCTGCTTTGCGGCGATCTATTCGGTGCGCGGCGCCGGCGGTTACCAGATGTATGGCGTGACACCCGCGCCGATCTACGATCCCACCCGCAGCGTGCGTTACCTGACCGACGAGATGGCCCTGTTCAAGCCGGGCGACATCGTAAAATTCAAGGCGATCAACCGCGACGAATACGACGCGACGCTCGAAGAGATCGATGCCAACCGCTGGCAGCCGACCGTGCGCGACTGCTCGTTCAGCCTCACCGATTTCAACCGAGATATGCTGGGCACCAACGCCAACCTGATGGAGCTTCTCAATGGCCATTAAGGTGATCACTCCCGGTCTTGCAACATCCGTGCAGGACCTCGGCCGTCCCGGTTATTACCATGTCGGCATTCCCGAAGGCGGTGGCATGGACCGGTTTGCCACCCGCATCGCCAACCTGCTTGTCGGCAACGAGCCGGGTGCAGCTATCCTTGAGGCAACCTTCATGGGGCCGGAGCTGGAATTTACGGCACCCGCCGTGGTCGCCGTCACCGGTGGCGAACTGCCGCCCAAGGTCAACGGCGAAGAACGGCCCACCTGGGAAAGTTTTGCGGTGAAAGCCGGCGACCGTCTGTCCTTCGGTTACCTGAAATCCGGCGCCCGCGCCTATATCGCCGTTTCCGGCGGCATCGACGTTCCGGTCGTGCTGGGATCGCGTTCCACCTACATGCTCGGCGCGCTTGGCGGCTTTGAGGGGCGCGTGCTGAAGGCCGGCGACGAGATCCCGGTTGGAACCGGCACTGGTAAGCCCGGCCGGTCGCTTCCGACTGATCTTCGCGGCGGCGTGTCCGGTGCCATCGAACTCAGGATGCTGCCCGGCATCTACTGGCATCGCATTACCGAGGCCGCTGGCAAGCGCTTCTTCGAAGATACGTGGAAGGTGGCGCCGGAGGCCGATCGCATCGGCTACCGGTTCCGGGGTGGCACGCCGCTCGAATTCGTCGCCCGCGAGCAGCCCTTCGGTGCCGGCTCCGATCCGTCCAACATCGTCGATGCCTGCTACCCCTATGGCTCCGTCCAGGTGCCGAGCGGCACCGAACCGATCGTGCTCCACCGCGACGCCGTGTCCGGCGGCGGCTACATGATGCTCGGCGTGGTCATTTCCGCCGACATGGACCGGATCGCCCAGTTGCAGCCGCATACGCCGGCGCGTTTCGTGCCGGTGACGCTGGACGAGGCGCTGACCGCCCGCGCCGAACGGCGCGCGGCTTTGGCCAAGGCAGAAGACACCCTGACCGCCTGAGGCGGTCGGATCTCCGGAAGAGGAACCGGAGAAGGCATCGGGAGGGTTGGTCGGCGCATGCCGGCCCCCCGACGCGCCGGGCATCAAGATCCGGCGCGCGCAACGACAAGACGACGCCGGCAAACGGCGTGATTTTACCTCCGAGTGGTCCGCAGAGATCGCCGGAGAAAAAGGGGAACATCGCGACACGTTTCATGGCCGGCACACGGCCCGATGTCGCATGCCCTTTTCCGTCTGCAACAAAGGAACAGGGGTTCATGGTTCAACTTGGCGGTCATCTCAGCGCGGAAAACGTGTCCGTGGCCTTTGCGGGGCTGAAAGCCCTGTCATCCGTCACGCTCGACATCAAGCCTGGCCATATCAGCGGATTGATCGGCCCCAACGGCGCCGGCAAGACAACGCTCGTCAACGTCTTGACCGGTTTCCAGATGCCGACGGAAGGCGCTGTGAAGCTGAACGGCGCGCCGCTCGGCAAGCTGAAGCCCCATCTGGTTCGGCGTCGCGGCATTGCCCGTACCTTCCAGGGCGGCCGGCTGTTTCGCGACCTTGCCGTCATTGACAATCTTGAAGTCACCGGCGTCGGGCTCGGCATGAGCCGGCGCGCGGCGGTTGCCGAGGCGGAAGCTATGCTCGACTGGATCGGCATTTCGGCGCTCGGGTCGCGCACCGCCGGCACCCTGCCCTATACCGACGAACGCCGTGTCGCCATCGGCCGGGCGCTGATGGGGCGGCCGGCCTTTATCCTTCTCGACGAGCCGGCCGCCGGCATGAGCGCGCAGGAAGCAACGGACCTCTCGGCGCTCGTCAAACGCATCGCGCGCGATCTCGGCTGCGGCGTGCTGATCATCGAACACAATGTCGGGCTGGTGCTCGGCCTCTGTGACCACATCGTCGTGCTCGATTCCGGGGCCGTTATCGAGGAGGGTACGCCCGCCGAGATCCGCCAGAGCGAAAAGGTGCGTCACGCCTATATGGGCACCGCCGCAGATGCGGCCGTGCCGGCTGCGGAGGTGCGGTTATGAGCCTGCTCGTCCTTGCCAATATCGAGGTGCGCTACGGCCGCCTTACCGCTGTGCGCGGCGTCTCGCTGTCAATCAAGGATGGCGACACGGTCTTCATCACCGGACCGAACGGGGCTGGAAAATCATCGCTGCTGCGCGCCATCGCCGGTGTCACGCCGGCCTCCTGTGGCACGATCGATTTCGACGGCTACAACATCACCGGCAAGGCGCCTGAAGATATCGCCCGCCTCGGCTTCTCGATGGTGCCGGAAGGTCGCGATGTCTTCGGCTCGCTGACGGTCGAGGAAAACCTCATGGTCGGCACGGGCATGAAGGCCAGGGATCGTGGCTGGAAGGCAAAGACTGCCGAGGATCTCGAGGCCGTCTACCAGACCTTCCCGATCCTCAAGGAGCGGCGCCACGGTCAGGCCGGGCTTTTGTCAGGGGGCCAGCAGCAGATGCTCGTCATCGGTCGGGCTCTGATGACCAACCCGCGGCTGATCGCCATCGACGAACCGTCGCTGGGTCTTGCCCCCAATATCACCGACCAGGTCTATGAGCGGCTGATTGCGCTGCAGTCGCTGAAGGCGCTGACGCTTCTGATCGTTGAGCAAAGCTCCACCCGCGCCACCCTGGTCGGCGGGCGGATGCTGCTGATGCGCGGCGGCCAGATCGTGCTTGACGGCAACGCCCGCGAAGTCGGCAACAGTGCGGCCGTCCAGGCCGCCTATTTCGGTTACGAGGATCATTGAGATGCTGCAGATCGTCTTCGATTCCCTCTCGCTCGGCTCACTCTATGCCCTCGGCGCGCTCGGCATCGCGCTGATTTTCGGCGTGATGCGGCTGGTCAACTTCGCCCATGGCGACGTCATCGCCTTTTCCATCTTCGCGCTTTTGTGGCCATCGACCGATGCGCTAGCGATCGTTTTTGCCGGGCAACTGCCCTGGTACCTGCTGATCCCCTTCGTGCTGCTGATCGGCGCCGGGCTTTCGGTGCTGTGCGAGATCGTCGTCTTCCGCCGCTTCCGGCGCGCCAGCCCGGCGACGATGATGATTGCCTCCTTCGCGCTCGGCTTCGTCATCCGCTATTTCCTGCTGATGCTGTTTACGAGCCGGCCGAAGTCGATCTCGCTCCTGCCGATGCTGTCGCAGCCGGTGGAAATCTTCGGCGCCCGTCTGCCACTCCTGCAGCTGATCACCATCATCGCAACCGTCATCATCCTGGTCGGTCTGACGCTGTTCCTGAGACGGACACGCTTCGGGCTCGAAATGCGGGCGGCGGCTGAAAACTTCTCGATGGCCCGCATGCTTGGCGTGCGCGCCAACCGGGTCATCATGGGCGCCTTCGCACTGTCAGGCGCTCTCGCCGGCGCCATCGCCATGATCTTCGGCAGCCAGACCGGCACGGTCGATATCCAGATGGGCGCCTCGATCATGCTGATGGCCTTCATCGCCACCGTCATCGGCGGTCTCGGCAGCCTCGCGGGCGCAGTGCTCGCCGGCTTCCTGCTCGGCGCGGCCTCCGTGATCATGCAGGTCGTGCTGCCTGTGGATGCCCGCCCCTTCCGCGACGCCTTTGTCTACGGCGCCGTCATCCTCGTTCTCCTGTTCCGCCCGCAGGGCCTGATCGCCGCCCGCGGCACCAAGGAAAGGGTCTGACCCATGACCGATGCCAGCCTCTCCACCCTTCCCGAAACCCTTGCCAATCCGCGCAAGCCTGCCCCGTTCGCGCTTGCCCGCAAGACGATCATCACGCCGATCCTGCTGTCGCTCCTCGTCCTTGCCATTGCCGCGCTGACGGTAATGCTGGGCTCGCGCCCCTTCAACCAGGCGATGATCGACATCATGGTGCGGGTCGTCCTCGTCGTCGGGCTCTATATCTTCATCGGCAATTCCGGGGTGCTGAGCTTCGGCCATATCGGCTTTACCTGCCTTGGCGCCTATGCCGCGGCATGGCTGACGATCAATCCGCTGATGAAAAAGGCCTCGCTGCCCGGCCTGCCGAGTTTCCTGCTCGAGGCGCGCCTGCCCTACTGGCAGTCGGCGATCATCGCAGCGCTCTTTGCGGGTTTTGCGGCGCTGATCTTCGGCAAGGTCCTGATGCGGCTCTCGGGCATTGCCGCCTCGATCGCTACCTTTGCGGTTCTGGCGATGATCAACACCATCTATTCCAACTGGGAAAGCGTCACCGGCGCCACCTCATCCGTTGTCGGCATTCCGATCGTGCGCACCCTCTGGCCTTATGCGGGCGCTGCAGTCGTTGCGATCTTCATTGCCTGGGGTCACGCGATCTCACGCTCAGGCCTTGCACTGCGGGCTGCCCGTGACGAGCCGACGGCGGCGGCCGCCTCCGGCGTCGACATTCCCCGGGAACGCCTTGTCGCATTCACGATTTCCGGCGCCATCATGGGTCTCGGCGGTGCGGCGATGGCGCATTCCATCGGCGTCGTCACGCCGGACACCTTCTATCTCGGCCTCACCTTCATCACGCTTTCCATGCTCGTCGTCGGCGGCATGGGCAGCCTGTCGGGGGCGGTGATCGGGGTGCTGCTGCTGTCCGCCCTCATCCAGGCCCTGCGCTGGCTGGAGGCGGGCGTTCCGCTCGGGTCGACCACCTTCGCCCTTCCCAAGGGGCTCCAGGAGATCGCTCTCGGCGTCATCATGATCGTGATCCTCGCGCTGCGTCCGGCCGGCCTGATCGGCAATCGCGAAATCACACTCTTCCGCGTCAACCGCAACAAATAGTCGACGGAGAGGAAACCGTCGGTCAAAAAAGGAGACGTCAATGGCATACGAGACACGCATACTGGGCAAGACACGACTACTGGCAATGGCCATGGCTGCCGTTATGGCAGCGTTCCCCGCACTTGCCGACGACGGCAAGATCGTCGTCGGCTTCGCAACCGCCGCCTCCGGCTTCATGGAAGCCTATGACAAGCCGGCGCAGGATGCGGCGATGATCCGTATCAACGAGATCAATGCGGCCGGCGGGCTTCTGGGCAAGAAGATCGAGGTCGTCAGCGCCGACACCAAGTCCGACCGTGCCGAAGGCGCCAAGGCCGGTCTTTCGGTCATCGACCAGGGTGCCGACCTGGTTGTCGTTTCCTGCGACTACGATTTCGGCGCACCGGCAGCGCTTGCCGCCGAAGATGCAGGCCTTGTCTCCTTCTTTCTCTGCGCGGAATCGGTAAAGGCCGGCATCCAGGGCGTCGGCCCCCACTCCTTCTCCGCCTCGGTACTCGCCGCCGTACAGGGTGCGACGATGGCGGAATGGGCCTACAAAGAAAAGAAGGCAAAAACCTTCTACCGCCTGCTCGATACCTGGACCGAATATAACAAGGGTATCTGCGACGGTTTCGACTGGATGATGCCGAAGATCGCGGCAGAGGGCGCAAAGCTCTTGGGACAGGACACGTTCAAGAACGACGATGCCTCGATTGCCGCGCAGATCACCCGCATCAAGTCGCTGCCGCAGGAGCCCGACGCGATCATGCTGTGCACGATGATGCCGGGCGCCGTATCAGCCATCAAGCAGATCCGCGCTGCCGGCATCAACTCGATGATCCTCAACGGCTCTGGCGTCGATGGCAGTTACTGGCTGTCGGCCGTTCCGGACCTTTCGAACTTCTACACACCGGTGCAGGGCTCGATCTACGGCGATGACCCGAACCCCGACGTGCAGAAATTCAACGCCGCCTACAAGACGGCAACCGGCACCGACCCGTCGAGCCAGTATGTCTATCCGGGTTATTCGATGATCGATGTCTGGGCCAAGGCCGTCGAACGCGCCAAGACCACGGAAGCCGATGGCGTCGTTGCCGAACTGGAAAAGATGAAGGACGAACCGACCCTGTTTGGACCGCGCACCTTCACAGCCGAACTGCACCACCAGAACAAGGCCCGTTACCTGATCGTCGGTGTCGACAAGGGCAAGCCGGGCGTCGTCGGTTCCTGGACGATTTCCGAAGCGGTGCCGATGAGCGCACTGGTCAAGTAATGTGAGACAGACGCCATCGGCTGATCCCGGCCGATGGCGTCAACGAAAGAACCCGGCAAAGCGTGACAGCTTTGCCGGGTTCTTTTGTTGTGCCGCGCATCAAGGCGCCTGATCTTTACGACCGCGCCTTACGGTCGGTGCCCTTCAGCGCAATCAGGTCGCCGACGTCCCGACCATTCCAGGCGGTGAAGAACCGGTCGAGCACCGCCTAGCGGCGGTGCTCCATCGTGTCTTCAACACCCGACATCAGACGAGGCCTTCGGCGGCGATCGCGGCCGGAAGCCGGTCGAGGGTGCGGCCAAGCCGCGTCATGATCTCCGAAATATCCGAGGACGTCACGATCAGTGGCGGGCACAAGGCCAGCTGGTCGCCGATCGAGCGGAAGATCAGGCCCTCGTCATGACCGATGGCATTGGCGATGGCGCCGGCGCGGCCAAGCTTGTCGAACGGCTTGCGGGTCTCCTTGTTGGCGACCAGTTCAAGCGCGCCGATCAGGCCTGCACCGCGGACTTCGCCGACCAGCGGATGGTCCGCGAAGGACTTAAGGCCAGACTGAAACTCTGCCTCCAGCCGCGCCGCGTTGCCCATCAGATCCTGCTCCTCGATGATGGCGAGGTTTTCCAACCCGACGGCGGTTGCGACCGGATGGCCGGATGCCGTGAACCCATGGCCAAAAACGCCGTTCTTTTCGGAATTATCGGCGATGGCGCTGTAGATCTTGTCCGAAACCATCACGGCGGCGAGCGGCATGTAGGAGGAGGTCAACTGCTTCGACAGCGTCATGATATCGGGCGTGAAGCCGTATTTCTGGCACCCGAACGGCGTGCCAAGACGCCCGAAACCGCAGATGACCTCGTCGGAGACGATGAGGATATCGTTGGCGCGGCAGATCTTTTCCACGCCCTCCCAATAGCCGGCGGGCGGCGGCATGACGCCGCCCGCCGCCATCAACGGCTCGCCGATGAAGGCGGCGATCGTGTCGGCGCCTTCCTTTTCGATCACCGCCTCGAGTTCGGCCAGAAGCCGCGCGGTAAACGCCGCCTCGTCCTCGCCTTCGGTGCCGAAGCGATAGAAATGCGGGCAGGTCAGATGATGCACGGGAATGGCCGGCAGGTCGAAGTCGCGATGGTTGATCGGCAGGCCGGTGAGGCTGCCGGACGCAATCGTGATGCCGTGATAACCCTTGATGCGAGACAGGAACTTTTTCTTCTGCGGCCGGCCGAGCGCATTGTTCATGTACCAGACCATCTTGACGATCGTGTCGTTGGCCTCGGAACCGGACGAGGTGTAAAAGACGCGGCTGAGATTGTCGGGCGTGATCTCGACCAGCTTTTCGGCAAGCCGGATCGAGGGCTCGTGCGCCTTGGACGAGAAGGTGTGGTAATAGGGCAGCTTCAGCATCTGCTTGTAGGCGGCTTCCGCCAGCCGCTTTTCGGAAAAACCGACGGCGACCGACCAGAGGCCGGCCAGTCCCTCGATGTATTCCTTGCCGCGGTCGTCATAGACCCGGATGCCGTCCCCGTGGTCGATGACCAGCGGCCCGGTGCGTTCGTGCTGGCGCAGGTTGGTGTTGGGGTGCAGCGTGGTCGCGATGTCGATGGCCGCGAGGGAATTGGAAATCTGTGTCATGGCGGATCTCTGGATCTTGGTGCTGATGGTGAAGGGCTTCATGTCGAGATAGTCCTCGATCCCGTGCGAGGAGCCCTCGCGCCCGAGACCGCATTCCTTGATGCTGATCATGCCGGTGTCCAGCGGGTCGGAAACCCGAAACATCCGGTCCGCATCGCTTGTTTTGAAACAGGCCGCAAGCCCGTCGATTATCACTTTGGCTCACTCGACGGCCTGCGTCTCGGTGCCTTGCCCTGTTTTCCGTGAAGATCGGGGCAAGCGGCCCCTGGGGGCACGGATGGCACCCGTCCAGCCCATCAGGAGCACGGCGCGTCGGCAGCAGGGTTTGGGAAACGTGGTCCCTCTCGTCCTCTGCCGTTCTAGACTTTGCCTTCGATGACCCGGCGCATGACGACGGCGACATCACGCGAATTGGGGGGATCGGAATGGATGCAGACGGTGCCGAACCGGATCGGCCGGACGCCGCCATCCGTGGTGACGATCTCGCCGTCGAACAAGGCGCGGCGCATGCGCTGCTCGATGGCGACAAGATCGACTGCAGTGTGTACGCGCGGAATGATCAGAGAACCATCCGGGGCATAGGATAAATCGGGGAAATATTCGCCAATAAAAGGAACGCCCAATTCAGACGCTGCCACTTCGTGAAACGTGCCGGCCATGCCGAACAGCGGCACGTTGAACGGTTTAACCGATGCCGCAATGGCGCGGGCCGTGTCGAGGTCTCTCGCGGCCATGCCGTAGATGATGCCATGCGGCTTGACATGCGACAGCGTGCCGCCCTGCGCCGCAAGGATCCCGGAGAGCGCGCCGATCTGGTAGAGGAAGGCCGCCGTCAGTTCTTCCGGCTGCAGTTTCATCTCCCGTCGTCCGAAACCTTCCTTGTCCGGCAGCGACGGATGCGCACCGACCTCGACGCCATGCGCCAGTGCAAGTCGCACCGTCTTCAGCATCGTCCAGGGATCGGAAGCGTGAAAACCGCAGGCAATATTGGCCAGATGGATGTTGGGCATGATCCCGGCATCGTCGCCGAAATGCCAGTTGCCAAAACTCTCGCCCATGTCGCAATTCAGGGTCACCACGGCGCCCTGTTGCAGCACGTCAGCTGTGTCGGTTGTCATCAGATCGCTTTCTCTTGTCTTCCTGTGTCACCGGCCAGCCTTGCAGGGGCGCGGGGCGATTTGGCGGGGGAGCGGATTGCTGGAGGCTGCATGTCCTCGGCGCAGAAAGCCTCTGACAGATCGGCAGACATCCGCGCGACGCATGCCGCTGACTGCTGTCACGATCACAGACCACAACGCCCCTTCCACCATCGTCCTTCACCCCTTCAAGTGCCGTCTCTGCGGCCCTGCAACATTCTGTCCGAAGGCGCGAAACGTGTGAAATAGTTGTTTCTGGAAAGCTTTATTGAAAAAACAGATACGACTTACACCCGAACAACGGGCAAACGGCACCGGCTGCGGCGCGGTGCCGTTCTCTCGGGTCAGGCCCAGTGCGCGACGGTTCGCTTTTCAAAGCTTTCGCGGAACTGCGCGGTGGTTTTTGCCAAAACCTCGCCGGTCTCCCATTCGAGGATCACCGCATGGCGGCGCACCGCGTCCAGGGCATCGATCGTGCCCGCCTTGTACTGGCGGGAGACCTCGGCCGGGTCCATCCGCGCCCATTCCGTCCGCTTCGCCCGGATCTCACTTCGAACCACCTCGGTCGCCGCCACGTCGATCTCGTAGGCACACAGATCGCGGTCAATTTCGCGGATGACGACGCCATAATCGAGACTGGCGCGCCGGATCGAGACATAGTCGTCGATCACGTCTTCCAGCACGTTCTGCGGATCACGCTCGAGCGGATCGCCGAAGCCGCCGCCGCCGGCGGTCGGCCGCGCAAATTCGTCTCCGGTATGGACAGGATAGTCGGAAAAGACGGAGCCGAGCCAGGTCGCCTCCTCGGCGCCGGCCCGCCGGATGGTCAGGCCATGCGGCATGGACGGAAGCCCGCCCTCGATGCCCCAGACGACGGCACGCTCGCGGTCGCAGATATAGGACATGACGGCGCCTTCTGCTTCCAGAAGCAGCGAGGTTTTCTGCACGCCAACGCCGCCGCGCCATTTTCCCGGCCCCGCCGAATCCTGCTTGATCTGGAATTCGGTGGTGCGTGTCGGGTTGACCCGTTCATTACCCTCATTGGGTTGCGACATCAGCCCGGTGCCGAAGCAGGCCGTGGTCACGTCGGCGCCGTCCTTGCCGTTGCGGCCGCCCCAGCCGCCCGGCAGCCATTCGTAAAACATGAAGATCGGCTTTTCGGGTTTGCGCGCATCCCGGCCGCCGGCAAGCAGGTATTCGAGATTAAAGGCGCAGGCGATCGCCCGTTCCGGCATGATCTTCGACCACATCTCGAAGATCGCGTTCATGATCTTTTCAAACGGCATCAGGAAGCCGGTGACGGCAACGGGCCATTCCGCACTGACGACGCTGTTCTTCGGCGCCGTCACCCTTATCATCCGGTAGAAGCCGCTGTTCAGCGGCAGGTCGGGGAAGAATGTCTTCATGCCGGCGACCACGGCCGAGAAGGTGGCACCCGGCGCCGAGTTATACATCGACGAAATGGTGTGATGGCTGCCGGTGAAATCATAATGGATGCTGTCGCCCGTGATCGTCATCTTGATGCGGATCGGGATCATCCCCTCGCCGCCGCCGAGATCACGGTCGATGTAATCCACCGTTTCCCAGGTGCCATCTGGAAGTTCCAGCAGCCGCTTGCGCACGGCCCGCTCCACATAGTCCTGCACCTCGGCCATGCCCTGCGTGACCTGAGCGCGGCCATACTTGCCAACCAGCCGCAGCAGCTCGCGCTCCGCCACGTGGGTCGCCTGCGCCTGCGAATGGATGTCGCCGATGATCGAGGCCGGATCGCGGGTATTGGCGGCGATCATGTTGGCCACGTCGAAGCAGAACCGGCCTTCGCGAAAAAGACGGATTGGCGTAATGCGCAAGCCCTCGCGGAACATGTCGCGCGCGGTGACGTCAAAGGAGCCGGGCACGGAACCGCCAAGATCCGACCAATGGCCGTTCGACTGGGAAAAGCCGATCAGCTTGTCCTCATCGAAGATCGGCCGCACCAGCCGGACATCGCTGAAATGGGTGCCACCGGCGTAAGGGTCGTTGATGGCGTAGACGTCGCCCGGCGCCATCTCGCCTTCGAAGACGCGGATGACGTCCTTGCAGGTATTATGCAGCGTGCCGACATGCACGGCGATGTCGTAATTGCCCTGCGCAACCGAATTGCCATCGGCATCATGCAGCGCATTGGAAAAGTCGCGATTGTAGATGACGAAGGAATAGCAGGTTCGCAGCATTTGTTCGGCCATCTGGTCGACTGCGGTGATGAAGGAATTTTTCAGCACTTCGAACGTCACCGGATCGAGACTGCGTTCCGTATCTGTCTGGATATTCATAACAATCAGCCTTTCGTTGCGATGACGATGTTCCGGAAGGCGTCGACCGAAACGCTCATGTGCGGCGGAACGACTGTGGTGGAATCGAACTGTTCGACAATGGCGGGGCCGGTGAACCTCGCGCCGGCCTCCAGCATTTCCCGCTGGTAGACGGCGGCATCATGGGCCGTGCCGTCGAACCAGACCTTTCGCCGGCCAATCGGGTCCGGCGCATAATCCCTCACCGCATGTTTCGGCAGGTCGGCCTTCGGCACAATGCCGATCGCCTTGATCGCCAGCCGGAAGATCGATACCGGCGCCTCGTCTCGGCGATAGTTGAACTCGCGGTCATGCTCCCCGTGGAAGGCCTCGATCAGCGCGCCGATGCTGGTGATGTGGGCCGGCGCCTGGATGGACAGCGAGCGCCACTGGCCCTGATACATCATCTCGACCGTGCGCTGCAGGGCCATGTCGGCCGCAGCGACACCCTCGTGTTCCAATCGTTCGGCGGCTTGCACTTCCATTCGCCGAAAAGCCTCTTCCATTTCCTGCGGCGCGACCGTCGAGGCATCCGTCATGAAGCTTTCGGAAAAATCGTGCTGCACGTCGACCAGCAGGCAGCCAAGCGCCGAGGTGACGCCCGGGTTCGGCGGCACGATGACCGTCGGGATGGACAGTTCCCTGGCAACGGCTGCCCCATGCAGGGCGCCGGCGCCGCCGAAGGCGACCAGAGCGAAATCGCGCGGATCATAACCGCGGCTGATCGATAAAAGGCGCACGGCATTTGCCATGTTGGCATTGGCGACGGCGATGATGGCCTCGGCCGCCTGATGCAATTGCATGTTGAACGGTCCGGCCACCGTCTCGGCGACAGCGTCGGCCGCACGCTGCGGATCAAGCGTGATCTTGCCGCCGGCAAGGCTGGTGCCGAGACGGCCGAGGACGACGTTTGCGTCGGTATTCGTCGCGGTGCGATTGCCGTTGCCATAACAGGCCGGTCCCGGCGTGGCGCCTGCCGATTGCGGACCGTTGCGCAGCGAGCCGCCTTCGTCCTGCCAGGCAAGCGACCCACCGCCGGCGCCGATCGTCAGAACCTCGATCGAGGGGAAGCGGATCGGATAGCCATATTCGATATACCAGTCCTTGGTGATACGGGACTGTCCGTTCCAGGCGAGCGACACATCGGTCGAGGTGCCGCCCATATCGAAACCGATGGAATTGGGAAAACCGCAGAGATTGCCGATGTAACGGCTTGCGATGGCGCCGGCGGCAATGCCCGATCCGGCAAGGCGAGCGGAATAATCCCGCACACTGGCCGGCGTCATCACGCCGCCGCCGGAATGCAGCAGAAGCAGGTCCCGGGTATAGCCACCGGCCGCCAGCTTTTCTCCGAGCCGAGACACATAATCGACCACGACAGGCGCGCAGACGGCGTTTGCCATGGTGGTTGAAAAACGCTCGTGCTCAAAGATTTCCGGCATGACGTCGGAGGAGATAGAGACCGGAATATCGGGCATGGCTTCTGCCAGGATCTCGCGCATCCGCCGCTCGTTGGCACCGTTGACATAGGAATTCATGAAGCACACGGCGATCGACTTTACCGCGCGCCGGCGCAGCACGTCGGCCACGCGGCGCGCATCGTCCTCGTCGAGCGCCTGCAGGATCACGCCTTCCGCATCGATGCGTTCGCGCACCGTCAGCCGGTCGCGCCGCGGGATATAGGGCTTGGCGACATCCTTGTAGGTGTCCCAGAGATCTTCCTTGTTGGCGCGGCGGATCTCCACCACATCGCGAAACCCTTCCGTGCAGACCATGGCCGAGCGCGGCAGGCGGCGCGTGATCAGCGCGTTGGTGGCAACCGTCGTGCCATGCGAAAACATCGTCACCTTTGAAAGGTCGATGCCCCCCTGCTCTACGCCGTTGAGGATCGCCCGCATCGGGTCGTCGGGTGTCGATGCGGTTTTCTCGATGCGGATCGCACCGGTCTCCTCGTTCATGATGCAGATGTCGGTGAAGGTTCCCCCCACATCCACGGCCACTCTGGTCTTCGTCATATCCTTATCCCTTGCAGGCTGGTTTTGCCGGCCACAGCCGGGCGGCGCCCGCCCTTTCGGGCAGCGTTTCTGGTTGTCGTTTTTTGGGTTGGGTTCGGATGCCCTGCCGTTCCGGCCCGATCATCTCAGGCCGGTTTCGGATCCATGGCGGTTTCGCCGGGAGCTGCGGTCAGTGCCGGCGGCGGCTTCCTGGAACGTGGCCGGCCCGCCGCATCGCTTCGCGACGGGTGTCACTCGGAGAACAGCCGAACCGCGTGCGGTAATGCCGGCAGAACTGCGACTGGTCTGCAAATCCCCAGCGATAAGCGATTTCGGCGATGGTCGCGGTGTTGGTCACCGCCATCAGATCCTCGGCACAATGATCGAGGCGACTGTCACGGATGAACCCGTTGATCGACTTCTGGCTGTCCTGGAAAAGCCCCTGCAGATACCGCAGGGAGATGCCCCCTGCCTCCGCCACCGCCTGCGGCCCGAGGCTGACATTCTTCAGGTTGTCGCGGATATATTGCTCGGCCCGGTGCAGATGGCCCGCCCGGATCGACGATACGCTGCTGTCGAGCACACGGTCGTCGCTGACGATGGACAGGCACAGCATTTCGAGAATGTGCCGACCGGTCATTTCCCGGGCGGCCTCGGACAGCTCTGTGACACGGCCGATCGTCGAGCGCACTGTGTCGAGAAAAAGAGCCGCGACCCCTTGCGTCGCATCAAAACTGAGCGCGCTCAGGCGTTCCGTCGAGCCGATCCGCGAGCGGACGCTGGCGGATGGCACCTTCAGCACCCAGAGTGCGTTCGGCCGTCCATGCCAGAACTCGTAGGGCGCATCGCCCCGCTCCACAAGAAACCCGCCCGGATTGCAGCGGACGCTGCGGGAGCCTTGCGAAAAATTCACCTCGCTCACCTCCGGAATGGTGATCAGCAGGCTGGCATCCCGCTCGTTGAGGAAATGCCGGCGGTGGCGTCGATAGGCGACGGCATCGCATTGCATCTTCGAGACACCGGCAAGGCCAAGCGACCAGGTTTCCAGCACACCGGTGAATTCGCGGCGGTTGCGATATTCCGTATCGAGCGGAAAATAGGTTTCGGTGACTGCGGCCTGCCAGGCATCTCCGCCGGACGGGCCGCCGATATTATCGACGACGTATCTCATTCCTCGATCCCCTGTCGCCGGGCTTGCCGGTCTCTTCTTGTTGAGATGAGAATACAGCAAATCCGGTGCCGGTATTGGCAAAAAACGCATAAAACCTCGCCGTAAGGCGGGGCGGTTTTTGCGCGCAGCACCAATGCAGTTCGTCAGGACGCGACGAAAAGGCGATGCTGGCGCGGCCCGTCGCCATGATGATGCCATCGCCTTTACGTGAGGAGATTGTCGGCCCAGCGCGGATGGATATGCGGATGGGACAGTATCGGCTCCATGTCGGAAACCAGTGCCAAGGTCCTCGGCGCCGTCAGCGGCAGTTGCTGGACCCGTTTGCCCGTCGCGTTGGCGATGGCGCAGGCCATTGTCGCGCCGCCATTCATGATCGCCACCTCGGCAATGCCCTTGGTGCCCAAAGGTCCGCAGGACGGGGCGCCTTCGTAAAGGTCGATCTCGACATCCACCGCATGCTGCGCCAGCGGCAGGTGGTAGGTCTCGAAACCGTTCTGCTCGATCCCGCCATCGGC
>JAIXTO010000141.1 GCA_027483885.1 Rhizobiaceae bacterium
AAAACAATAGATGCAGCCGTGCTCGCAGCCGCGATAGGGATTGATCGAGCGGTCGAAGGGAATATCGGGGGAATCGTTGCGGCTGATGATGGTGCGCGGCTTTTCGATCTGCACTTCCGTCTTGAAGGGCGCAAGCTCCTCCAGCGTCTGCCAGCCGTCGTCAAACACCTCGCGGCGTTCCGTCTCGAAACGGCCGCTGGGGTTCAAGCCGGCGCCGCGTCCACGCCTGCGGTCGATCTCGATGCGCAACCCCGAGGTTTCCACCAGGGCGTCGGCAATATCTGCCGTATGGGCAGGCGCAAAAGCGTCCTGCCGCAGCTGGGTCAGCTCGTTCATGGGAAACTCCTCGGCGCCGATCTCGTGATCACCGTGACCTCATTGGTAATGGCAAAAAGAGAACATTGCAAGAACAAAATCGCTGTGTCAGTTTTGTGGCAATTCCTGTTGCAATGCGGTAAGCATTGGGAATGCTGAGCGTGCTGATGGAATGCCATGACCAGGAGACCCAACTGGCCCAGACCTTGTCTGTGCTTGTGGCGGGTGCCGTGGAGGGGTTGGTGAGCGACGTGTCCGTGCTCGATCACGGCTCGACGGATGCCTCGGCGCGGGTGGCGGATGCGGCCGGCTGCCGCTTTCACACCGGCTGGAATATCGAGGATGTGCTGCGCTCCACGCGGGGCGAATGGCTGTTTCTCATCGAGCCGGGCGCGCGTCCGCAGATCGGCTGGATCGACGAGGTGGCCGAGCATATCGCGCTCAACCGTCATCCGGCGCGGTTTTCGCCGTCGCGCAACCATCGCCGTCCGCTGTTGTCGCGGCTGGTTGGTTCGGCAAAACCTCTGGAACAGGGCCTGATCGTGGAAAAGAGCAAGGCATTGGCGCAGGCGCGTGCGGGCATGCGGCTGTCGGATTTCGCTAAGGCCCAAAAAACCTTCCGGTTGACCAGCGAGATGGTGCCGGCCTGGGCGGCGCGCAGCTGACGGTCAGCTTTTGCCGCCGCGCCGCAGGTGTTCATCGAGACGCGGCATGATTTCCACGAAATTGCAGGGCATGTGGCGGTAATCGAGCTGCGCCTTCAAAATGCCGTCCCAGGCATCCTTGCAGGCGCCGGGGGAGCCGGGCAGCACGAAGATGAAGGTGGCATTGGCCACGCCGCCGGTCGCGCGCGACTGGATGGTGGAGGTGCCGATCTTGTCGTAGGAAATCCGGTGAAAAACCTCTGAAAAGCCGTCCATGCGTTTTTCAAACAGCGGCTCCAGCGCCTCCGGCGTCACGTCGCGCCCGGTAAAGCCGGTGCCCCCGGTGGTGATGACAACGTCCACCTCGTCCATCAGCGTCCACTGGCGCACGCTTTCAAAAATCGCCGCCTTGTCGTCGGGCACGATGGCGCGCGCCACAAGCCTGTGGCCAGCCTCTTCAACGCGGGCCACCAGCGTATCTCCGGATTTGTCGGTCTCTGGCGTGCGGGTGTCGGACACGGTCAGCACGGCGATGCCGACGGGAAGGAAGGGGCGGCTCTCGTCGATCCGGCTCATGCGGCGTCTCCTGCAATCGTGGTGGTGGCCTGAACATACCAGCCGGGGTGGCGGTCTGCCAGAACGGTTGCCGCAGCCTCCGCTTCCTCTCTCGAGCGGTAAAGCCCAAAACAGGTGGCGCCGGAGCCGGACATACGCACCAGTGCCGCGCCGCTTTGCGAGAGCGCCTCGGACACGGTGTCGATATCCTGAACGGCGGCGCGGGCCGCTGGTTCCAGATCATTGCGCTGGGTGGCAATGAAGGACAGCCAGTCGGCATCCTTCACCAAGGGCAGTGGCGGAACGGGCGCATTGTCGCGTTTTGTGAGGTGTCGAAAAATCTCGGGCGTCGAGACCGAAACCAGAGGATTGACCAGCACCATAAAAAGCGCCGGCAGGTTTTTGACCGGGGCCAGATCCTCGCCGATGCCGCGTGCCATCAGCGGACGGGAGGAAAGGCACATCGGCACATCGGCGCCGAGCGCAAGCGCCATCTCGGCAAGCCGGGTTTCATTCAGCGATACGCCCCAGAGGCGTAACAGGCCACGCAGCGTCGCTGCCGCATCGGCAGACCCGCCACCGATGCCGGAGGCAATCGGCAGATCCTTTTGCAGCGTGATGGCGACGGGTGGCGCGGCCATGCCCATCGCCTCAACCACGGAGCGCAGCCGGTCGCGCGCTCGCAGCACCAGATTATCGCCGTCAGGCGACAGGAGCGGACCGAAGCGGCCGGTCACCGCAAACGTGTCCGTGGCGCTTGCGGCAAACCGCACCGTGTCGCCGTGGCTCGCAAAGGTCACGAGGCTGTCGAGCAGATGATAGCCATCGGCCCGGCGTCCAGTCACGTGCAGGCAAAGGTTTATCTTTGCCGGCGCCGTTTCGGTCACGTCGGCTGCCGGGATACCCAAGGCCAAGCCAGATAATGTCATGCCGGGCAAAACGCCGTCAGTTTGCGGGGCCGGGAAGCTCCAGCACCTGGCCGGGGTAAAGCCGGTTCGGATTGCGCTTCAGCTCCGGGTTGATCTCGATCAGCTCGCGAAAACGGTCGCCATCACCAAGCGCATCATTGGCAATCTTCCACAGCGTGTCGCCGGCACCGACGATGTAGTTCGATTTGGCAGCGGCGGCCGGATCCTGCTGCGGCACGGATGGCGCGGTTGCGGCGGGGGATGCCATGGCCGTCTGCACCGGCGGCGGGCCAGCGTCGGCCAGGCCTTCGCGGATCTTTTGCTCGATCTTCGGGATTTCGGTGAGTTCCGGCTTCATGGTCAGCGCCCGCTGCCACTGGTAGCCCGCCTCCAGCTTGCGGCCCACACGCCAGTAGGCATCGCCCAGATGGTCGTTGATGGCGGCATCACCGGCGCGCAGCTGCACGGCACGCTCCAGTTCCTCCACCGCCTCGTCGTAACGGCCAAGGCGGTAATAGGCCCAGCCAAGCGAATCGACGATGTAACCATCGTCAGGGCGCAGTTCCACGGCCTTGCGGATGAGGTTCAAACCCTCTTCCAGGTTGCGGTTCATGTCCACCCAGGAATAACCGAGATAGTTCAGCACCTGCGGCTGGTCCGGGTTCAGCTCGAGTGACTTCTTGAAGTTCGGCTCGGCCTTGTCCCACTCCTTCAGGCGCTCATAGGCAATGCCGCGCTGGAAGAAGACGGACCAGTCCGTTGGGCGCGGCACGGGGCCGATCACGTCCACGGCCTTGTCATAGGTTTCCGCCATCGCCTTGTAATCCTTGGCGTCGGAGAGAACACTGCCATAGGCGATGTAGCTGCGGATATCGGTCGGATCGCTCTCGATCAGCGATTTCAGATGCGCGCGCGCACCCTCGATATCGCCGGTCTGCGCCAGCGTCAGCCCCAGCTGCAGCTCGGAAATGCGCCGCATGGGCGAACCTTCCGGCACGCGGCTGTACAGCTCTATCGCCTGCTTGGGCTGTTCCATCTTTTCGGCAATGCCGCCGAGAAGCACAAGCGTGTCGGCGCTCTTCGGGTCCAGCGCATGGGCAATCTGCAGGTAGAGCGACACCATTTCCTCGGCGCCCTGGCGGTTCAGGGCGCTGCCCACGGCAAACAGAACGGCAGCGGACCCTTCGGTGGCGTTGGTCACCTGCTGCTCGGGCTTTTCGCCGTTTTCGATCGACTGGCGCAGCGCCTTCAGCGGCGCGTAATTGGCAATGAGGCGTTCCGCGACGGCAATCGCGTCCAGCGCCTTCTGCTTGTTGCCGTCGGATGCTTCCAGCCGGGCCAGCGCCATCACGGCGCGCATGAAGGTGTCGGGGGTCGTTGCCACCGCTTCTTCGCTGGTGATGGCGGCCTTCAGGTAACTGCGGGCGGTTGCCTTGTCGCCGGCAACGATCGCCATGGTGCCGATGTGATAATCGGTAAATACCTTGAACCAGTCCGGACCCTTCAGGCCCTTGATGAGGGCAATGCCTTCCTTGCCCTTGCCGGCGCCCACCTTGGCCCAGCCGGTAATGAGGGCCTGCGTCAGCCGGTCGAGATCGTTCAGGCCCTTGTAGGCGAGGATCTTTTCGGCATTGGCGTAGTCACCCTTGCGGATGGCATCCAGCCCGCGCACGATTTTTGTCACCCGATCGACGGCGCCGTCTTCCTTCAGCGCATCCACCTGTTTCAGGCTTTCGTCGAACTCTCCGTTCATCAGAAGCGAGATCATCAGGCGTTCGCGAATGTCGAGATTGGCCGGATCGAACTGCAGCGCCTTCTGGTAGAGCGCAATTGCGGTCGCGTAATCGTGATCGACATCGGCGGTGCGGGCGGCAAGGAAGGCGCCGGAGAAGCTGTTGACCTTGGCGGCCGAAAACTCCGTCGTGTCAATGATCGGTGGCGGTGCGGCGGCCTGCGTCGGTGCAGGTTCTGTGACGGGTGCCTGATCGGGTGCGGGAGCCGCGGGTGTCGCCGGGGCGGGCTCCGTTGCGGGAGCAGACGGGGTGGCGGGCGCAGTCTCTGTTGCAGGCGCAGATGGGGTTGCGGGAGCCGGCTGGGTTGCAGGCGCGGGCTCCGTCACCGGAGGCTGCTGGGCCATGGCCAGATGAGGCATTGCCGCCGCCCACAGGAGCGCTGCCCCGAATGCCGTGCCCGATAGCAGACGATGGGCGAATTTCTGCCGCATGAAGGTGCCTCTCATGAAAAGCTGTGGGCGCCCGTGTGGCCGCCATGGAATCCTGCGCTGATGATTCACCACAGAATGGCTTTTTTGGAGCAGGTCTGCAAGAAACTTGCCATTGCCAACCGGCATCCACAGGAGAGGGTTAAGCCTCTCCTGCCGCCTTCAGTTGACCCGGTCGATGCAGAAATCGATCACTTCCATCAGCGCCGCCTTCTGGGGCGAGGCGGGAAGCGGAGACAGCGCATCGCGGGCCATCTCGCCATAATGCCTGGCGCGGGTGATGGTATCGCCAAGGCCATTGTATTTGGAGATGAGACCGAGCGCCTTTTCCAGGTTCTCGTCGCTGCTGTCGCCCTGTTCGATGGCGGCCTTCCAGAAGGCATGGTCTTCCGCCGTGCCGCGCCGGTAGGAGAGGATGACCGGAAGCGTGATCTTGCCCTCGCGGAAATCGTCGCCGACATTCTTGCCTGTTTCGGCAGCCTTGCCGCCGTAATCCAGGACGTCATCGACAAGCTGGAAGGCCAGGCCAAGGTTCATGCCGTAGGATTTGAGCGCATTGCGGCTGGCCCGGTCCGTATTGGCAATGATCGGGCCGACTTCGGCTGCAGCTGCAAACAGCGCCGCCGTCTTGGCGCGAATGACGGAGAGATAATCGTCTTCCGTCGTTTCCATGTTCTTGGCGACCGAGAGCTGCAGAACTTCACCTTCGGCAATCACCGAAGCGGAGGTGGCAAGCACATCGAGCGCATCGAGCGAGCCGACCTCGACCATCATCTTGAAGGCCTGGCCAAGCAGGAAATCACCCACCAGAACGGACGCCTGGTTGCCCCAGATCATCCGGGCGGTGGATTTGCCGCGGCGCAGATCGCTTTCGTCCACCACGTCGTCATGCAGAAGCGTTGCCGTGTGCATGAATTCGACGCTGGTCGCGAGCTTGATATGGCCTTCGCCCTCGTAACCGAACATCTGGGCGGATGCGAGCGTCAGCATCGGGCGCAGCCGCTTGCCGCCTGACGAAATCAGGTGGTTTGCAACTTCCGGGATCATTTCCACATCGTATCCGTCCTTGTACAGGATCAGCTGTTTGACCCGATCCATGTCCGCCTTGGTCAGATCGACCAGCGGTTTGACGGATGCCTGCTTGTTTTTGCCCTCTTCGAGCGGAATAACGACGCCCAATGAAATGGCCTCCTGTTCAAAATTTGTGCCGGACAATAGAAAGGGGAGGGTGGCCCGGCAAGGGGCAATCGGACTGATGACTGATAATTGAGGTGGTTTGACCCATGAAAGAATTGATCCGCACCAATGATGCGGTTGTATTGTCCTTTTCGCAGAGCCTGCTCAAGGATGCCGGCATCCATTGTCTCGTCGCGGATCAGTCCATGAGCATTCTGGAAGGTTCGCTCGGGCTTTTGCCGCGCCGCCTGCTGGTGGAGGGCGAGCGCATCGACGAGGCCCGCCGCATTCTGTCCGATGCCGGGCTTTCCGCCGAGCTTCGAATTCCCGGGGACGAATGAAGCCATGGACGAGCCGGACCCCATGCCTGACGCCCTGGATGAGGTGGTGAACGAGACAATCGACGCCTTCCATCGCGGGCGTTTCTTTTTGGTGCAGCCAAGGGATGGCGGGCACCGGGCGGGCATGGATGCCATGCTGCTGGCCTCGCTGGTCGATGCAGATCGTGCGGTCCGGGTGGCCGATCTTGGCGCCGGTGCCGGTGCGGCAGGCCTTGCGGTGGCCGCACGGCTTGCCGCAGCCGAGGTGGTGCTGGTCGAGCGATCGCCGCAGATGGCAGACTATGCGCGGCGCACGCTTGCCCTTGAACAAAACGCCCCTCTGGCGGGGCGCGCATCGGTCATCGAGGCGGATGTGACGTTGCGCGGCAAGCTGCGGGTTGAAGCCGGCCTCCTGGACGATCATTTCCACCACGTCATCATGAACCCGCCCTTCAACGATGGCCGCGACCGCAAGACGCCGGATGTGCTGAAGGCCGAGGCCCATGCCATGACCGATGACCTCTTTGAAAGCTGGATCCGCACCGCCGGTGCCATCACGGTGCCGGGTGGGCAGCTTTCGCTCATCGCGCGGCCGCATTCGGTGGGCGATATTCTTGCCGCCTGCGGCAAACGTTTCGGCGGGCTGGAGCTGACGCTCATCCATCCGCGCCCCGGCGAGGATGCAATCCGGCTTCTGGTGACGGCGATCAAGGGCTCGCGCGCGCGCCTTAGGGTTCGTGCGCCGCTTTATATGCATGCCGACGAGGGCCACGCGTTCCAGCCGTTTGTCGATGATCTCAACAACGGCCGCACTGCCTATCGCCGCAAAAGCTCCTGAATGACGCGGAATTTATGAAGCGCAACCATTGCGCCGGCCATTCCGTTGCATACATCTCAAGTCCAAGAGATGTGCTGAAGCAGGAGATGAAATGGCTGGTGTTTTGAAGCGGTTGGTGCCGAAGCGTTTTCGCAAGGACGAAGGCATCACCATTCCCGTCGTGCGCCTGCATGGCGCCATCATGACGGGCGGCAGCCAGTTTCGCCCCGCCCTTAATCTCGCAACCGTCGCCCCCATGCTGGAAAAAGCGTTTTCGCGCAAGGACGCGCCAGCCGTTGCGCTGTCGGTCAATTCGCCGGGCGGCTCGCCGGTGCAGTCGCGCCTCATCTACCAGCGCATCCGGGCACTGGCGGAAGAAAAGAACAAGCGCGTGCTGGTCTTCGTGGAAGATGTGGCCGCTTCCGGCGGTTATATGATCGCCATTGCCGGCGATGAGATCCTCGTTGATCCGACCTCCATCGTTGGCTCCATCGGCGTCGTCTCCGGCGGTTTTGGTTTTCCCGAACTGTTGAAGAAGATCGGCGTCGAGCGCCGCGTTTACACCGCCGGCGAAAACAAGGTCATCCTCGATCCCTTCCAGCCGGAAAAGGAAGGCGATATCGAATATCTGAAGACGCTGCAGCTCGATATCCACAAGGTCTTCATCGACATGGTTAAGGCGCGCCGCGGCGAGCGGCTGGCCGACGAGGAAACGATCTTTTCCGGCCTGTTCTGGACGGGCACGCGAGGCGTCGATCTCGGCCTTGTCGATGGCCTTGGCGAAATGCGCGAGGTGCTGAAGCGCCGTTATGGCAAAAATACCAAGCTGGAACTGATCGGCGGCGCCCGCAGCTTCCTCGGCCGACGCCTGCCGGGTGTCGTCTCCGGCGGCTCAAGCTTCGGATCGGGTGGGGAAATCGCCGCCGCTGCCGTATCCGGTCTTGCCGCGACCATTGAAGAACGGGCATTGTGGAGCCGTTACGGGCTTTAGGCCTGTTTGTCATTGTCAGGGAACGCGCCCATGTGTCTCCCCGAAACGCTTCAACGGGGGAGAACCATCCATGCCGCAGCTTCTGTTTCTCGCCCTTCTCGCTGGTGGGGGCTGGTATTTTTACCGCAAGTTCGTCGCCGATGCTGAAAAGCTCGCCATCCGCCGGCGCGAGCAGGAGCGTGAGCGCCAGACCAACGCCATCGGCACGCTGGTCAAGGACGAGGTGACGGGCGAATACCGCGTGCGGCGGGACGACGAGTAGTTGTTCTGCTTTGTGCGCGGGGTCTTTTTTGAACAAGTGAGTGTCGGCGAAGGCCGCCCCCTCATCCGCCTGCCGGCACCTTCTCCCCGCTGGGGAGAAGGGATTATGCCGCACCGTCAGCGGCTTCTTTCCCGCCGTCTGTAAAAAAGATCTGCGCCGCATCGTCAGCGGTTCCCCTCTCCCCTCGGGGAGAGGTCCGCCGAGCGCAGCGGAGGCAGGGTGAGGGGGCCGCTTGCTCCATGATCCGACGGGTTACCCCCGCGGTCGGTATTTTTCGTCGAGGCGGGCTTTCACGCGTAAGGATAACGCTTCGCCATTCCATTCCTGCCATTCATCCGCAGGCAGGGCGGCGCGGCGGCGAAGTTCTTCTGTGGTGACAGCAAGAGGTTCAGGAAGCTCGATCGTGGTCTTGACGTTCATCTTCGTTCCTCGCACCTCGAAGGCTTATTGTAGCCGAACCTCGTTTCCTTGTCGCCACCGTTCCTCGCCGTTGGTTTCCCCGCCGCACTTGACCCTTCCGGCCCGCCGTGGCACCAGACGGGCCACGTTTCATTGAAATTCCGGACAGTCCCATGACCACGCCCCTTGCCCCGCATATGGACCCCAAGCGCTCGTTCCAGGCGCTGATCCTCACGCTCCACGCCTATTGGGCCGACAAGGGCTGCGCGGTGCTGCAGCCCTATGATATGGAAGTGGGCGCCGGCACCTTTCATCCGGCAACGACCCTTCGGGCACTGGGCCCGAAGCCGTGGAAGGCCGCTTATGTGCAGCCGTCGCGCCGTCCCTCCGATGGTCGCTATGGCGAAAACCCCAACCGCATGCAGCATTATTACCAGTATCAGGTCATCCTGAAGCCGAACCCGTCAAACCTGCAGGAGCTTTACCTCGGTTCGCTCGCGGCCATCGGTCTCGATCCGCTGCTGCATGATGTGCGCTTCGTGGAAGACGACTGGGAAAGCCCGACGCTTGGCGCCTGGGGTCTTGGCTGGGAATGCTGGTGCGACGGCATGGAAGTTTCGCAGTTCACGTATTTCCAGCAGGTCTGCGGCATCGAA
>JAIXTO010000112.1 GCA_027483885.1 Rhizobiaceae bacterium
CACCATCGCCCGCATCGCCGCCGCATCGCCCGCCGCCACGGCCGTGACGAGATCTGCATCGGGATCGGCGGTCATCGGGTGCTGCCCGATGCCACACGCGCGCCAATCACGCAGCCCTGTCCAGCGCGCTGGCGGGCGGGCCGCAGGCGACGTGTCTCTTGCACCCGTCTCGACTGGATGGCGATCTGCATTCTCCTGCCGCGTCATGACCTCTAAGGCCCGCATCATGCCTATTGAACGCATCAAACACAAAATTCCGTCGGCCGCGTTCAGAAAAAATGAAGCCCTTGAGAGCGGATGCAGAATGCGTATATCTTATGCTGATATATGGTATGGAGGCTGTGATGCGCACGCTCATCGATTTTGACGATGCCGCGATTGCGGCGCTCGATCGCATCGCCCGCGACGAGAACGTGTCTCGCAGCGCATTGGTGCGAGAGGCCGTTGCAGCGCTTCTCGAAAAACGCCTGAAGCCCGATTTCGATGAAGCGTTCGGCCTCTGGGCGCCAGATGACGCGCGCGCGGATGGCCTGCAGTACCAGCGCGCGCTCAGAGCAGAATGGTGAAGGCGCTTTTCGACACCAATATCCTGATCGATTACCTCAATGGCATCGAGGCGGCGCGACACGAAATAGGTCTCTACGACGACCGTGCCATCAGCATGATCACCTGGATGGAGGTGATGGTGGGCGCGCGGGAGCCTCACCGCGAGGCAACCGAGGCATTCCTCGCCCGCTTTCATCTGGTGGAAATCAACCGGGCTGTTGCAGACAAAGCCGTGGCCCTGCGCCGCCAGCATCGGTTGAGACTGCCGGATGCCATCGTGTGGGCGAGCGCGCAAGCGCAGGATCGCCTTCTGGTGACCCGCGATATCAAGGACATGCCGACGGGCCATCCCGGCATTCGAATTCCCTACAGGGGGTAACCCCTACCGGTCACTCACCGCCCAGCGCGGGTTGATCCACGGTTCCTGATTGCTGCGGGGGAGCGGATCGCGGCCGAGGATGTGGTCGGCGGCCTTTTCGCCGGTCATGATCGAGGGGCCGTTGAGGTTGCCATAGGTGACATGCGGGAAGATCGAGCTATCCGCCACGCGCAGGTTTTCCACACCGATCACCCGGCACTGCGGATCGACCACCGCCATCGGATCATCCGTGCGGCCCATTTTGACCGTGCCGCAGGGGTGGTAGGCGCCTTCCAGATGGTCTGCCAGAAACGCATCGATCTCTTCGTCGCTCTGCACGGCTTCGCCCGGTGCCATTTCATTTTCGCGGTAAGGATCGAATGCCTTCTGGGCAAAAATCTCGCGGGTCACGCGCACGGCATGACGGAATTTCACCCAGTCTTCGGGGTCGCTCATGTAGTTGAAGCGCAGCACCGGCGCGTCCTTCACATCCGGCGAGCGCAGCGTCACCGAGCCGCGTGATTTCGACATGTTGTAGCCGACATGGGCCTGGAAACCATGGCCTTCAGCAGATGATTTTCCGTCGTAGGAAACCGCGATCGGCAGAAAATGATACTGGATGTCAGGCCATTTGATGCCCGCGGCCGAGCGGATGAAGGCAGCCGCCTCGAACTGGTTGGACGTGCCAAGCCCGGTCTTGAAGAACAGCCATTCGGCGCCGACCACACCCTTCCAGAACCAGTTGTTCTTGGCATGCAGGGTGATCGGCAGCTTTGATTTGAACTGGTGGTAATATTCGAGATGGTCCTGCAGGTTCTGACCCACGCCCGGCCGATCCGCCACCACGGAAATCCCCATCTCCTTCAGATGCGCTGCAGGCCCGATGCCTGAGAGCATCAGGATTTTTGGCGAGTTGAAGGCAGACGCCGCGACGATCACCTCACGGTTTGCCCTGATCACCTCAATCTTGCCGGCGATCTCGACTTCCACGCCGACCGCGCGACGACCTTCCAGCACCACCTTGCGGGCAAAACAGCGGATGAGACGGCAATTGTCGCGTTTGAGCGCCGGCTTCAGATAGGCATTGGCGGTGGACCAGCGGCGCCCGGCAAAACTCGTCTGCTCCATCAGGCCAAAGCCTTCCTGGTGGCTGCCGTTATAATCCTCCGTCACCGGAAAACCGGCCTGACGTCCGGCTTCGATGAAAGCGCTGTAGAGCGGGTTTTTCGCGTCGCCCCGGCGCACATGCATCGGCCCATCCGTGCCGCGCCAGCCGTCTTCACCACCATGGGCATGTTCCATGCGCTTGAAATAGGGCAGCACATCCGCATAAGCCCAACCCTGCGCGCCCATCTCCTCCCAGCGGTTAAAGTCCTCCGCATGGCCGCGCACATAGACCATGCCGTTGATCGAGGAGGACCCGCCGACCACTTTTCCGCGCGGGGCAATCATGCGCCGGTTGTTGAGATGCGGCTCGGGTTCCGACAGGTAGCCCCAGTTGTAGCGGTCCATGTTCATCGGGTAGGCGAGCGCTGCCGGCATCTGCACGAAAGGCCCGATATCGGAGCCGCCGAATTCCAGCACGATGACGCTGTGCTTTCCATCCTCCGACAGGCGGTATGCCATGGCAGCCCCTGCGGAGCCGGAACCGATGATGACGAAATCTGCCTGCTGGGTCATGGGGAGGGTCCGGTGTTTTAGTGAAACGAGTGATGGTCTGGCGAGCGCCCCGTCATCTCAATACGGCGCCTCGCATGGTCCCATGCCGACATAGACCGTCTTCAGTTCCGAATAATGCTCAAGCGCTGCTGCGGAATTCTCGCGGCCGAAGCCGGATTGTTTGGAGCCGCCGAAGGGGATTTCCACCGGGCAGAGATTGTAGGTGTTGATCCACAGCGTGCCCGCTTCCAGCTGGTCCACCACGCGGTGGGCGCGGGTGAAGTCGCGGGTGAAAACGCCGGCCGACAGGCCGAACTCGGTGGCGTTGGCGCGGGCGATGGCCTCTTCTTCGGTGTCGAAATCCAAGACGCACATCACAGGCCCAAAAATTTCTTCGCGGGCGATGGTCATGTCGTCGGTCACGTCGGCAAACACGGTTGGCTGGATGTAAAAACCTTCGCCGGAGACGGTGTTGGGAATGCCGCCGCCGCAGATCAGCGTGGCACCTTCCGCCTTGCCCTTCTCGATATAGGAGAGAACCTTTTCGCGCTGGGCAAAGGAGACGAGCGGCCCCATCTGGGTCGCTTCGTCCTGCGGGTCGCCGATCACGATGGCTTCGGTGCGCTCTTTCAGCCGCGCCAGAAATTTGTCGCGCAGCCCCTTTTGCACGAAGACGCGGGTGCCGTTGGAGCAGACCTGGCCGGAGGAGTAAAAATTGCCGAGCATGGCGCCGGAAATGGCGCTTTCGAGATCCGCATCGTCGAACACGAGGATCGGCGACTTGCCGCCAAGTTCCATCGTCACATGCTTCAACTGGGCTGCAGCCGCACCCGCCACTTTGCGCCCCGTCGGCACCGAGCCGGTCAGCGATACCTTGGCGACGTCCTTGTGGTTGACGAGCAGAGGCCCCGTATCGCGGTCGCCCTGGATGACGTTGAAGACACCCTTCGGCAGGCCGGCCTCGATGAGGATTTCGGCGATCTTCAAGGCGCCGAGCGGCGTGACTTCCGAGGGCTTGAACACCATGGCATTGCCGGCGGCCAGCGCCGGTGCCGCCTTCCAGCACGCGATCTGCTGCGGATAATTCCAGGCGCCGATGCCGACGACGACGCCAAGCGGTACACGTTTCGTATAGGCCCAGTCGCCGCCAAGCGGGATCTGGCTACCGTTCAGCGCCGTTGCGATGATGCCGCCGAAGAATTCGAGGCTGTCGGCACCGGAGGAGGGGTCGGCGACGATGGTTTCCTGGATCGGCTTGCCGGTATCGAGCGTTTCCAGCTCGGAAAGTTCACGGTTGCGTTCGCGGATCAGGTCGGCGGCCTTTTTCAGCACGCGGCCGCGCTGGGCGGGGCTGAAACCGGCCCATTCCTTTTGCGCCCGCTTGGCAGACGCCACGGCCTGTTCCACGATGGCAGGCGTTGCCGCATGAAGGCGGGCAATCACTTCGCCGGTTGCGGGATAAATGCTTTCGATCACCGTGCCGGCGGTATCCTCGACATAAACCCCGTCGATGAAGTGGGAGGCGTGCGGTTGGGCTTTCATGTCCTGTCTCCAGACGGTGAACGGGTGTTTCGGGTGTTGAGCTGGCCGCTCACATAATCCTCCACCAGTGTGACGGAGGTATCGATGGAGAGCGTCGCGGTGCGCAGACTGCGGCGAATGTAGAGCCCGTCAATGAGGGCGGCGGCCCCTTCGGCGATGTGTTGGGCCTCGGCCCGGCCGCAGAGCGGGGTGAGGCCCGAGAGCAGGTTGGACTGCAGGCGGCGCGCATAAAGCACCAGCAGGTGGCGCACTTCTTCGGAGCGCTGCGCCTCGGAATAAAAGGCGAGCCAGGCGGCCACGACGTCAGGGGCGAACTGGTCGGCATCGAAGGAGACGCGAATGACTGAAGATACCCGTTCCCGCGGCGTGGCCGCGCGCGCCAGTGCCGAAACCGCATCGGCGCGCAACTGGCGCAGCAGCGTGCGGATGGTGGCGATCAGCAATTGCTGCTTGCTGCCGAAATAATGATGCGCAAGCGCTGCCGATACGCCGGCCTCGCGGGCGATTTCCGACATCGTCACATCGAGCGAGCCCTGGCTGCCGATGGTGCGCAAGGCCGCTTCCACCAGCGCCTTGCGGCGCACCGGTTCCATTCCAAGCTTGGGCATTTTTGTCTCCTGAAGGCGGCAATATATTTTTGATTGACTGATCAATCAATAAAAATCTGCCGGGAGGGTCGTCGCTACCGGCTCAGCGATACGTCACAGGAAAGAAGAGAGGGCCAAAAAGTGTTTCACTGTCATGAAACATTCATCTGGCGGCAAGACTCCGTTGACAGATGATAAGTGAATGTCTGTCGTATTTTTTCATTTGTTCCGGGCCCCGGAGATCGTTTATGTCGAGCGTTGTCACGCTGGAAGACACTGTATTGAGACGTTACGCCAACGATCAGCTTCTGCCGCTCTCCAAGCTGGTGCTGGAAAATGCCTTCCAGCCGATCGTGGAACTGTCGACAGGCCGGGTCTTCGGTTATGAAACCCTAATGCGTGGCCATGAGCGGCTGGGCTTTGCCTCGCCGCTCGATCTTCTGGATACGGCCGCCGGGTCCGACCAGTTGCTCGGCCTTGAGCAGATGATGGCAAGCCGGGCGCTGGCAAAATTTGCCACTCTGCCGGATTTTGCCCACAACACGCTGTTCATCAACCTGGATGGCCGCCTGATCCACGAAGGCGAGCAGGTCATCGAAAAGCTGGTCCAGCATCTGCGCAAGGCCGGCATTCCGCCATCGTCCATCTGCTTTGAACTGTCGGAACGGTTTGACAATACCAGCGCGCCGGAATTTCCGGCCCTCATCACCACCATGCGCAAATCCGGCTTCAAGCTCGCCATCGACGATTTCGGCGTCGGCCATGCGGAAATGAAGCTGCTGTGCGATTTTCCGGTGGATTATCTGAAGATCGACCGGCACTTCATCAGTGACCTCGATACCTGCCCGCGCAAGCGCCACCTGGTGCGCAACATCGTCAACATCGCCCATGTGCTGGGCGTGCGGGTGATTGCCGAAGGTGTGGAGATGGAGGCGGAATGCCTTGCCTGCCGGGAATTCGGCGTGGATCTCGTGCAGGGCTGGTTCATTGCGCGTCCGACGACGTTTCTGAGCGAATTGCAGGCGTCCTTCCCGCATCTCGCCCATCTCGGTCGCGGGCGTCGCTCCAGCCAGTCGCTCGATGAAATCCTCATCCGCAAGCAGATCGAGATGCTGCCGACGGTTTATGAAAACGAAAGCGTCGACACGGTGTTCGAGCTGTTTCGCGCCAATCCCCGCCAGGCCTTCTTTCCGGTGCTGAATGCCAATGGCGAGCCGCGCGGCATCATCAGCGAATACCATCTGAAGGAATATATCTACCGCCCCTTCGGCCGCGACCTGTTGAAGAACAAGATCTACGAGCGCTCCATCTCGCATTTCGTCGAGGGTGCGCCGATCGTTGGCCTCGATGCCAATGCCGAGCGGCTGATGAACATTTTTGCCAACATGGATGGCAGCGACTGCGTCATCCTCACCGAAAACATGCGTTATGCCGGCATCGTGTCGGCGGCATCGCTGATCAAGGTCATCAACGAAAAGCAATTGAAGGTGGCGCAGGACCAAAACCCGCTCACCAGCCTTCCCGGCAACCGCGCCATCCGTGATTTCATGCAGGAAGTGGGTCGCGACGACGACGAGACGCGCTTCTTCTGCTACTGCGATTTCGACCACTTCAAGCCGTTCAACGATCATTACGGTTTCCAGATGGGCGATCACGCCATCTCGCTGTTTGCCGCGCTGATGCGGCGTTATTTCTTTTCGGAAGGCGATTTCCTCGGCCATGTCGGCGGCGACGATTTCTTCATCGGCCTGTCGGATTGGACGCGCGCGGACCTGTCGGAAATTCTTGCCCGCCTGCTATCGGATTTCCATGACGACGTGGTGGAGCTGTATTCCATCGAAGACCGCGCAGCCGGCAGCATTCGCGGCCATGACCGCAGCGGCACCGAGCGGGATTTTCCGCTGCTGCGCTGCTCCATCGGCGTGGTGGAACTGCCGCAAGGCCTGCTGCTGGATGATGTCGGGCGCATCAGCACGGCGATTGCGCAGGTGAAGGCGCAGGCGAAGGATTGCGACGAGGGTCTGGTGTTTGCCACCTTCGGTGCCGGCTGAGGCTTGCCCCCGCGTCAGCGCGCCGCCTTTTCAAGCTGCCATCGCTGTCCTACATCAGGGGACCGAACGAGAGGATTTCCTGATGACACTTCCTGCCACCATGCGTCATGTCGACCTGCCGTCCTTCGGAGCGCCTGACGTGATGACCTTTGCAACCGGCCCGGTGCCGCATCCGCGCGCCGGCGAAATCCTCGTCAAGGTGGAGGCGGCCGGCGTCAACCGTCCTGATGTCGCGCAGCGCCAGGGCGCCTATCCGCCGCCGAAGGATGCAAGCCCGATCCTGGGCCTGGAAGTGGCCGGCACGGTGGCAGCGCTGGGCGACGGTGTTACGGATTTTGCGGTGGGCGATCAGGTCTGCGGGTTGGCGAATGGCGGCGGTTATGCCGAATATTCCGTCATTCCGGCAGGCCAGGCGCTTGCCTTTCCCAAGGGTTATGATGCGGTGAAGGCAGCCGCCGTGCCCGAAACCTTCTTCACCGTCTGGGCAAACCTCTTCCAGATGGCAGGGCTGACCGAGGGCGAAAGCGTGCTTATCCACGGCGGCTCCTCTGGCATCGGCACCACGGCCATCCAGCTTGCCCATGCGTTTGGCGCAACCGTCTACACGACGGCGGGATCTGCGGACAAATGCGCCGCTTGCGAAAAGCTCGGCGCGACAAAAGCAATCAATTACAAGACGGAGGACTTTGTCTCTGTCGTGAAGGAGGCAACCGGCGGCGCGGGGGTGGATGTCATCCTCGACATGATCGGCGCTGCCTATCTGGAAAAGAACTTGGCATCCCTTGCCAAGGACGGCTGCCTGTCGATCATTGCCTTCCTGGGCGGGGCGGTCGCCGAAAAGGTCAATCTCGGCCCGATCATGGTGAAGCGCCTCACCGTCACCGGTTCGACCATGCGCCCACGCACGGCCGAGGAAAAACGCGCCATCCGCGACGATCTCCTGTCGCATGTCTGGCCGCTTCTGGAAGCGGGAACCGTCGCGCCGGTCATCCATGCGGTCATGCCCTTTGACGACGTGGTGGAAGCGCACCGGCTGATGGAAACCAGCAGCCATATCGGCAAGATCGTGCTGAAGCTGGCGTAAGGGGATAAGGCGGGCTTCATGGCGAAAAGGCGCGGATGATCCGGTAACGGCCTTTCGAACTTTGTCATATAATGTGCCTTGCATAAGCCCCTGTTCGGGCCTACCTTCTTCTCAACAGCAACGTAACGAAAGGAAGGTGATCCAATGTCGAGTGAGATTTCGGTCTGCAAGTCGGACAATGGAAAGGTTACGGTTTTGACGGGGCAGCCCTCGGCCTGAACCAACACTTTCCTCGGGGTCTGGCAGCCTGTCTGTCGTCCCGGTCTGGTGATACAGACCAAACTCATGGAAGGGTCGCGAAAGCGGCCCTTTTCCTTTTTTGGCGCTTTCTTTCAGATGCCGATCCGGCCGATGGCGGGGATCTTGATGCCGGGGCGGGCAAGATCGAGACCTGCGACAAGTCCCAGAAAATGCACCTCGAAGCCGCTTCGAACGCCCGCTGATATGCCGATGAGGCCGCGCAGCGTCAGATGCACATCCCCCCAGTCATCGTCCACATGCAGAAACTCGCCGTCCGGCAGGTAATCGCGCCCCACCGCATGCGGCGGCAGCACCGCGCCAAGTTCCGGCACGCTGCGCAGCACGAAGGCCACGAACGTGTTGGAATTGGGCCCCGGCCAGATCGTGTAGCCGCCGGGTTCGGCATAGGGGTAAGCGGAAATGGCGCTTTCAACCTTGCTCAGCAGAGGTTCGGCCTGTTTACCTGTTATCGCCACCACCTGCTGCGGCCGGTTGGAATACCAGAAGGCATCGGCGGCGCGATGGTTGCGGCGGATCGGGTTGCCCCAGCCCACCTTGTCATAGCGGGTATAGGTCTTTGCGCCCTTGTCCTTGGTGACGATCCAGGCATGGCTGGCAACGGAGCCCTTTAGGCCGCCGGTTGCCGCGGAAAACACGTAGATGGCGGCGTCTTCATCAGCGTCCGGTTTCGGTAAAATGCCGGCCGAGCCCCAGTTTGCCTCGCTCCAGCGGGCAGGGCGGTCCTGCAGCGCCCACCAGCCGGCGGCCGCAAAGGTCGGCAGCAGGTAGATTACCAGAATGGCCAGAGCCAAGCGTTTTACAGCCTTCATCTCATGCGTTTCCGTGTCTGTTCGCCGCTGGTTACCGTCAGGCTTGAAAACCTGCCGGCATCTGCGGGGCGTCCCTTCAGGCGGGGTCTATCTCGCACGCGGCCATATCGTTTTGCGCGGCCTGCGTTATCGCGCTATGACCGCAACAAAACAGCAACTTCAGGGCACTCCCATGCAAAATCCCGTTACCGTCGAAGTCACCCGCGGCCATCGCGTCGAAAGCCGTCATCGCGGCGCAGCCGTGGTGGTGGATGGCGCCGGCAAAACCCTGTTCTCGCTCGGCGATGTCGATCAGCCGGTGTTTCCGCGCTCTGCCTGCAAGGCCATGCAGGCGCTGCCGCTGATCGAAAGCGGGGCGGCCGATGCCTTTGGCCTCTCGGCATCGGAACTGGCGCTTGCCTGTTCCTCCCATTCCGGAGAGGAGGCGCATGTGGCAACGGCCGCCGGCATGCTGAAAAAGGCCGGCCATGATCTCTCCGTGCTGGAATGCGGTGCCCATTGGTCCTCCGACCAGCAGACCCTGATCCGCCAGGCCCGCACGCTCGATGCGCCGACCGCCTTGCACAACAATTGCTCGGGCAAACATTCCGGCTTCATCTGCACCTGCGTGCAGTCCGGCTTCGATCCGAAGGGTTATGTCGGTTACGACCACCCGCTACAGGCCGAAATCCGCGCCGTGATGGCGGATCTGACAGGTGCTGCCCTTGGCGCCGACAATTGCGGCACGGACGGCTGCTCGATCCCGACCTATGCCGTGCCGCTGAAGGGGCTTGCGCATGGTTTTGCCAAGATGCTGACGGGCGAGGGAATTTCCGCCACCCGCGCGCAGGCATCGCGCCGGTTGATGGAGGCCTGCATGGCTGAACCCTTTTATGTCGCCGGCACCGGGCGCGCCTGCACGCGCTTCATGCAGGTGGCACCCGGCCAGATCTTTGCCAAGACCGGTGCCGAAGGCGTCTTCGTGGCAGCGCTTCCGCAGCAGGGCGTCGCCATTGCCGTCAAATGCGAGGACGGCACGACGCGCGCGGCCGAAGCCATGATCTATGCGCTCATTGCCCGCCAGTTCGAGCCGGGCAGCGAGATCCGCGACACATTGATGGGCATGGCAAACCGCCAGATGAAGAACTGGAACGGCATTCACGTCGGCGATTTCAGGGTGACCGACGCGCTGTTTGCGTGAGGTTTTTATGGGGGCGGCCGTTGCGCCGTGTCGCCCCCTCATCCGGCTGCCGCCACCTTCTCCCCGAGGGGAGAAGGGATGTGCCGGACGGTCTCACTTTATAGAGACGGTGCTCATAAGGCATCACTGATGCCGTTCAGGACTTCGCGAGCGCCGGCCATCTTGATATTTGGCAGAGGCGTGAGCCGCATCCCCTTCTCCCCCGCGGGGAGAAGGTGCCGGCAGGCGGATGAGGGGGGGCCGGACGCCGGGGATTCATTACCCCCCCCCCAAAAAAAACTCAGATCGTCTCCCCGATCCTTGCCGTCCCGGTCTGGCCGTTGTCGCGGATCCATTTCAGCGTGGTGGCGCCGGTCTTGTAGAGTTCAAAACACATCGGCGCGCCCTTGTACCAGGTGGTGAACTGCTGGCAGAGACGGTCCCCGCGGATCCACCATTTGCCCGTATCGTTGGGCTTTGCCAGCCGCCCGAGGCCGACGGCCTCGCCGGAGCCATCCACCGTGCCGGAGCGGCGATAGTTGAGCGGAAACTCGCCGCCCAGCGGGGCTGCCAGATAGATGCGCTTGCCAACGATCAGCCGCTGGATGTCGCTGTCGGAAAAACGCTCTCCTTCGGCACGCGCCGGCACGGGAAGGCCAGCCAAAAATGCAAGGGCCAGCGCCAGCGCCAGGGGAAGCGCGCCGGCCATGATCCGGTCTCTGGTCATCGCGGTCGCATCGAGCGCCAGCGGGGTGCTCTTTGCAGCGGCATGGGGTCGGTCGGGGATCATCCTCTCCTCCTGTGGTCCGTTCATCGTCCGGTTGAGGGTTTACGCCGCAATGGCGTTGCCGGATCACGTTCGACACTTTGGACTGCCCCGGCGCCACGACCATGGCGCGGACATTGGCACAAAGCACATTTGTGCGGCCGTCCGTGACACTGCTGTCATGGCGGCGCAAAGCGCTTGCCTCCTCCCGCCGGCCTTTTTATCATCGCCGTCCCGAAGCCTTTCCGCAGGGCTGCCCTCAAGGAACCCATCATGATCACGCTTTTCTTTTCGCCCGGCGCCTGTTCGCTGGCCACCCATATCGCCCTGATCGAAGCAGGGCTCGATTACCGGCTGTCGCGGGTGAACCTTGCCGAGAACCAGCAGAATTCGCCGGAGTTCAAGACGCTTAATCCCAAGGGGCGGGTGCCCGCACTGGCCGTTGCCGAAGGCACGCTCAGCGAAAACCCTGCCATCCTTCTTTATATCGCCCAGATGGCGCCGGCGAAAAAACTGGCGCCGCTCGATAATCCGTTCAGGCTGGCGCAGATGCAGGCCTTCAACAGCTTCCTCGCCTCCACCGTGCATGTCGCCCATGCCCATGGCCGCCGCGCCAGCCGCTGGGCCGACGAGCCGACCTCGATCGAGGACATGAAGCGCAAGGTGCCCGCCACCATGCGCGACAGTTTTCGCCTGATCGAGGATGGCATGCTGGCCGGCCCCTTCGTGCTGGGCGAAGATTTTTCCGTCGCAGACATCTACCTCTTCGTCATGGAAAGCTGGCTGAAGGGCGATGGCGTCGATATCGCCGAATTCCCGCGCGTCGCCGATCATTATGCCCGCATGTCGGCTCGCCCGGCGGTCATCAAGGCGCTGGCAGACGAAGCGGCTGCCTGATCAGGCAGGGCTTCGGGTGTACAGCGGGCGGTGGGCCAGAAAAACCTGCCGCCGGCTGTTCCGGCTGACTGAGCGGATCGGCCAAGGGCAGGTCCGCCAGCATACGCGCATCCATGGCGCAAAGGGCAGGGTGCAAGAGCGGGTCATGTCCGCAAAGAGCAAGGTCCGGTTGCCGCGCCCAGTCGAGCGCCTGCGTCAGCGCCCAGTGAGTGGCGCTCCAGAAAAACTTGAAGATGATCATGGGATGCCTCAAGGGTCGGTGAGACTGAGAGCCATCCTATCGGGGATGCGTGTCCTTGCGTCCATTGATTGTTTCTGCAGTCGCCTATAGAAAATCTTCATGCAGAACCTCAACCGTATTCATCTGAATGGCTTGCGGGCGCTGGAAAGCGTTGCCCGCCTCGGCTCGATGCAGGCGGCCGCCGGCGAACTTGGGGTCTCAGTCGGTGCCATCAGCCAGCAGGTGATCAAGGCCGAAGCGCAGCTTGGCCGGCCGGTCTTTGTTCGCACCTCCCGCGGGCTGGTGCTTGCGCCGGGGGCCGAACCGCTGATCGCGCGGCTGCGGGATGGTTTTTCCGCCCTGTCGGAGGCTGTCGCCATCGGGCGCGAAACGGATGACACGCTGCTGACCGTGACGGTGGCGCCGGTCTTTGCCTCCCGCTTCATCCTGCCGCGGCTTGACCGGTTTGCGTCGCTTTACCCGGATATTCGCCTGCGGCTCGACGCGACGTCGAAGTTGGCCGATTTTTCCCGCGACGATGTCGATGTCGGGGTGCGCATCGGGCGGGGCGACTGGCCGGGTGTCACGGCCGATCTTCTGTTGTCGCAGATGGTGTTTCCCGTCTGCGCGCCAGCCCTCGCCAAAGGCCTGAAAGAGCCGGCAGACCTCCTGAAACTGCCGATCCTGATGGACGGGCAGGCGATGTTCTCCTGGGATCTTTGGCTCGGTGAAGCAGGCCTTGCCGCGTACCGGGTGACACCACGCCATGTGTTCAGCGAGGCCTCGCTCTGCCTTGAAGCGGCCATTGCCGGACAGGGCGTCATGCTCGCCTGGCATCTGCTGGCGCTGGCGGCGGTGCGGCAGAACTGCCTTGTCGTGCCTTTCCGGCAACGTGCCTCGACGGGAATGGGCCATTACCTCGTCACACGCGCCGGCGCGCGGCGACCGCACAAGGTGCGCGTCTTCGAAGGCTGGCTGCGCCAGGAATTGTCCGACGCCATGGCCGACTGGGCCGTGATTGACGCAGAGGCCGCCGCCTTGTAAAACAGCCTCGCCAAGGGTCGGCAGTTCACCCAGGCGTCACCGCTTGCCGCAGAGTCAAGTGCTAAACCTGCCGCGATATCTTTTCCCAGAACGCATGAGGTTTATCCCCGCGTGCCGGGTCGGAAAGACGGTGACCACCGACAGTTTGATCGGCACGATATCGAGGATGAAACGATGTCGAAGACTACTCTTTCCATCACCGTGCCGGATGTTTCGGCGCTGGCGAAAACCATTCGGCGTGCGCTGGACGACGGTGAAGACCGCAAGCCCGGCCATGTGGAACTCTTGAACATTCTGGCGCGCGGCGCCGGCTTTCGCAATTTCCAGCACCTGAAAGCCTCGCAAGGGGCCGAGATGCGCCTTGCCGCGCCCGTGCCACAGCCTTTGGCCGAGGCCGAGCCCGTCGATCACCGCCGCATCGAGCAGGTGCTGCGGTGTTTTGACGATGACGGCGTGCTGACGCGCTGGCCAAAAAAGACGCAGCAGCAGAAACTGGCGCTCTGGTGGTGCTGGTCGCTGATGCCTGCGCGATGCGAGATGCCGGAACCCGCGGTGAACGAGATTCTGAAGCGGCAAAACGGCTTTGGCGATCATGTGCTGATGCGCCGCGAAATGGTCGACTGGGGCATGATGAGCCGCTCGACCGATTGCAGGCTCTACCGGCGAACGGAATGCCGTCCGCCGGCCGATGCCCTTGTCCTCATCCACCATCTGCAAGTGCGGATAAGGGCAAAGGCCACGCCCCGGATCTCCAACCGGCCGGGGTTCAGACCGGCCCCGAAGCCGGTTCCGCCAGCCGCTTCTCCCACATCGCCTTGAACGCGGGGCGGGCCTGCACCCGCTCCAGCCAGCTTTTCAGCGCCGGGCGTGTTTCAAACAGCGGCGCGTGCGCCTGCGCATAACGCACGATTTCGGCAAGGTTGATGTCGGCGACGGTAAAGCGGTCGCCGACAACAAAATCCTTGTCCGCGAGGTGTTTTTCGAGAACGGTGAACGACCGCTCAAGATTTGCCGCCGACTGGTCGATGACGGCGCGCGTCTCGTCCGTGGCCTCAGCCAGCGAAGCAAACGAGATCTTCAGCGCCGTCGCCTCGATTTCGGTTGCCGCAAACAGCGACCATTGCAGCATCGCGGCTTCTTCCACCAGATCCTTCGGCCCGAGGTCGCCGCCGTATTTGCGGGCGAGATAGAGGTTGATGGCAAGCGATTCGTGGACGATCACGCCATCATCGTCGATCGAGGGAATGGTGCCCATCGGGTTGATGGCGAGGAATGCCGGCGACTGCGTGTTGATCGGCGCATCGGGGTTTTTCGGATCGGCAAGCCGCTTGGCCTGCAGTACCGGAACATGGTCGAAGGCAAGCCCGATCTCGTCGGCAAGCCAGAGCGTGCGGGTGGCGCGCGAGCGATAGGCGCCATAGATTTTCAGCATGGAAAGATCCTCATTGCAGTTGCCGCCAGCCGACGAGGGTCTGCGGCGAATGCCGGGACCGGATCTCGCAGGCGATGGCGGATGGGATGGTTAGAGAACCTTCTGCCTCTGGCCGCAAGACGAAAAGGGGCGCGATGCCGCCTGCCGTGCGGCAGAAATTTTCGTGGCCTCCGATGGCCGGGCGGGCGAATCACCGGTGCGGTTTGCCAGCCGGTTTCCCGCTCGCGGCAGTGGCGGGGCAGGTGCCGGGGCCAGGCGTCGCAACGGCCTGTCCTGATCCGGCACGGGAACCGGCGCCCTTGGCGCGGCCAGCGGGCTCGCGGCGGGCTTTGTGCAAACACGTTAAGAGAGCGTAAGCCATGCCTCCCCATTCTTTGGCAAAACCGGGAGCCTAAGACTTATTTGGGACTTCTCATGTAAACCTTTGCCGACGTGATGGCAGGTGGTTTCGGGGACCAGAGCAGGCATGCGGATCAAGGAGAATGACCGATGAACGAACCCATGGCGCAACGGGCAGCGCAGGCCATGCCTGTCGCTCCGCTCGATCCGCTGAGCCGGTATCTTGTTCAGGTCGCCACATCCGCGGATATCGATGGTCTCGACAGTACCTCTCTTTTCCAGGCGCTTGATAACAAGACCCTGTTTGACCAGTTCCCGGAATTCTTCTGCCTGAAGGATCGCCGCAGCCGCTTTGTGTTTGCCAATGCGGCGGTGCTTAAATTTGCAGGCTTCGACAACCTGTCGACGCTGCTCGGGCGCACCGAATTCGATTTCCTGGATGACGAGGCCGCCGGAGAGCGGTTCGCCTTCGAACAGCAGCTGATGTCGAGCGGCGAAAACAGCGAGCGCGAGGAATTGCTGCGCCTGCCGGACGGGCGGGAATTCTGGCTGTCGACCACCCGCACCTGCCTGCGCGACAGCGACGGGGCGGTTGCCGGCCTGATGGTGCTGTCACGCGATATTACCGAGGCACGCCGCCACGCGGACCTGCAGCGTGGCCATGCCAGCGTGCTCGAAATGGTGGCGCGCGGAAAACCGCTGCAATTGGTGCTCGAAACGCTCTGCCAGGTCATGGAAGGCCAGCTTGAGGGCATTTCCGCCTCGGTGCTGCTGCTCGACGAAAGCGGCGAGTTTTTGCGCCATGGCGCCGCCCCCAGCCTGCCGATTGCCTATACCAAGCTGATCGATGGCGTGGCGATCGGGCCGCGCGTCGGGTCCTGCGGCACCTGCGCCTGGCGCCGCGCCGGCGTCGTCGTCGAGGATATCGACACCGACCCGCTGTGGTCGGATTTCCGCGATCTTGCCGCCGTGTTTCGCCTGCGCTCCTGCTGGTCCAGCCCGATCATGAGTGCCGACGGGCGGTTGCTCGGCACGTTTGCGCTTTATTCCAGCGAAATCCGCGCGCCGTCGCAGCGCGAGATCGAGATCACCGCCATGGCGGTGGATCTCGGCGGTATCGCCATTGAGCGATCGCAGAACGAAGAGCGCATCCAGCACATGGCCTATCATGATCCGCTGACCGGCCTTCCCAACCGCACGCTGTTCTGGGCACAGTTCAGCCGCGCGCTGAACGATGCCCAGCGCGAAAGCCGCAAGATCACGGTTGCTTATGTCGATCTCGACAATTTCAAGGGGATCAATGACAGTTTTGGCCATGCCATGGGCGACGAGGTGCTGAAACAGCTGGCCGGGCGTGTGACCCAGCTGGTGCGGGCGGCCGATCTCGTGGTGCGGCTTGGTGGGGACGAGTTTGCCATCGTGTTCAGCAATGCCTACCAGAACGAGGCCAGTGTGCTGAGGCGCCTGCGCGATATCCGCTCCATCCTGTCGCAGCCGGTGACGGTGGAGGCAACAGAAATCCCCATCACCTGCAGCATGGGCGTCGCCTTTTACCCGCAGGATGGCGATACGCCCGAAGGGCTGCTCGCCACCGCCGACCGCGCCATGTATGCCGCAAAGGCCATGGGCCGCGATGCCCTGCAGGTCAGCCGCCAGGCGGATGCCGTCTTCGGCTGAGGACATCATGCGTTTCGGCCGGTGTCAGGACGCCGCGGCTTGCGTGTCCTCGCAGTCGGCGGGCGCGGTTCCAAGCGCCGCCTGGTAGAACCCGGTGATGAAGCGCTCGAACAGGTCGCCGAAGACGGCGCGTTCCTCAGCCGACCAGTCGGCGGTCGCCGTCTCGATGATGGCATGTTTGATGGCGCGGATTTCCCCCAGCACGGCCTCGCCTGCCGGCGTCAGCAGGATCAACGAGCGGCGCCCGTCCTCCTGCGAGGCATCGCGTTTCAGGAGGCCGCGTGTCACCAGTTCCGCCACCAGCCGGCTGCCGCGCGAGGGATCGATGCGCATGGCGTCGGCGATTGCGCCGACCGTCGGCTCGCCGCCGTCTTTGCTGATGCGCAGAACCACATCGAGAATATCGAGCTGCGACAGGTCGATGCCGGGCGCGGCGCGGGCAATGGCCATGCGGCCGATCACGCGCCGTCCCATCATCACCCGCATCATCGACATGCTTTGCCCGATGCGGACAAGGTCCTCGGGGGGCTCTGGTGGCGCTGTAGGGGCGTGATCCTGTGTCATGGTGTTGTCGTATAGCAGATGCCTGCTTTCATTCAAGCACATGCAGTTCACAAAAATCTGCCGTTGACAATTATATGCTAAAGGCACATGAATTTGCGAAACATCAGGATCGCCCCATGGATATGCCGCTGCACGCCCCGCAACCGCTCGTCACCGACAAGCGCCTGCGATTGACCCTTTTCCTTTTTCTCATGACGGCCATGTTCATGGCGACGCTGGACAACCAGATCGTCTCGACGGCGCTGCCCACCATTGTCGGTGAATTCGGCGCGTTTGAGCGTTTCGGCTGGGTGGGCTCTGCCTTCCTGCTCGCCACCAGTGCGGTCATGCCCGTCTATGGCAAGCTCGGCGACCTTTTTGGCCGTAAATATGTGATGATTGCCGCCGTCACCATCTTCACCATCGGGTCCGCGCTCTGCGGTTTTGCCTGGTCGATGAACTCGCTGATTGCCGCGCGCGTGTTTCAGGGACTTGGCGGCGGCGGCATCATGGTGTCGATCTTTGCCGTCAATGCCGATCTCTTCGAGCCGCGCGAACGGGCCCGCTACCAGAGCTATTCCAGCCTCGTCATCATGGCCTCGGGCAGTGTCGGGCCGCTCATCGGCGGCACCATGAGTGATCTCTTCGGCTGGCGCTCGATCTTTCTGATCAATCTGCCGATCGGGCTTTTCGTGCTGGCCGGTCTCATCTTCCTGTTGCCCAACCGCCGGCCGGCCCGCCAGCCGAAGATCGATTATCTCGGCGCCGTCCTTCTGGCGCTTGCCAGCACCACGGTCGTCCTGCTGACCGACGGTATTTCGCTGTTCGGCTCGCTCGTCTCCTGGCAGAGCCTGACGGTGCTGGTGATCGGCGTCGCCTCGGTCATCGCCTGGATCCTCGTCGAACGCCGCGCGCCCGAACCGATCATTCCGCTGCGCCTGTTCAAAGACAGCACGTTTTCGCTGTTCCTCATCGTGTCGCTGACGACCGGCGGCGTGGCGATCGGCATGGTCAACTATTTTGCGCTGTTCCTGCAGACCACGGGTGGCCTGTCGCCGACCCATGCCGGCCTGTTCTTCATTGCCGTCACCGGCGGCATCGTCATCGGCTCGCTCTCGGCCGGCCGCCTGATTTCCAGAACCGGGCGTTACAAGCCGTTCTGCGTCGCGGGTCTGGTGCTGAATGTTCTGGCGCTGGTCATCTTTTCCCAGCTTTCCGGCACGACCCCGCTCTGGGTGGTGGCCGTGGTCATGCTGTTGCAGGGGCTGGCTGTCGGCCTTGGACAACAGGCGCCGGTGATCGGCGTGCAGAATTCCGCGCCGCGCGCCGATATCGGCTCTGCGACGGGTGCCGTGACGCTGACACGTATGGGGGGAGCCGCGATTGCGATTTCCGTCTATGGCGCCGTCATCTCCGCCTTCATGGCAGGCGTCACGGTGCCCGGCATCGAGGATGTCAGTCGGCTGACACCGGACCAGCTTTCCGGCCTGCCGGAAGCGGCCCGCCTGGCGATTGCCACTGCCTATGGCCATGCCTTCGAGCCGATGTTCCTGACGGCGGCAGGCTTTGCAACCGTTGGCCTCATCGCCGCCATCATGCTGAAGCCGGTGCGGCTGCCGACCGCCGAGGTGAAACGCGCCTGATCACACGCCGGGTGTCTTTTCCTCGCGCAATTCCTGCCTATCTTTGAGGGCATGAAACCCGAGGCGCTTCTTCATCCCACACCGGCCGGGCTTTTTTGCCCGCCCGGCCAGTTTTATGTCGATCCGGTGCGCCCGGTGGAACGGGCGCTCGTCACCCACGGCCATTCCGACCATGCCCGCGCCGGCCACGGCCATGTGCTTGCCACCCGCCAGACGCTCGATATCATGGCGCTGCGTTACGGCGTGGATTTTGCCGGCGCCGGGCAGGCGGCAGAATTTGGCGAGGCAGTGACCGTCAACGGCGTTACCGTCACCTTTCATCCGGCCGGCCACGTGCTGGGTTCGGCGCAGATCGCCATCGAGAAAGATGGCCTGCGTATCGTCGTCTCCGGTGATTACAAGCGCGGCATAGACCCAACCTGCGCGCCGTTTTCGCCCGTCGCCTGCGATGTCTTCATCACGGAAGCCACTTTCGGCCTGCCGGTCTTTCATCACCCGGACCCGAAGACCGAGACGAAAAAGCTGCTCGCCTCGCTCCTGCAGTTTCCCGAGCGCACGCATCTGGTCGGCGCCTATGCGCTCGGCAAGGCGCAGCGGGTGATCCGGCTCATCCGCGATTGCGGTTACGACCAGCCGATCTACATCCACGGCGCCCTGCAGAAACTCTGCGATTATTATGCCGGGCAGGGCATCGAGCTTGGCGAGCTTCGCCCGGCAACGCTTGAAAAGAGCAATCCCGCCGCCTTCCACGGCGCCATCGTCGTCGGCCCGCCGTCTGCTTTTCAGGATCGCTGGGCGCGCCGCTTCAACGAACCGCTGATTTCGTTTGCGTCCGGCTGGATGATGGTGCGGCAAAGGGCAAAACAGGGCGGCGTGGAACTGCCGCTGGTCATTTCCGACCATTGCGACTGGCCGGAACTGTTGGAAACCATCACCGAAATCGCCCCTTCCGAAGTCTGGGTCACGCATGGGCGCGAAGAAGCGCTGGTGCGCTGGTGTGAGATGCAGGGCATCCCGGCGAAACCCCTGCATCTGGTGGGTTACGAGGACGAGGGGGATTGATGATGGCAACATCATATGACGAAAGACCCCTCCCAAACCCTCCCCACAAGGGGGAGGGCTTAACCCGGTCGCGCCGTCTGTTTCAGGAATGGGGCGGTTGTCACGTCGGTTCTCCCCCCTTTGGGGGGTCTGAAGGACGGGGCGAGACCTGTGGCTCGACCCCGGTCAGCCCGGCAGGGCAGAGAGGGGCTTGTTTCAAATGCAATAGCCCCGCCCTTGTGGGGGATATGCCCGGCAGGGCAGAGGGAAAATTTTGTCGCGCGGGGGCCGCATCATGAAACCCTTCGCAACCCTCCTCGACCGTCTTGTCCTCACCCCCTCGCGCAACGGCAAGCTGACGCTGCTGGCCGATTATTTTCGTGACACACCCGATCCCGACCGGGGGTATGGACTTGCAGCGCTTGCCGGAACGCTCGATCTGAAGGGCGTCAAGCCGGCGCTGCTCAAGGAACTGGCCCTGGAACGGCTCGATGCGGTTCTGTTCCAGTATTCTTATGATTATGTCGGCGATCTCGCCGAAACCATCGCGCTCGTCTGGGATGGCGGGGGCAAGGAGAGGGTGGCCGAAGGCGGGCAGCCTCGACTAGGCGAGGTCGTGGCGCGCATGAACGCGCTGGGGCGCACCGAGGTGCGCGGTGCCGTGCGCGATCTGCTCGATCACCTCGATCATTCCAGCCGTTTTGCCTTTCTGAAACTTGCGACCGGCGGGCTTCGCATCGGTGTATCGGCGCGGCTTGCCAAGCAGGCGTTGGCGCAGATGAGCGGGCGTGACGTGACCGAGATCGAAACCCTCTGGCACGGGCTTGAGCCGCCTTACGTCTCGCTGTTTTCCTGGCTGGAGGGCAGGGCGGAAAAACCGGTGCTTGCCAGCCCGGCCATCTTCCATTCCGTCATGCTCGCCAATCCGGTGGAGGAGGGCGATCTGGAAAAGCTCGATCCCGCCGATTACGCCGCCGAGTGGAAATGGGATGGTATTCGCGTGCAGATGTCGAGCCATGGCGGCACCAAAAAGCTCTATTCCCGTTCCGGCGACGATATCTCAGGTGCCTTTCCCGATGTGATCGCGGCGATCAATTTCGAGGGCGTCGTCGATGGCGAGCTGCTGGTGGGCGGCACGGCGCGCTCCAACAGCGCCACGCGCACCTTTTCCGATCTGCAGCAGCGGCTGAACCGCAAGACGGTGAATGCCCGGATGCTTGCCGATTATCCCGCCTTCGTGCGCGCCTATGACCTGTTGTTCGAGGGCGGGCAGGATATCCGCGCGCAAACGTTTCTCGCCCGCCGCGAGCGCCTCACCGGCCTCATCGACAAGGCCCCGCATGACCGGTTCGATCTTTCCGCACTTGTGCCGTTCAACGATTGGGACACACTTGACCGGTTGCGCATTGCCCCGCCCGATCCCGTCATCGAAGGGGTGATGATCAAGCGCAAGGACAGCGTTTATCAGGCAGGCCGCCTGAAAGGCCCCTGGTTCAAGTGGAAGCGTGATCCGTTCAATGTCGATGCGGTGATGATGTATGCCCAGCGCGGCCACGGCAAGCGCTCCAGCTATTATTCCGATTTCACCTTTGGCGTCTGGGCCGACGGTGAGGAGGGCGAGCAGCTGGTGCCTGTCGGAAAAGCCTATTTCGGCTTTACCGATGCCGAGCTTGAAGTGCTCGACAAGTTCGTGCGCGATAACACGGTGGAACGCTTTGGCCCGGTGAGGGCCGTGCGCGCCGAGCCGGGCTTTGGTTTTGTGCTGGAAGTGGCGTTTGAGGGCATCAACCGCTCCACCCGCCACAAATCCGGCGTTGCCATGCGTTTTCCCCGGATTGCAAGGCTTCGAACCGACAAGCTGCCGCGCGATGCCGACAAGCTTTCGACGCTGATGGCGATGATGGATGCCGCAGCACCGCCCGTCGAGAAAGCGTGAACGGCCGTCCACTTGCGAGCACAATTGCGGGTGATACCATCCGGGAATATTTTGCAACATGGTGATATTCATGCCGTTTTCACGCCGCCAGATGATTTTTGGACTTTCCGCCACGGCAGCCCTTGCGCCGTCGCTGGCCCCCTTTGCAGCGAGAGCGCAATCTGCCGCTGTGCAGCCCGTTGTTGCTCCTGCGGCCGCTCCCTCGGTTGCCGCGTCAAAGCCTGTCAGCGAAGCACCGTTCCCGACGCCGGAGGTGCCGCCGCTGGAAAAAATGGATTATGCCGCGGCGCGCCAAAACTTCCGCACCAATCTCCTGCGCAAGGGGCCGTCACCGGAGGCAGGGCCGCCGCTCGGCACGCCGCCGGGTGCCACGCGCGTGACCTATCCCGGCGGGCCGGATCGATCCCTGCCGCTGGTGGCCTGGGTCTCCAATCATGACGCTTCGGCCGCGCCAAAACCGGCCGTTCTGTTCCTGCATGGCGGCAATGCCACCGGTGATGGCCACTGGGAACTGATGAAGGGGTATGTGGAGGCAGGCTTTATCGTCATGCTTCCCTCGTTTCGCGGCGAAAACGGTCAGGCGGGCAATTATTCCGGTTTCTACGACGAGACCGCCGATGCGCTTTCGGCGGCCGATTATCTGGAAAACCTGCCCGGCGTCGACAAGAACCGGTTTTTCATCGCCGGCCACAGCAATGGCGGCACGCTGGCGCTGCTGGCCTCCATGACGCGGCGGTTCCGGGCCGCGGTGCCGATGTCGGCCGGTGTCGATGCCTGGCGTTATTTCGGCCGTTACGAGAAGGAAATCCGCTTCGACTGGGACGATCCGCGCGAATTCGTCATGCGTTCGTCGGTCTGCTTTGCGCCAAGCCTGAAATGCCCAACGCTTCTGCTGCGCGGCAGCGAGGAACGCCCCTTCGACCAGAATCACCTGCTCTTCATCGAACGGGCGGTGGCCGGTGGCGTGTCCATCGACAAGAAGATCCTGCCGGGCACGCATAATGGCGTGGTGCCGGGCGCCGTTGCCGAAAGCATCCGCTTCTTCAAGAGCCACGGCGCCTGAGATCGGGTTGAGCCAACGGTATTAAAAGATGCCGGGCAGGGGAAAACCTGCCCGGTGCAGCCTTCAGACCGAGCGGGTAATGCCGCCGTCGATGCGGATGTTCTGCCCGGTGATGTAGGCGGCGCGGTCGGACGCGAGAAGCGCGATCAGTTCGCTCACCTCGTCCACCGTGCCATAACGGCCCATCGGAATGCGCTCCTTGAATTCGCTCTTTTCCGGCAGGCTGTCGATGAAGCCCGGCAGCACGTTGTTCATGCGGATATTGTCGGGCGCATAACGGTCGGAAAACAGTTTTGTATAGGCGGCAAGGCCGGCGCGAAACACACCGGAGGTCGGAAACACCGGATCCGGCTCGAAGGCGGCAAAGGTCGAGATATTGACGATGGCGCCGGATTTCTGCGCCTGCATGATCGGCGTGACGAGGCGCGTCGGGCGCACGACATTGAGGAAATAGACCTCCATGCCGCGATGCCAGTCCTCGTCGGAGAGGTCGAGCAGGGGCGCGCGCGGGCCATGTCCCGCGCTGTTGACAAGCGCGTCGATGCGCCCGAACCGCTCCATGGTCAGATCGACCAGCCGCTTGAGGTCATCATTGGACTGGTTGGACCCGGTCACGCCGATGCCGCCGAGTTCGGCTGCCAGCGCTTCGCCCTTGCCGGAGGAGGAGAGGATGGCGACCGTGAAGCCGTCGGCTGCGAGTTTTCGCGCCGCCCCCGCACCCATGCCGCTGCCGCCTGCCGTGATGATGGCAACCTTGCCGCCCGTCGTGTCGCTCATGCTGTTTTCCTCCATTTTATAAGCGGAGTGTTTCACCGGCCGCGCCGGCAGGCAAGCCTGATTGCGGCGTGCTTCGGCCGGCGGGCGCTCTGCCTTGTCCAGCAAAACACGGTCCCATGGAAAGCCTCGCGCCAGCCGCGGCGTGCATTGTTCCGGCTGATGTCATCTGCCGGAAGCTGTATTCTTATGTTCCAGACCTTGCGCACTGTCTCCCGACGCGTCCTCCTTGCGGCGATGCTTGCCGGAACGGCCAGCCTTTCCGGCTGCATTCTGGTCACCGATACCAGCCGCATGAACCCTGATGTCTTCGTGCAGGAAACCGCGCCGGTGTTTTACAATCCGTCCGCGCCGCCGGAACCGCAGCCGCAGCCCACGCAGAAACAGCAGGCCATTCCGCAAAAACGCCAGCTTTACCAGACGCAGTTCCACCAGACTTATGGGCTTCCCGTCTCCAATCCCGTTCACCGCACCTATTACGCCAGCATCCGCGATGACGGCCACACGCTGCCGGCCGTTCCGTTCTCGCGCATCGATGCGCGTTATCTGCGTCAGGAGGTGGATTACGCCACGCAGGAAGCGCCGGGCACGCTGGTCGTCGATACGAAGGACCGTTTCCTTTATCTCGTCCAGCCGAACGGCCGGGCAATCCGTTACGGCGTCGGCCTCGGGCGCGACGGCTTTTCCTGGAAGGGGCGTGGCGTTATCCAGTGGAAGGCAAAATGGCCACGCTGGACGCCGCCCGCTGACATGGTGGCGCGCCAGCCGGATCTTCGTCCGTTCGCTGCCGCCGAAGGCGGCGCGATGCCCGGCCTCAACAATCCGCTTGGCGCACGCGCGCTTTATATCTTCAAGGATGGCAAGGATACGCTTTACCGCGTCCATGGCACGCCGGATTGGCAATCGGTCGGCAGGGCAACCTCTTCGGGTTGCGTGCGCCTGCTGAACCAGGATGTCATCGATCTCTATGAGCGGGTGCCGGCGGCAACCCCGATTGTGGTTATCTGATCACACCGGCGTCACGATAAGGTGCTGACAGCCACTCTGGCCGTCTAACTGTGGCGGCCTATACTTCTTTCAGACATAATGCGGGAACAAGTGTCTCAGACGTTCGTTGATGCGCGTTCTTAGCTCCCGCTTTTCCAGTGAAGAAGTAAATCCGGCCTCATGACAACATCCGATCTTTTCAGCCGCCGCCGTCTCCTCAGCCTTTTGGCGATCGGTACTGCCTCCACACTTGCAAGCTGCGCCTCGTCGCGGCCCGGCCCCAACGGCCTCAGCATTACCTACCGCGATGGCGGTAACGCCTTTGCCCCGCCCTCCGCTCCGCTGCGGGGACGCTCACCGGAACTCGATGCCATGTATGGCGAAACCGTGGATGGCGGCTTCGTCATTCCGGCCATTCCCTACTGGAATATCGATCCACGCTTCTATCGCCAGCGCGTGGTGGACCCGACGGGCGAACCGGCCGGCACGGTGGTTGTCGATACGGCCTCGCGCTTCCTTTATCTGGTGGAATCGGGCGGCTCGGCCATGCGTTACGGCGTCGGCATCGGCCGCGAAGGTTTTGCCTGGGAAGGCGAGGGTGTCATCCAGTGGCGCCAGAAATGGCCGAAATGGACCCCGCCGCAGGAAATGGTTGCCCGCCAGCCGGAACTCGTCAAATATTCCGCCGGCAATGGTGGCATGGCCCCGGGCCTGATGAACCCGCTTGGCGCCCGCGCGCTGTATATCTTTCGTAACGGCCAGGACACGCTTTACCGTCTGCACGGCAATCCCGAATGGAATTCCATCGGCAAAGCCGTCTCGTCGGGCTGCGTGCGCCTGATGAACCAGGACATCATCGACCTTTACGAACGCGTGCCCAACAAGGCCCGCATCATCGTCTGGCAGTAATGTCGCCAGCGGGTACGAACACCGATCTAAAAAGGCGCCCGGGTGGCGCCTTCAGCTTTATGACAAAGCTGTCTCCTACCACGACGTCATCCTCGGCCTTGTGCCGACGATCTACTAAGATCCAATAAAATCAAACGTTTGTAGATGCTCGGGACAGGCCCGAGCATGACGGAAGAAAACTGAAAGCCCTTTATCAGCAGTCTGAGGTGCCCGTGGGCGCCTTCAGCTTGATGACAACCCGTCTCCTACCACGACGTCATCCTCGGCCTTGTGCCGAGGATCTACCAAGACCCAATAAAATCAAAACGGTGTAGATGCTCGGGACAAGCCCGAGCATGACGGAAGAAAGTTCAAGGCCCTTTGTCAGAGCGGTCTGAAGGCGCCTGATCGGTAAGGCTTAGCCGTTGCCGTTCACCACCAGGCAGGAGAAGGATTGCGCGGTCAGCGCCCGGCAGGCGGACAGGGCGGCGGCGCGGTTTTCAAAACCGGACAGGCTTGCGCGGTGCAGAACGCCGGAGCGGCCCTGAACGCTTTCCGTGTAAGGCGTGATCCCGGAAAAGCTGCGGTCGAGCGCCGGCAGTGCGCGCGACAGAAGCGAAATCGCTTCCGCCTGGCTGGGCGCTGCGGCCAGTTGCACGGTCCAGCCGGCATGTTCGGCCATGGCAAAGGGCAGGCCGCCGGGCGGGTTGCCGGGCCGGCCAGGGATGGCCGCCTGCGGCACAGGCCCCTCGGCATAAGCCGAAACCTGGCTTGCAGGCGGCGCTGCCGGTTCGATGGCCGCGGTGCGGGATGCCTGGCTGCGCTGTCGCGCCGGGCGGTCAGCGGCCGGACGGGTGGGAACGGGCGGAAAATGGCCAGCGGTCTCGGCGTCCATGCCAAGGTTTTCGCCCGACTGGGTGCGCCCCATGGTTTCGGCATGGGCAATCTGTGCGGCCACCGGATCGAACGCGTCCGGCTCTCCTTGCGCTCTGCGGAACGGCATCGGTACGCCCGATCTTGGCAGGCTCGGCGCACCAACGGCTGCCACCAGAGCGCCACCGCGCACGGAGGCGCGTGGCATCGCATCATCCAGAAGGGCCGCCATCTGTGCGTCGCGGGCTCTTGCGGTGCGCCCGCCCATCACCACGCCGATCACCCGGCGGCCCTTGTCGTTGACGGCACTGACGAGATTGAAGCCGCTGGCATTGATGAAGCCGGTCTTGATGCCATCCATGCCGTTATAGCGGTACATCAGGTTGTTGTGGCCGCGAATGGTCTTGCCGCGGAAGGTGAAGGAGCGCAGCGCGAAGACCTTGTATTCCCGGGGATAGTCGCGCATCAGCGCAAGACCGAGCGTTGCCATGTCGCGGGCCGTCGTCACTTGCCGCGTGTCGGGAAGGCCCGAGCCGTTGCGGAATGTCGTGCGGCTCATGCCGAGCGCACGCGCCTTGCGGGTCATCGCCTCGCCGAATTTTTCTTCCGAACCGTAAAGATGATCGCCGATGCCTTCGGCGACGTCATTGGCGGATTTGACCGCCATGCCATAAACCGCTTCGCGTACCGTATAGGTTTTTCCGGCGGGGATGCCGAGCTTGGAGGGAATGGTGGCGGCGCCATTGCGCGACATCACGATCTGCTGGTCCCATTTGAGACGTCCATCGCGCAGCGCTTCAAACACCATGTAGAGCGTCATCATCTTGGTGAGAGATGCCGGGTGGTTCAGCGTATCGGCATTTTCCGCCGCCAGCACCTTGCCGGTTGCCGCGTCCACGACGAAATGCGCGTAACCCGCCCGTGCCGGACCGGCAAAGGCGGTGAGCGCGCTCAACATCAGGGCAAGCCCGAGGGCAAGCGATGGCATGATCGCGTAGGCGCGCACTGTAATCGACATTCCATACCCCCGCTGTGACGTCCAACCGAGGCATAACGCCAGAATATGGCGAGACAGTTGATAGAATTTTATCGATTGCCGACGCGCTTAACGGAGGGTGAACCAAAGCGGGAACATGTTTCGTTCTGATGCAGAACACGACGCGAGCAGGGGCTCTGCGGCGACAGATGCCCGATCCGGGCGCGCAGGCCAGGCGCCCCGTAACGGAGCAGCACCCGCCCGGCGGCCGGCCGGGCGGGTGCAGATATGGGGTCGGAAAATCAGACGAACTGGCTGAGGCCGGGCACGGAATTGACCACTTCATCCACCGTCTCGGTGCCGGCATGTTCGCGGGCAACGGCAATGGTTTCGCGGGCAAGGGAGGTGATTTCGCCCATGCCGAGGCCGAGCGACATCAGCTGCTGGCCAAGCGCCATGACACCGCCGCCGAAGGTGGACATCAACCCGCCGAGCAGGCCGCCGCCGCCAGAGCCTTCGCCATTGAACTGCGCCACCAGCGACGGTGCGCCGGGGATTGCCTCGATCATGCGGGCAACGGCTGCGTCATCGGCCTCACGCTGGAGAAAACCCAGCATCATGCCCACGGCCTTTTCGGCGATTTCGGGCGCAATGCCCACCTTGTCTGCCACGCGGGTGACCAGTTCGTTCATCACACTCTCCTCGATGTTTGACGTTAACGTCAACGTAAATAAATGCGCCGCCGGATGCAAGCCGGACGTCTGCGCCTTTTGCGCCGATTTTTTGGTGCTAGCATCGCCTCGCGCCCGTTGCCATTGGCCGCCGCAGGTTTTTCCAACATCGCTGCAGGAGGAAAGCTCAGTTGCGCCAGCTTTCTCCCAGCGTATCGGCCATATAGGCGCCGCGTTTTCCCATCGGCTGTTCCGGGCCGGTGGTGCTGTCGCGCTGCGTCTGGTGCTCCAGTTCGGCATTGATCTCCGCGCCGAGGATGATGATGATCGAGGAAATCCACACCCAGAACAGAAAGCCCATCAGTGCGCCAAGCGTGCCATAGGTGACGTTGAAATTGGCAATATGGGAGAGATAGAACGACACACCAAGCGAGCCGCCGAGCCACAACAGGGCGGCAAGCCCTGCACCCCAGCTGATCCAGCGTTTTTTGGCCGGCTCGCGGCTGGGGCCATAACGATAAAGCAGGCTGATGCCGAGCGTTGCCAGAACCAGCAGAACCGGCCAGCGGGCCAGCGACAGCAGCGTTTCGGCAAAACCGCCCAGCGGCAGGAAAGCGATCATGGCGGGAATGACGCCGAGCCCGACAAGCAGCACGATGGCGGCCACCAGCGCCATGAAGGTGAAGACCAGCGAGACGAGGTTCAAGCGGAGGAAGCTGCGCTTCTCGTCCTCCCGATAGGCAATGTTCATCGCCTCGAACATGGCCTTCACGCCATTGTTGGTGCTCCACAGCGCAATGCCAAGACCGATCACCAGGCCGTAGCTTAGGGAACTGCGCTCCTCGCCGGCCAGCGTCTGCAACTGCTTGAAGAAGATTTCCAGCCCGTCCGACGGCATGACCTCGCGCAGGAAGCCCAGCCGTTCAGTAATCGCTGCCGGATCGGCAACGAAGCCATAAAGCGAAACCAGCGCCGTCATGGCGGGAAAGACGGCGAGCAGAAGATAGAAGGTCACGCCGCCGGCGACCAGCATCACCCGGTCTTCGATGATGGCGTTATAGACACGGTAGGCGACGTCGAGCAGGCCCTTCCAGGGTATTGCCGAGGGGGTGTCGGCGCCTCGTCCGCGAAGATCGGCCCCGCCTGTCTGTTTCATCCTGCGGTCCCTCTCACATCCGAAGAGCGGCCACTGGGCATTGCCGCCGTAAAACGCCTCGCATTGCCGAACATGCCTGTCCCCCCTATAAAGTCCAATACGCGCTAACGCTGACGCAAGGGGGCCGGTTGCATGGTCGATCAGGGAAAACTCTTTATCGGCGCCAGCCGCAATCCCGATGATACGCTGGCAAAAGCGGAATATCTCGACCTCAAATTCGCCAATCGCCACGGATTGGTGACGGGTGCGACCGGCACCGGCAAGACGGTGACGCTGCAGGTTCTGGCCGAAGGGTTTTCAGAGGCCGGCGTGCCGGTGTTCTGCTCCGATATCAAGGGCGACCTTTCCGGCATCGCAGCCCTTGGTGACCCGAAGGATTTTCTGCTGAAACGCGCCGAGGATATTTCGTTTTCCGACTATGACAACGCCGCCTTTCCGGTGATCTTCTGGGATCTCTACGGCGAAAAGGGTCATCGCGTGCGCTCCACTGTGGCCGAGATGGGGCCGCTTCTTCTGGCGCGCCTGATGGATGCCAGCGACGCGCAGGAGGGTGTTCTCAACATCGCCTTCAAAATAGCCGACGAGGGTGGCCTGCCGCTGATGGATCTGAAGGATCTGCAGGCGCTCCTCTCCTACATGGCCGAACAGGCCTCGGAAATTTCAGGCCGCTTCGGTTTTGTCTCGAAAGCCTCCATCGGCTCGCTGCAGCGCGGGCTGCTCGTGCTGGAACAGCAGGGCGCCGACCAGTTTTTTGGCGAACCGGCGTTGCAGATCAGCGATATCATGCGCCTTGCGCCGGATGGGCGCGGCATGGTCTCGGTGCTTGCCGCCGACCGGCTGATGATGAACCCGAGGCTCTACGCCACCTTCCTGCTCTGGCTTTTGTCGGAACTGTTCGAGGAACTGCCTGAAGTGGGCGACCCGGAAAAACCGCGCCTCGTGTTTTTCTTCGACGAGGCGCATCTCTTGTTTTCCGAGGCGCCAAAGGTGCTGCTGGAACGGGTGGAACAGGTGGTGCGGCTCATCCGCTCCAAGGGTGTCGGCGTTTATTTCATCACGCAGAACCCGCTCGATGTGCCCGAAACCGTGCTTGCCCAGCTCGGCAACCGGGTGCAGCACGCACTGCGCGCCTATACGCCGCGCGAGCAGAAGGCGGTCAAAACCGCCGCCGACACGTTTCGCGCCAATCCGGATTTTTCCACCGCAGACGTCATCACCACGCTTGGCACCGGCGAGGCGCTGGTCTCGACACTGGAAGCCAAGGGCGCACCCTCCATCGTTGCCCGCACGCTGATCCGCCCGCCGTCCGCCCGCATCGGACCCCTGACGGATGCCGAGCGCGCCGCCATTCTGGCGGATAGCCCGGTCGCCGGCCTCTACGACGAAGACCTCGACCGTGAATCCGCCTTCGAAATTCTGATGGCGCGGGCGGGAAAGGCGGCCCCGTCCACCAGCGCTCGGCCCGCCACCACAACGGTCCCGAGGGATGAGGATACACCAGACAATAACAGCGCCGCCGGCCGCTGGAAACTGCCGGGTTTTGGCACGGAGGGTGAAGAAACCGACGCCGCCCGCCGTGGTCCCCCGGCCCGCCGCGGTGGATACCAGCGCGAAACGGTTATCGAGGCCGCGATGAAAAGTGCCGCCCGCTCTGTGGCAAGCCAGGTGGGGCGGGCACTGGTGCGCGGGATTTTGGGGAGTTTGAAACGCTAGGCCAGCCTTAACGGCGGGCTGTCAGATACGCGAGATCACTGACCGTATGAAAACTAAGACGGTTGAGTTGCAGCCATTGAAGGCCGCGATGCCATGCGGGCCCACCATTCCTGCAGGTTTGCGTGCTCGCGGATGAGGTCCGCTCCCTCGGGTGCCATCAGGAAATAGTCGAACATGGGAGCGGCATACAAATCGGCGAGCGTCAGATGCTCGCCAACGAGCCATGGGGCATCTCCCATCAATTGAGACATCGCCATCAAGCAGTTTCGTGCTTTCGGGAGCGCCGCGACCAACTTTTCCTCGTCTGTGGGAACGCCTCTGCCGGGCTTTGATACCCGCTCCACATAAACTCCCCACACCAGATGAGGATAGGCATAGTTGTCAGCAATGCTGATGAGCTGATTGCATCTTGCGCGCTGCAGCGGGTCCAAGGGCTGAAGGTGCGGCCCCTCGAAAGCTTCATCGATATATCGCGTGATCGCACTGGTCTCATAAAGACTGATGTCTTGATGCTCGAAGGCCGGAATGCGTCCGAACGGGTGTTTTGCCAGGTAGTCGGCGGGAGGGCCACCAGCTGCAAAAATATCGATCGGAACAAGCTGATGTTCGATGCCTTTCTCGATCAGGCACAGTCGGGCAATCCGGACGTAAACGCTGTAATCTGCTCCGAAGAGGCGCGGCGGTGCTGTCATTTGCTCACCTTCGTGTCGTTGCGAATGCCTTGGGATCCAAGGCAAGCCGCATCCATGATCGTTCATGCCAAGGCAGCTCAGACATCACCCCCGCCCCAAATTCTACGCTTTACCGCTTGCGCACGAATTCCGTGCGCAGCACGAGGCCCTTGATGGCGTCGTGGCGGCAGTCGATTTCTTCGGGGTTGTCGGTAAGCCGGATCGACTTGATCACCGTGCCCTGCTTCAGCGTCTGGCCGGCACCCTTGACCTTCAGGTCCTTGATGAGGGTAACGCTGTCGCCGTTCTGCAGCACGGTTCCGGCGGAATCGACCACTTCGGCAGCCTTGGCTGCTGCTGCGGCAAGTTCCGAGGCCGGGCGCCATTCGCCGGTTGCTTCGTCATAGATGTAGTCGTCGTCATCGCCAGCCATAGCCGCGTGCTCCCTGATCGCTTGTGCGGAAAAATCGGATAAGCGGGCTTAAGCGCCTGAAGGGCAGAAGTCAAAGCGGGCCTTTTGGGACGGGCCGGCAAGGACCGACGCATGACATGGGGTTTCGGGCTCTGCGGAAAAAAATCAGAGGCAGGGGAAGGCCAGCCGCCGGTTACTCCTGCGATCCCGTCAGCAGAAAATGCGCCCCGGCGCCCTTGTCCGCCAGCCGGTCATTGTCGTTGCGCAAGGGGCATTGATCGAGCGACAGGCAGCCGCAGCCGATACAGCCGGCAAGGTCGTCGCGCAGGCGGGTCAACTGGTCGATGCGGGCGCTCAGCGCCTGATGCCAGCTGGCCGAGAGGATCTGCCAGTCGCGGGCCGTCGGCGTGCGGGCTTGCGGAAGCATTGCAAAGGCTGCTGAAATATCCTTCAGCGTCAGGCCGGCCGCCTGCGCCACGCGGATAATGGCAATACGCCGCAGCGTGTCGCGGCCATAACGCCGATGGCCGGCAGCGGTTCGGGCGGCGCGGATCAGGCCTTCCGCCTCGTAAAAATGCAGCGCCGAAACGGCAACGCCGCTGCGCCGCGCAATCTCGCCCACCGACATCTCCCGTGATAGCGTCATGGCGGCGTTTCCTCTCTTGACCTCAACTGCACTTGAGGTCTTACAGGCTTTGTCCGACACGTAAACCGAAAAGGATCGGACAGGGCATGCAACAGGCATCAGGTGAGGGTAACGCCGACGGATTGGACCCGTTGGACCCGGGCGTTCCGGGTAAAGGGGAGGGTGCCGCAAGGCGTGCCGTGCCCTCGGGGGGCGGGACTGCCAAGAAAGGGCTTGCCAAGAAAGCGGCGATGAACGAGGTCGAAGCCGAGGGGCCGGTGGCCGGCTGGCGCGCACTTCTGGCAGCCCCTTATGGAATGCGTCTTGCGGCGCTTTCGGTAGGCATCGGCCTCCATGCCTTCAACGAGGTGGCAATCGCCCCGGTTCTGCCGCTCGCGCTGGAAGGGCTGAACGGTGTCGTTCTCCTGCCTTACGTCTATGCGGTGTTTTTTACCCTGGTGATTGCCGGCGGACTTTCCGCCTCGCCGCTGCGGCGCCGCTTCGGTGCCATGCGCGGGCTGATGCTGGCGGGCGTGCTCTATTGCGTCGGCATTCTGGCGCAGGTTCTGGCGCCCAATGCCGGGCTGCTCATCCTCGGGCGGGCGCTGCAGGGGCTGGCGGATGGCTGGATCGTGGCGCTCTGCTACAGCCTGATCAGCGATCTTTTTCCAAAACATCTGGTGCCAAAGGTGTTTGCCGTGGAGGCCATGGTCTGGGCGGTGGCAGCGGTGCTCGGGCCGTTTGCCGGCGGGCTGACGGTGGAATTTTTTGGCTGGCGCGCAGCCCTTGCCGTCAGCCTGCCCTGCCTCGTGCTGTTCTTTCTTGTTCTGCCACAGGCGCTGCGGCAGGAGGCGGGCGAAGCTTCGGCGGCACCTGCCACGACGCAGGCAAAGGCATCGAGGACCGGCAGACGTTCGTTCCGGCTCTTGCCGCCGAAATTCTTTTCGGTTTCCTCAACCGTCGGGCGCGGCAGCTGGCTGCTGTTTCTGATGACGGCGGCGCAAAGCGTGTCCACCGTCTTCCTCGCCTATAGCCTGCATCATATCATCGGTCTTGCGCCGGTTCGCGTCGGCCTGGTGCTGATCACGCTGTCGCTCACCTGGAGTGTGGTGGCCATTCCCGTCGGCAGCGTGGAGAAGGAGGCGTGGCGCGAAAAGATCCTGCGGGTCGGACCGCTCTTGCAGCTCGCGGGTGTCGCCTGTGTCGGAACAGGTCTTTATCAGACCGTCCTGCCGCTGGTGCTTGCGGGCCAGATGCTGAACGGGGCAGCCTTTGCCATGGTGTTTGCCAGCACCAGCCAGGCCGTCATCGAGGATGCCGCCCCCGAACACCGCATGAGGACGGCCTCGCTTCTGCCCTCGCTTGAAACGAGCGGTTATGTGATGGGCGGCAGCGTCATGGCCGGCCTCAGCAGCGGTTTTGCCATTCCCCAGCGGCTGGCCGGGTCAGGCCCGCATCCGGATGTGCTGCTGCTCTGGGGTGGCGCCGGCTGCCTGTCGCTTCTGGCGTTTCTTGCGGCGCGCGGGGTGCGGCTGAAGCCCACGCGAGCGGTGATGGACGGCTGAAGGTCTTCAGCCGCCACCTTTTACCAAAACCATCAGGCGGCGGTGGAGACCAGCGAAAAATAGGCGCCCTGCGGATCCTGCGCGTTGACGATGACGCTGCCGCCGGGCACCGGCATCGGGCCATTGATCACCGTGCCGCCGCCTTCCACGATGGCGTCAACGGCCGGCGTCATGGCGGCAACATTGATGTAATAGGCCCAGCAGGCGACGGGCACCTGCGGCGGCCTTGTCATCATGCCGCCGATTGGCGCGCCGTGATGGGCAAAGATGAGGTATTGCCCCATCGCGCCCATATCCATGGCATGGTCCAGCGTCCAGCCGAACATCTTGCCGTAGAAGGCGAGCGCCTGATCCCCGTCATTGGCAAACAGTTCATACCAGCCGATGCTGCCGGGGGCGCCCGGTGGCGGCTCGGGCTGTGCATTGTCCATCGGTGCCGGCGTCATCAGGCAAAGAACGGCGCCATGCGGATCGGCCACCACGGAAAAACGGCCGATATCAGGGATGTCTTGCGGCGCGCGCAGGATGGCGCCGCCTTCTTCGGCAAAACGCTGCGTCATCGCATCGACGTCATCCACGGCCACATAACCCGTCCAGTTCGGCGGCACCTGGCCTTTCATCTCGGCTGGAATATCCATCATGCCGGCCACGCCGCAGGGTTCTGCGCCCGCATTCGTGTTGAAGATGTGGTAGCGCACCTCATCCGGTCCGGGCGGATCCGACATCGGCATCTCCACCACCGTCCAGCCGGTGACCGTCGCATAAAAACGTGCGGCGGCCTCGGTGTTGCTGGTCATCAGCTCGCACCAGATGAATTTCCCATGGGTTTTGGAGGGCATGACAATTCCTTTTCGGGTCACTGGCAGCAGCTGGCCGGGGGGATGAACACGGGAGCCGTTTCGTATTCGTCGTGGCGCTTGACGAAATTCATCGTCGCGCTTTCGTTGCGACCCAGCGGCGCCTGGTCGAGGATCATCAGCGTGCCGATCCCTTCTTCGCCACCGCGCGCATAACTCGAATAGGTGTGAAAGATCTCGCCTTTGCCATTGCGGTAGAAGCTGGAACTGCCGGGCAGTTCGTCATGCGCCTTGGCGCTCGGCGTTTCCCGGTAATTGTAGGTGACGGAGCCGCTGGCCAACTGTTCCTTTGTGAACGACACGCCGAAATCGAAGTTGAAATCGCTGCCGAAGGACGAGACCCAGGGGAATTGCCAGCCCATGCGGCGCTTGTAGGCCTCGATCTTGGCAAGCGGGGCGCGCGAGGCGCAGGTCAGCGTCACGTCGTGGTGGTTGAGATGCACCAGCGTGCCATCCAGATGATCGGCAAAGAAGGAGCAGCCGGTGCAGCCGGCATCCCAGTCGGGACCGAGCATGAAATGATAGACGATCAGCTGGCTGCGGCCGTCAAACAGGTCACCGAGCGATTTTGGGCCCGTGGGCGTATCGAACCGGTAGTCCTTGTCGATCTTCACCCAGGGCAGCGCCAGGCGTTCGCGGTTGATGGTGTCGCGAAACCGCGTGACTTCCTTTTCCCGCACCAGAAGCGCCTTTCGCGCTTCCAGCCATTCTTCCTTCGAGACTACGGCATGCTCCATATCGCCCTCCCGGCAATGATGTGTGGCTCGTCTTGACATTTAGGTTGATATCAACATAAATCACTCATGTCAAACCCTGCAGTGATTCCTTTTTCGACAACCCTTCATGTTCGCGACACCTGCCTTTGCCTGCATGTGCAGCGCGCCGCGCGCGCGCTGGCGCGCAAATTCGATGCAGCGCTTCGCCCGCTTGGGCTGACGAATGGCCAGTTTTCGCTGATGATGTCGCTCAACCGGCCGCAGCCGGCGCCGATGGGCGGGGTCGCGACCCTGCTCGACATGGACCGTACGACGCTGACGGCAGCGCTGAAGCCGCTGCAACGGCGCGGTCTGATCGAGGTGATCGCCGACCCCAAGGACGCCCGCAGCCGGCTTTTGAAATTGACGCCGGAGGGCATTTCGCTGCTTGCCGCCGCCGTGCCGATCTGGACCTCAACGCATGGCGAAGTGGATGAAGGGCTTGGCGAAGGCGGCCCGCAGCGGCTGCGCGCCGATCTTGCAAAGATCCGGTGAGCGGCGTCAGGCAAAGCGGGCGGCGATGCGCGGATCACCGCGAAAATCGGTGAGATCAAAACCAAACCGCTGGCGCGGAAAATCGCAGAGCGCCTGCACATGGCCGGCCGACAGATGCAGGCGCACGGCCAGCCGCTCCACCGGTTCGCGGGCGCCAAAGCCGCTCGGCTCCAGAAGCGCGAGGTTCTGGCCGCCTTTGGGATCGCGCACCGAGCGGTAGAGAATGGCGTCCAGCCCGGCGGCGCGCGCGACATCGGCAAACGCCTGGCAGGCGGTATAATCGGTCGGGTGCTCGAAGGTTTTTGCATCTGCCGAAAGCGGCGGCAGCGTGAGGTCGATGCCGTTTTCCGTGTTGATGCGGGCCGCGAACGCCGTGTAGTCGCTGGCATTGGCCGGCAGCGGCGTTGCCGGAGATTCGGCGTAAAACAGCATCCGGTAAAAGGCCATTTCCGCCACCGCCGTCTGAAGCGTGGCGGCGGCGTAAAACACGCCCAAGGTTTTTCCGGCGCGGCGAAAGCGCGAACCGGTCGGATAAGGCGCACCGTAACGGAAAGGCGTTGCCAGCAGATAATCAAGCCCGCGCGCGTCTGGCGGGAAGGCCGGCTTGGTGTCCTCCAGCAGGTCTTCAAGGCGCGATTGCTCGTCGGCGGTATCGACAAGCTTCATCGTCGACACCTGATGCTGGGCTTCGACCAGGCGCCAGAACTGTCCGTGGATACCGGTCTTTTCAGACGAGAGCGCGTCGGGCGTCCAGATAGGCGAGAGCATCGATCAGCCCTGATATGGTGAGGATCTTGTCGGCGGGCACGCCATCGAGCGCCGTGTTGTGGTTTGACATCCAGGCGCGTGCGGTCGCCTCGTCGCCACCGGTGACAGCATCCAGCGACCGGAACAGGCGGATGAACAGAAGCGCCAGTTCGAACGCCTTGTCGGTCGGTTGCAGCGCAAGATCCTGCCGTTTCAGCCGCGAAATCGAGGCTTCCGACAGGCCAAGAATGGCACCGAGACGCCGACCGTTGAGGCCGAGACGCTCTGCCGCGCGCACCGCAGCCTTGCCGACAACGGCTGAATCTGCCGGGGATGTCTGGCGAACGGGGGCCTCCGGTTCGCGTATCAGGCTGTGGTTCTGCATGGGCCACCTTCTTTCCTCAGAAAGACTATAGTGCAAAAACCCCAAAATGCAAGAAAGGGCCGCGCGGACGCGACCCTTCCCACCATCAGATCAAACTTTGATCAGGCAGCCGAGACCGGCACTTCCGTCGAGGTGCGCATGGCGTGGCTGTAGGGGCATACGATATGGGCCTTGGCGATCAGGTCTTCGGCCTGCGCCTTGTCCATGCCGGGAATGTCGACGACGAGCGACACTTCGATGCCAAAACCGGTGCCGTCTTCGCGCGGGCCGATGCCAACAGAAGCGGTGACCTTGGTGTCTTCCGGAACCTTCACCTTTTCCTTGCCGGCAACGTTCTTCAGCGCGCCGAGGAAGCAGGCGGAATAACCGGCGGCAAACAGCTGCTCGGGGTTGGTGCCGGTGGCGCCATCGCCGCCGAGTTCCTTCGGAACCGTCAGCGTCACATCCAGCACGCCGTTTTCGGATACGGCGCGGCCGGCGCGGCCACCGGTTGCAGATGCCTTGGTCGTGTAGAGGATAGCCATGATCGTCTCCTTGGTTGGTGTCAGGGTTACCCTGACGTCGAGTTTGTTTGTTGTGTGTAATTGAATTGCGCACAATATAATTATGCGCATTGAAGTCCCGCGTCAAGCCTGCGACAATAGGAAAGTTAGGGCAGGGCGCGGCAATGTCAGGGGTGCCGCCCGATAAAGGCCGGAAAAACGCGGAAAGGCATGACGGAAACATGAGCGATTTGAGCGAAAACAGCGAGCAGATCCGGCTGCAGCAGATGTTGTGTTTTGCGCTCTACGGCGCCTCGCATGCGTTTTCGCGCGCCTACAAGCCGCTGCTGGAGCCGCTGGGGCTGACCTATCCGCAATATCTCGTCATGATCAGCCTGTGGGAAAAGGATGGCCAGCCGGTGAAGGCGCTGGGCGAGGCGCTGGATCTGGATTCCGGCACGCTCTCGCCGCTTCTGAAACGGCTGGAACAGGCCGGCCTCGTTACCCGCACCCGCGCCGAAAAGGACGAACGGCAGGTCATCATCATGCTCACCGACAAGGGCCGCTTGCTGCAACGCGACGCCGCCGGCGTGACGACCGCGATCGCTGCCGCCACCGGCTGCACCCGCGCCGAGGTGGATGACCTTCGAGACAGCCTTGCGACGCTGAAGACGATGCTGGTCGAAAGCGGCAATCGGTAAGGGGAGGCGGCTTGCCCTCTCCTTTTGGGGCAGGCAATGGCATGTGAGGCAAGACCCTCTCTGCCCTGCCGGGCCGACCGGGGGCGAGCCACGGGTCTCGCCCCGTCCTTCGGACCCCCACAAGGGGGGAGAACCGACGTGGCAGCGCCCTGTTGCTGCATCAGACGGCGCGGCCGGGCTAAGCCCTCCCCCTTGTGGGGAGGGTTTGGGAGGGGACTTTTTTCATATGCGATTGTCCTGCGCTTGGCGGGGAGAGAACTGGGGTGAGGGGCTCTTCTAAATCACTGACGCCGCGCCAAAAATCTGCCCCTCATCCGGCTGCCGTCACCTTCTCCCCGTTCTGACGGGGCGAAGGGGTTCCGGGGCCAACCTTGCATCCAATCGCAACGGCGGCACTCTCGGCCATACCAGCGGTATTTGTCGTGGTGTCTTGCGCCTGACAGGTGCGGGAGGTAACCGTGGCCACACTGTTTTGATGACCAACCGCCGCCGGTTGATTGATCCCAAGCGCTGCTGCGGCATTTTTTGAACATGCCAAAGGATTTTTTCCGCATGCTTCGTAATCTCTACGCCTGGACCATGGCGCTTGCCGCGCGAAAAGCCGCCGCCTGGTGGCTTGGCATCATCGCCTTTGTCGAAAGTTCTTTTTTCCTGGTGCCCGCCGATGTGCTCTTCGTGCCGATGGTGCTGGCGCGCCCGCGCCGGGCGTATTTTTATGCGACGATTGCCACCATCGCCTCGGTGCTTGGCGGCATTCTCGGCTGGACCATCGGCCATTATGCCTTTGAGGCGATCGCCCGTCCGGTGCTGACCTTTTACGGCAAGCTCGATACATTCGAGGGGCTGGCGCATTCGGTGGACTGGAAGACCATTCTCATCCTCCTCGTCACCTCAGGCCTTGCGCATCTGCCGCCGATCAAGGTGGTGACGATCCTGTCTGGCGTTGCCAATTTCAATCTCGGCCTGTTCATCCTGTCAGCCATCGTCGCACGCGGCGCCCGCTTTTTTGCGCTCGCCTGGTTGCTCAACACCTATGGCGAAGACATGCGCCATTTCATCGAAAAACGCCTGTCGCTGATCTCCGCCATTGTCGCCGGCGCGCTGATTGTCGTCTACGGCGCCTATGTGCTGCTGCACTGAGCCTGTTTTGCGCGGCCGTTCACGCCGCGCAAAACCTTCTGTCGTCGCGATCAATCCCAGTGCGGCGGGCGAAGATGCGCGGGGTTGACGATGCGGCCATCGGCCTTGGAAAGCCCGTGGATTGCCGCCATGTCGTCGGCTGACAGTTCGAAGTCGAAGACATCGTAGTTTTCGGCAAGCCGGCTTTCCGTTGCCGTCTTGGAAAGCGCAATCACGCCCTCCTGCTGCACCGCCCAGCGCAGAACCACCTGGGCGGCCGTCTTGCCATGACGTGCGCCGATCTCCTTCAACAGCGGATCGTTCGGCACCTTGCCATCGGCCATCAGGTAATAGGCCGTGAGCGAAATGCCTTTTTCCCGGGCCGCTTCAAGCAGCTTCGACTGGTCGAGATAGGGGTGAAACTCCACCTGGTTTGTGGCAATCGGTGCGTCCGAGAGGTTCGCGGCTTCTTCCATCATCGCAATGTTGAAGTTGGAAATGCCGATATTTTTGACCTTGCCGGCTTTTTTCACTGCATTCAGGCTATCCATGCGCTCGCCAAGCGGCACGTCGCTCTGCGGCCAGTGGAGAAGCAGAAGGTCGACGTAATCGGTCTTCAGCTTCTTCAGGCTCTCATCGACGGAGGCTGCAAAATCGGCCTTTGCAAATTTGTCGACCCAGACCTTGGTGGTGAGAAAAATATCGGCGCGGGCAATGCCGGAGCCTGAAATCGCCTGTCCCACTTCCGCCTCGTTGCCATAGATCTGGGCGGTATCGACATGGCGGAAACCAAGCTCCAGCGCCTTGGGCAGAACGCGCAGGATATCGGCGCCCGGCATGCGGAAGGTGCCGAAGCCCAGCGCTGGAATATGGGCGCCATTGGCGGTGACTGTATGCATGAAAAATGCTCCCTTGAGACTGATCATTGATGCGCGGTCGCGCACGAAAGGGTGTGTGTTCTACATGGGTTAGGGCGGCCGAAGTTCAACCCGGCCCGCTCAACCCGGGCTCAGCCGGCAAGCGGCGGATCAAGGCGGGCAAAGCCTTCCTGCCGGCGATAGGGAAAATGCGGGTAGGGTGCCGTCACCGCGCTTGCGGCATCGAGCTTTAAGATCTGCTCTGCCGTCAGTTGCCAGCCGATCGAGCCGAGGTTCTGGCGCAACTGCTCTTCGTTGCGGGCGCCGATGATGACGGACGATACGGTCGGCTGCTGCGTCAGCCAGTTGATCGCCACCTGCGGCACGGTTTTTTCCACCTCGAGCGCCACGTCCTCAAGCGCATCGATGACTCGGTAGAGGTGCTCGTCCTCGACGGGCGGGCCGAACTGCGCCGTTTCGTGCAGGCGGCTGCCGGCCGGCAGAGGCTTGGCGCGGCCGATCTTTCCGGTGAGGCGGCCCCAGGCAAGCGGGCTCCAGACCAGTGCGCCGAGCCCCTGGTCATGGCCCAGCGGCATCAGGTCCCATTCATAATCGCGCCCGGCGAGCGAATAATAGACCTGGTGCGCCACGTAACGCGTCCAGCCATGGCGCTCGGCGGCAGCCAGCGATTTCATGATCTGCCAGCCGGAAAAGTTGGAGACGCCGATATAGCGCAGCTTGCCCGCCTTCACCATGAGGTCGAGTGTCGAGAGAACTTCCTCGACCGGCGTCGAGGCATCGTGCGCGTGCAGCTGGAAGATATCGATATAATCGGTGCCGAGCCGCTTCAGCGCCGAATCGACGCTTGCGACGAGGCGGGCGCGCGAGGTGCCCCAGTCGTTGGGGCAGGAACCGGTCGGCAGGCCGGCCTTGGTGGAAATCAGCACCCGGTCCCGCCGGCCCTTGATCGCCTTGCCAAGCACCTCTTCGGAGGCGCCGTCGGAATAGACGTCGGCCGTGTCGAAAAGAGTGACGCCGGCCTCCAGGCAGATGTCGACAAGGCGGCTCGCCTCCTCCACATCCGTGCTGCCCCAGGCGCCGAACAGCGGGCCGGAACCACCGAACGTGCCGGCGCCAAAGCTCAAGACCGGTACTTTGAGACCGGATTTGCCGAGATTGCGATAGTCCATGACAGGATCCTTCGTTGATGGAACGGAAAAGCGAGCGGTCAGGCGGCGCGGGCCGGCGTTCCCGCCTCTGTGGCGCGGTCAAGCCCGCCGCTGAAAAGTGTGAGACCGCAAGCGATGGCAACCAGAACGGCGCCGACCAGCGGCGTGGCGCCAAGGCCGAGCGGCGAGGCAACCACAAGCCCGCCGATCCAGGCCCCGCCGGCAATGCCGAGGTTGAAGGCGGCGATGTTGAGCGCAGAGGCCACGTCGACTGCGCCGGGGCGATGGCGGCGGGCGAGCTGGACGACGTAAAGCTGCAGGCCCGGCACAGTGGCAAAGGACAGGAAGCCAAGCGCTGCAAGCGTGACCAGCGCCGGTACGGCGTAAGCGGCGGTGAGGGTAAAGAGGGCAAGCACCAGCGCCTGCAGCGCAAGCAGGATGGCAAGCGCTCTCACCGGATTGCGGTCGGCAATGCGCCCCCCGGCCAGATTGCCAAACGCGATGGCAAGCCCGTAGAGCACCAGCACGAGGCTGACACTTCCAGCAGAAAAGCCGGTGATATCCTGAAGCATCACGGCAAGATAGGTGAAGGTGACGAAGGTGCCACCATAACCGAAGGCCGTCATGGCATAAACGAGAAGCAGCCGGCCCGAACCCAGTGCGCGCAGCTGTTCGAGAAGGCTTGCCGGTGCCGCCTTCGACAGCTTTGACGGCAAAAGGGCGAGAATGCCGATAAAGGCGATGACGCCGAGGCCGGAGACGGCGAGAAACGTCGCGCGCCAGCCAAATGTCTGGCCGATCAGCGTGCCCAGCGGAACCCCGGTGACGATGGCAACCGTCAACCCCATGAACATCAGGGCAATGGCCGAGGCGCGGCGGTTTTCCGGCACGAGGTCTGCGGCAATCGTGGCGCCGACGGAAAAGAACACGCCATGGGCAAAGGCCGACAGCACGCGCCCGACAAGCAGCATGCCGTAACCGGAGGCAAAGGCCGCCACGAGATTGCCAAGGATGAACAGCGCCATCAGGCCAAGCAGCAGCGGCTTTCGTGCAATACGGCCAGACAGCGCCGTCAGCACCGGCGCGCCAAAGGTGACGCCGAGCGCATAGATGGACACGATCATGCCGGCGAGCGGCAGGGTGATCTGAAGATCGGAGGCAACCGTCGGCAACAGGCCGACGATGACGAATTCGGTGGTGCCGATCGCATAGGCGGCGATCGTCAGGGCAAAAAGTGCAAGGGGCATGGGCGTCTTCCAAAGGTGGAACAGGGTTTCGTCAGGCGCTGGCAGAGATTGCCGGTGCCGAAGATCTGCCAAAGAGATAGACGGCCCCCTCACTGTGAACTAGGCTGCGCAAAAGAACATCAGTTGTGAAATGGTTTCACCATGGCCCGATCCGAGATCAACCGTTCCGGCGAAATGGAAGTGTTTGTGGCGGTGGTGGAGGCGCAAGGTTTTTCCGCAGCCGCCCGGCGCCTGTCGATGACACCATCGGCGGTGAGCAAGCTTGTGACGCGGCTTGAAAAGCGGCTCGGCGCCCGCCTTGTGTCCCGCTCCACCCGCCAGTTTCGGCTGACGCCGGAGGGGCGCGATTTCTTTGATCGCGCCACCGCCATTCTTGCCAGCATCGAGGATGCGGAGCGGGCGGCAGGCGCTGCCGTGGAAGCGGTCGGGCGTATCCGGCTAAACAGCAGTTCGGTCTATTGCACCCATGTGCTCAATCGCCTGCTGCCGCAATTTCTGGCGCTTTATCCCGGGGTAACGCTTGATATTGCCCAGACCGATGCGGTGATTGATCTCCTGGCGGATCACGCGGATGTGGCCGTGCGCACCGGGCCCTTGAAGGCGTCGAGCCTTGTGGCGCGAAAGCTTGGCGAGACGCCGCTTCGGGTCGTTGCCTCCCCGGCCTATCTGGAACGATCCGGCACGCCGCGCCATCCGGCAGACCTTGTCCACCATTCGCTGCTCAGGTTTTCCTATACGCGCAGCATTCGCGAGTGGAGTTTCAAAGTGGATGGCGGGGATTTTTCCGTTGTTCCCGCAGGAGCCGTGCAGGTGAACGATGGCGAGGGCATGCGCCAGCTGGCGCTTGCCGGCGTCGGCATTGCGCGCATGGGCGCCTTTGCCGTCGCCGATGATATTGCCGCCGGCCGCCTTGTGCCGCTGCTGGAGGCGTTTGATGCCGGCCACCGCGAGGCGTTTTTTGCCGTTTATGTCGGGCAGGGTGGCCCGCTGCCGTCGCGGGTGCGCGCGCTTCTTGATTTTCTGGCTGAACACGGTCGCGTCGGGCCATAAGCGGCCTCAGCCGCCGATCAGTCCGCCGGCAACCACGCTATAGACGAGATAGATCGCGCCGAGCGATGTGAGGGCGGCAATGCCGGCAATCAGCCCATCGCGGACCGTCAACGACAGGCCGAACAGCGCGATTGTCCCCATCGGGGCGGTGCTCGCAAAGGGGATCAGTTCAAGCGGCGGCACGGTGAAGCAGAGCGCGATGCAAAGCGCTGCCATGCCCTGCAGCCACGGCGGCTTCGTCAGCCATTTCAGCCGTGGCTTGAACAGCCTGTCGGTCAAGCGCGCCACCGGCCGCAGCGTGTCCATCGCCTTGGCCAGCTTGTTCGAACTGACGGTGCGGCGCTCGACAAATTGCGGCAGCCAGAGATGTTTTCGCCCAAAGACAATCTGCACAGCAAACAGGCCGATGATCACGGCAATCACTGTGGGCAGGCCGGGAATGCCGCCGATCGGGCTCATCTCGATGATGGCCGGCACCAGCAGGAACGGCCCGAAACTGCGCGCGCCGATCTCTTCGCGCACGTCATGAATGCTGACTGTGTCCTTCTCGTCGGCAAGGTTTGCGATGGCATCCAGCACATCCGTCAGGCTTTCCGGTTCCTGTCCACGCGGCTGCCGGCGACCGGAATTCTGGCTTGAGGCTACAGCGGGTGTTGTGCGGTCGTCGCGCGTCCTTGCGTCCATGGCGGGCTCTTGTCTTTTGCAAAAATCGGGCGTGGTGTGAAACGGGCTTTAGTCTTTTGTGTCGGCAATCGGCTTTTCACTGTGGCGACCAAACAGCCGGCGGCCGAAACGGTTGCGCAAAAAGGCGGACGTCCGGTAACGAAGCCCCGACGGGCGTTCGGGGTCGACAAGATCGGATTCGGCCACCCACTCGTCATCGATGCCCATCTCGCGCTCCTCCACCACAAGCAGTCCGCGGCGTCCTTGCGCCGGTGCGTTCAGCGTCTCGATAGTCTTCACCACCGATCCGCCGTGGCGCTCAAGCGTTGCCTCCACGGTCTCTTCCGTCTCGCCGAGATGTTCGGCCAGAAGGTCATTGCGGCGAGACAAAATGGTGCGGCTCACCTCTGCGCCATTTTCCGGCGCTTCCACCAGAATGTCGCATTCGGTGTCATAACCCATCGAGCGGTTGTTGAGATTGGCCGAGCCCAGTTTCAGGATGCGGTCATCCGCAATCATGATCTTGGCGTGGACATAGATTTCCGTGCCAGCCTCGTTGACGGGATAAAACATGCGGAAACGGTCGTGTCTGTCGGCGGCCTTGACGAGCTTGATCAGCCGGGCGCGGGCAGTGTCCATCGTCTTTTCCTCCAGCCAGCCGCTGGCGCCTTTCGGGTTGATGATGACGATTTCCGGTCCGTCCGGCTCTTCCAGCCGTTTTGCCATGGCTTCTGCGATGCGGCGCGAGGCAAAATACTGGCTTTCGATATAAAGCGTGCGCCGGGTGGCGGCGATGATGGCAAGCGTTGCCGTCTCGATTTCCACCACCTCGCGATGGTCTTCATATTCCGGGGCGGTGCGGGCAATGCCGATGTCGATACCATTGAAATCGGCCGGCAGATCTTTGGGCCAGAGCGCGTCGGCAGGGGGCACCGGCTCCAGCGTTTCGCCGGTCGCCATCTGCCAGCGCTCGCGGGCAAGGTCACCCAGCGCCTTTGCCGCGGGTCCGGAAAAACAGCTTGTCGCATCGTGCCACGGCGGTTCGGCCCGGCCATAAGGCGACAGCCGGTTCGGGTCATCTTCCCGGTGTTCGCGCGTATCCCAGCGCCCGACGGTCATGTCGATGCCGCCGCAGAAGGCAACGGTGTCGTCGATGACAAGCAGTTTCATGTGATGGGCAGCAAGCGGCGGGTGGGCGCGGTCGAGTTTCAGGTGGATGCGCTTTGAAAACATCCAGCGCAACATGTGCAGCGGCGTTTCACCGCGCGTGATGGAGTGGACAAGCCCGACATCCCATTTGAGGATGCGGATCTGCAGATCCGGATTTTTCCGCACCAGATGCTCGAATACCCGGCCAAGCTTGTCGGGAGCCCTTGTGGTGTCATCGCCCGGCACAAGGCGGATACGGGTATCGAAATCCCAGCCGATGAGCAGGATGGAGCGGCGCGCCTGCATCATCATGTCCTTGGCGTGGCGGAAGAAATCGGCGGCATCGACGATCACCGAAAACCTGTCGGCATGCGCGATTCGCCAGCAGGTTTCGTTCTCCACGACAAGGCTCTCAGGGGCAAATAATGCTTTCGCCTCTGCCGGATCGGATGTTCCCTTTGCGGGAAAGCATGTCATGATGTGTTCCGAAGCTGCTGTGAATAAACCGGCGGTTCGTGCCAAAGACGCGGATCGGGGTAGCTTTGTTCCGGGAATTCCGAGGGTGCCATCGAATTTATGCCGCATGAGGGGGCTAGGGTGGCATCAATGAGAAAGCATGAGGGCTGATGAGGATTTCCTGGTGTATTGTGTGGCTGGCGGTTTTGATCGCCATCGTCCTTTGTATTCCGCTGATCGAACGGGACGTGGTGCAGAACCACTCGAATACGACGATGCCGCGGCAGGATGCGCCGCTTCTGCCGGCGCCGGCGCAGCAGCGGCCGTAAGGGCAGACCCGTCGTTGCGCCATCACTTTCGGTGATGATTTCATCTGTGCCGTTGCTTGCCTTTGTACGGCAAAGATCGCTGCCGGCTCATCGTGAGCAATATTCTTTCGATCCTCTCTGCAGCTTTAAAAAATCCTTGACCTTGCCGCCCGCGCGGGACTTCATTCCCGCCAAAATAGCGCGTTCAAGGAGAATACCATGCCTGTCGATACCACCCCCCGCAGCGCCACCTTCACCTTTGTCGATGGCGATTGGGTGCCCGGCAATCCGCCGCTGATCGGCCCCACCTCGCACGCGATGTGGCTGGGCTCCACGGTGTTTGATGGCGCCCGCTGGTTCGACGGCATGTCTCCCGATCTTGACCTGCATTGCGAGCGCGTCAACCGCTCGGCCACCAACATGGGCATGTCGCCCGTCATGGAAGCCAAGGCCATCGAGGCGCTGGCGTTGGAGGGTGTGAAGAAATTCGACGGCAAGACCGCCATCTACATCAAGCCGATGTACTGGGCCGAACACGGTCTGCCTTATTCGGTAGTCGCACCCGATCCCGAATCGACCCGCTTTGCGCTCTGCCTGTTCGAGGCGCCGATGCATACGGCAAAGCCGTCCTCGCTCACCGTCTCGCCCTATCGCCGTCCGAACCCGGAAGTGGCGATGACCGGCGCCAAGACCGGCAGCCTTTACCCCAACAGCGGCCGCATGATCATCGAGGCGCGCGGCCGCGGTTTTGACAATGCGCTGGCGCGCGACATGAACGGCAATGTCGCCGAAACCGCATCCTCCAACATCTTTCTCGCCAAGGACGGCGTGGTGATGACGCCGGTTGCCAATGGCACGTTTCTGGCCGGCATCACCCGTTCGCGCATCATCACCCTGTTGCGTGGGGCCGGTGTCGAGGTGCGCGAATGCACGCTGACGGTGGAAGATTTCAAGGCCGCCGACGAGATTTTCACAACCGGCAACTATTCGAAAATCGTGCCGGTCAACCGGCTGGAAGAACAGGAATTCCAGGAAGGCCCGGTCGCCCGCAAGGCGCTGCAGCTTTATATGGACTGGGCCCGTGCGGCTGCCTGAGTTTGTCTTTGCCAAGGGGCGGGGTTTTGCGGCCTTCGCCCGTCGTCCATCCCGGCGCGCGCAAAAAAAATCGTATGCGCCGGGCAAACCAAACGCGATCTGAAACGTTAGCAACAGGACACACGAGCGCGGTTAAAATTGCGCTCCGGCCCGTTGCCTCTTGTGGCGCGCGCACCTATGTTCCCGATCACCACTCAGACCGCTGTTTTGCCGAAAAGGAGTAAGATCATGGCTTTTGAACTTCCGGAACTGCCCTACGCCTACGATTCGCTTTCCCCCTACATGTCGGCGGAAACGCTCGAATATCACCACGACAAGCACCACAAGGCCTATGTCGACAACGGCAACAAGCTGGCTGCTGAAGCAGGCTTTGGTGATCTGTCGGTCGAGGAAGTCGTCAAGAAGTCGTTCGGCACCCATGCCGGCCTCTTCAACAATGCTGCCCAGCACTACAACCACATCCATTTCTGGAAGTGGATGAAGAAGGACGGCGGCGGCAACAAGCTGCCCGGCAAGCTGCAGGCCGCCATCGACAGCGATCTCGGCGGTTACGACAAGTTCAAGTCCGATTTCATCGCTGCCGGCACCACGCAGTTCGGCTCCGGCTGGGCCTGGCTTTCGGTCAAGGACGGCAAGCTCGTCATCTCGAAAACCCCGAACGGCGAGAACCCGCTGGTTCACGGCGCAGCCCCGATCCTCGGCGTCGACGTGTGGGAACATTCCTACTACATCGACTACCGCAACGCCCGTCCGAAGTATCTCGAAGCCTTCGTCGACAGCCTGATCAACTGGGATTACGTTCTGGAAATGTACGAAGCCGCTTCCAAGTAAGCAGTTCTCCAGATTTCAAATGGAACGTCCGGCCGGCTTTTGCCCGCCGGGCGTTTTTTTATACCTGAGCTGCAGCCGTGGTCTGCCAGCTGGCGGTCCAGATCTGCCGCAGCCTGTCGCCTTCGCCCCGGAAATGGGCGCCCGTTTCCTCGCAGCCGATGACGCGGTCTGCACGGAAATTACGAATGGCCTGGCGCAATTCGCACCACGCCACGATGGTTGCGGCTTGGGAATAATAAATGAGCGCGACAGGCCGGATGACCCGATCGGTCTGCCGGCCCTCCTCGTCGCGGTAGCCGATGGCCAGTTTTTCCTCTTCGCGGATGGCCTGGCGCACCGTCGCCAGCGCAATGCTGTCTGGCTGGCGCATGGAGGCGCCCCAGGCATGCAGGGCGCGGGCCGAGAGCGGCTGTCGCAGCGGCGGCGGCATGGCATTGGCGATCTTGTCGCCAAGTCGGCTTGCCGCTGCCGTCAGTTGCGGGTCGCCGATGCGCTCGAGAAGCGCCAGCGCCAGGACGATCGCTTCCGTTTCCTCGATCGAAAACATCAGCGGCGGCAGGTGAAAGCCCGGCCGCAGCAGATAACCGATGCCGCGTTCGCCATCGATGGGAACGCGCATCGCCTGCAGCGCGGCAATGTCCCGGTAGATGGAGCGGACGGTGACCTCCAGCTTTTCGGCGATTTCGGCCGCCGTGACCGGTCGCCGGGCCAGACGCAGGATCTGGATAATCTCGAAAAGTCGTGACGCCTTGCGCATGAAACCTCCTCGCAACTGACACAACCCTGTCAGTTGCCATTCCCTATACCGCCCACCAAGCCTTTGAAATATTGGACGGCACGGGGCCGCAGCGCAAGGCAAACAGGGCGACAACTGACATGACTTATACTCACAATCTCTGGCTTTTCTTTCTGCTCGTTCTGGGCATCGTCATCGTTCCCGGCATGGATATGATCTTCGTGCTGGCCAGTTCTCTCTCGGGCGGGCGCAGGGCCGGCCTGTCTGCCACCTTCGGCATCATGGCCGGCGGCGCGGTGCACACGCTGTATGCTGCCGTGGGGGTCGGCATGGTCTTGAGTGTGGCGCCGTCGCTCTTTACCGGGCTTCTTGTTCTCGGGGCGGTCTATGTCGCTTATATCGGCTGGCAGCTTCTGCGCAGTTCCATCACCGTCGAACAGCCCCAGGCCCAGGATCGGCGGGGTGCCTGGCTGCGCTTCCGGCAGGGCGCGCTGACCAGCCTGATGAACCCGAAGGCCTATCTTTTCATGCTGGCGGTCTATCCGCAGTTCCTGCATCCGCAATTCGGGCCGCTCTGGCGCCAGGCACTTGTGCTGATGCTGCTGATCTGGGCGGTGCAGCTTGTCGTTTATGGCGGGCTTGCCACCCTGGCGGCGCGCGGTCGCGATGTGCTGGTGCAAAATCCGTCCGCCATCCGCCTCGTCGGTCGCGCCTGCGGAGCGCTGCTGCTCTGCATTGCCGCCCTCACGCTCTGGCGTGGTCTGGCCGGCGGCTGATCCGCCCGCATCCTGTCACAGCCCTGTTACGCATGCGCCGTAAGGGAGCCGCATGACCCAGGAACCACGTCTCCGCTTCGGTGTGATCGCCGATCCCCAATATGCCGATCTCGACGCCAATCCGGTGCTGAACCGGCATTTTCGGGGCAGTCTCGGCAAGCTTTCGGAAGCCATCGCCACCTTCGAGGGAGAGGATCTCTCCTTCGTCATGACGCTTGGTGACTTGATCGATCGCGGCGCCGACAATCTCGAACCGGCGCTCGCCATCTATCGCCGGTCGCGCCACGAATGCCTATTTCTGCCCGGCAATCATGATTTTCTGGTCGAGCCGGATCAGATCGCCTTGGTGCATCAGAGGCTCGGCATGCCGGCGCCCTATTACAGCTTCACCCGCGCCGGCATTCGTTTTGTCGTCATCGATGGCTGCGAGGAAAGCCTGTTTGCAACCGTTGCCGATCCGGAAAGCCAGGCCCGTGCGCATGCGCGGCTTGAGGCGCTGAAGGAGAGCGGCGCGGTGAACGCCATGGACTGGAATGCCGGCATTTCGCAGCGGCAGTTTGCCTGGATTGCCGGTCAGCTGGAGGCAGCGCGGGCGGCCGGCCAGAAGGTGATCGTGATGGGGCATTATCCGCTGCATCCGGCAACCGACCACTGCCTGTGGGACGCCGACGTGCTCACCGATCTCTTGGCCTCCTCGCCGCAGGTCCTTGCTTATCTCTGCGGCCATGATCACCGCGGCGGCCTTGGCCGTGCCGGCTCCTGCTGGTTCGTCAATTTCAAGGGCATGGTCGATACGGCGAGCGAGAATGCCTTCGCGCTTGTCGATCTTTACGCCGATGGTCTGGAGATCCGCGGTTTTGGCCGCGAGGTAAGCCGCGCTCTTGCCTTCAGCTGAGCGCACGGGGTCTCGTTCCGGCGCAATCACATCTGTGTGTCTGCGGTAAAACGTCATGTTTTCCCGCAGCCTAGCATGCAATCATGGACCGTCGAACGGCGTGTCGGGAAGGTTCGTCACTGACAAACCAGCCCGACAATTAGGCGCTGACAATCAGGCACTGACAATCAGGGGAGTTGTTTCATGAAATTCAAGATTATGACGGCGGGATTGCTGGCCCTCTGTCTTGGCGCCGGCGTGGTGTTTGCCGCCGGCGAGCCGCAGGCCGAGCGTCAGGCGCTGATGAAGAAGATCGGCGGTTCGATGGGCGAACTTGGCGCTATCGCCAAGGGTCAGAAGCCTTATGACGCAGCAACCGTGAAGACGGCGCTCACCACGATCAGCGCGTCCGCCAAGGATTTCCCCAACCATTTCCCGGCCGGTTCGGAAACGGGCATGGAAACGGCGGCATCGCCGGCCATCTGGCAGAACATGGATGACTTCAAGGCGAAATCGATGAAACTGTCGTCCGATGCCGACACGGTTCTGGCCTCCATGCCCGCCGATCAGGCAGCCGTGGGGCAGGCCATGCAGACGCTGGGCGCCGATTGCGGCACCTGTCACCAGGCCTATCGCCTGAAGCGCTAAGCGCAGCCTTTCAGGACCGCCGCCCGGCATCCTGTCGTGCGGCGGTTTTTAGGGATTCGGGTTTTTAAGAACATGAACGGGGAGCGGCCATGGCATCGACATGGGCCAAAATCGCACTGGCGGGTGTCTTTGCCGTCGTGGCGGGCGGGGCGGCGGCCTATGCGCTGACGCGGCCCGCACCACATCCGGCAGACTATTGGGCAGGGCTCGGCGCGCCTGATGTGGCAAACGGCGAACACCTGTTCTGGGCCGGCGGCTGCGTCAGTTGCCATGCGCCAAAGGATGCCAAAGGCGAAGACCAGAAAGTCCTGTCCGGCGGGCGGGCGTTGCCCACCGCCTTCGGCACGTTCCACGTTCCCAATATCTCACCCGATCCAGAGGCGGGCATCGGCCGCTGGACGCTGGCGCAGTTTGGCGACGCGATGACGCGGGGCGTCGGCCCCCAGGGTGAGCATCTTTATCCCTCCTTCCCCTACAGTTCCTATGCGCGCATGACGCGCGCGGACGTAAACGACCTCTTCGGTTACTTGAAGACGCTGCCGGCGAGCCAGAACGTTGCGCCGCCGCATGAACTCGGTTTCCCCTTCAACCTGCGGGTGACGCTCGGCGGCTGGAAGCTGCTGTTCTTCAGTGCAGACCCGCGCGTCGCGCTCGACAACCCGAGCGATGCCGTCAAGCGCGGGCAATATCTGGTGGAAGGCCCCGGCCATTGCGGCGAATGCCATACGCCGCGCAACGCGCTCGGCGGCTTTGAAAGCGGACAATGGCTGGCAGGCGGGCCGAACCCGGAAGGCGAGGGGCGCATTCCCAACATCACCCCCGGCGGAAAGGCCATCGGCAGCTGGAGCGAGGGCGATATCGCCAATTATCTCGAAACCGGCTTCACCCCCGAATTCGACAGTGCCGGCGGCTCCATGGTGGAGGTTCAGCAGAACCTTTCGCACCTGCCCAAAAGCGATCTGGCGGCGATTGCGGCCTATCTGAAGGCGGTTCCTTCTCGCTGACTAGGGGAATTGCCGCCGCATATCCGCAAAAGCCAGGAAACCCCAGGGTTGCCACGCGTATTGACAGGCCCCCGGTGGCGGGCCACAAGAAGAGCGTGTGACGGTTCCTGCCGGATGAAAGATCTGTCGGGATGAAAAGGGAACACGATAGGGCATTGAGAGAAGTGCCTCATTCGTGGCTGCCCCCGCAACTGTGAGCGGTGAGTTCATCGACTGTTATGGCCACTGGGAAACCGGGAAGGTCTGGTCTTTGAACAGCGACCCGCGAGCCAGGAGACCTGCCGCCGCACCTGTCGTCAACGCATATGCAACGAGGGGTTTTTGCATGTCGATCCAAACATCCGTCGCCGGCACTTCGGCGAAATCCACATCCATGCTCCAGGCCGTTTTTGCGGCAGCACTTGGCCTGTTCATCGTCGGCTTTGTCGGTTTTTCCCATGCGGAAGCTGTGCACAACGCTGCCCACGATACGCGCCACGCCAACGCCTTTCCCTGCCACTAGCGCGCTCCACTTAGTCTTGTCAGACACTTGAAGCACATTCTTGCACTGTGATTTCGGGGCATCGCGCCTGCTGAGGCCGATTGCGGTCAAGGCCGGTGCCGCCAGGGATAAGGTTTTACATCCATGTTCAGATCCATTGTCTTCTCCGCCGTTGTGGTGGGGATTGTGAGCGGTATTGCCGTCTCGCTGATGCAGATGGTCGGCACCACGCCGCTCATTCTGTCTGCCGAAACCTATGAAAGCGCCGGTTCCGCCGGCCATGACCACGCGCAAGCCGCAGCAGCACCCGTTGCGGTGCCGCCCGCCACTGAAAAAGCAGTTCCCCACGTCCATGCCGCCGGAACGGCGCCGCATGAACATGCCGATGGTCACGGTCAGGAAGCCCATGACCACGGGGGCCATGACCACGGAGACGGATGGGCGCCGGCCGATGGGCTGGAACGGCTCTCCTATACGGCAGCCGCCAATATTCTGACGGCCATCGGTTATGCGCTGGTACTGTGTGGGCTTCTGTCTGTCGCTATTCAGGGCGGGCTTGCCAAAACCATCGATTGGCGCACGGGCCTTTTCTTCGGCCTTGCCGGGTTTTCCTCGGTCATGCTGGCGCCGATGGTGGGGCTTCCGCCGGAACTGCCGGGTTCTCCCGCCGGCGATCTTGGCGCGCGCCAGATCTGGTGGCTGTCGACGGCCTTTGCCACCGCACTCGGTATCGCGCTTCTGGCGTTTCGCCGTGACGGGTTTTCCGCTGTCGCCGCCATTGCGCTGATTGCGGCGCCGCATGTCATCGGCGCGCCATTGCCGCCTGACGGCGAGCATGCGCTTGCCCCGCTGGGGCTGGAACGGCAGTTCATCGTGGCGGCCACGCTCACTAGCCTCGTGTTCTGGGCGCTTCTCGGTTCGCTGAGTGGCCTCCTGATGAAGCGTTTCGAGGCGGCGCGGTGACTAAGAGCGATCCTGATCGCCCCGCCATCTGGCGCGATGATCTCGATGCCCTGCAGTTTGGCGTGCCGGGGCAGGGCAGTCTCTGCCTTGTCCACCGGCTCGCCTTTCGCGCACTTCTGCCTTCTGGCCCGGGAGAAAGCCTTTCCCGGGAGACATGTTTTGAGTTTTTCTTGAACGAAAGCCGTCATTTCGAAGCCGCGGCCATGGCCAAGATCGCGCGGCTGAAACTGGCCCCCGGCCGAAACCTTCACCTCAACAGCCGCGATATCCGCCGCGCCATGGCGGGTGACGCTTCGGATGGACCAGTGAAGGCTTGCCGCGTGCTGGGCGGCTGAGGCGCTCGCTTCAGCCCTGACGATGCTCGGCGGAAAACTGTGAAAGCTCCATCTGCGCCTCCGGCGTCCACAGATCGAGCGCCTTCAGGATTTCCACGGTGAAGCTGAAAGGCGCGCTGCCGGCGGCCGTCACGATCCGGCCATCACAGACGGCCTGCGGCTGATCCCGGTAACGGGCCGCCCCCGTATAGGCGGGATAGGCCTGATGGGCGGCAAGCGCATTTCCCGTATGGGCAACGTCGTTCAGCAGGCCGGTTGCGGCAAGTGCGGATGCCGCCGCACAGATGCCGCCGACGAGTTTTCCCGCGTCGTGAAACCGCTGGGCAAGCGGTGCAAAATCCGGTGCCGTCCCGTTTTCCCAACTCATGCCGCCGCAGATAACCAGGGCATCGAAACCTTCTGCATCAAATTCTGCATAGGCAAGATCCGGCGTGACCGTCAGTCCGCCCATTGAGCGCACTGGCGCGCCATCGGGCGTTGCGGTCACCACCTCGACACCGAGATAGGTGCGCGCCGATGCCATCAGCAGGGCGCATTCCCAATCGGCAAAATCGTCCGTGAGTGCAATGGCAATCCGTTTCATGTCGTCTCTCCCGCAGTGGAGGGGAAAATGTCAGGCTATTGCCTGCAGGAACCGCATGCCGGTCACCGGGCGGGCGGTGAAATCCATCTGCTCGTAAAAACGATGCGCGGCGAAATTGCCGGTGGCGGCGCTGACGGAGAGGTAATCGCACCCTTGCGCGCGGGCGCAATCACGGGCACGATTGACCAGATGCTGACCGATGCCGTGACCGCGATGGCCGTCGCGCACGAAGAGATGGTGCAGGTCCATGCCGCGCTTGCCTTCCTGGGCGCGGTAAAGCGGCACGAGAATGGCGTATCCGATCAGTTCCGAACCGGTATCGGCCACCAGCGCCTGGATCCACGGCACGGGACCGAACAGGTCGCGCTCCAGCGTTTCCGATGTCATGGCGGCGGCATCGCCGTGATGGGCGGCAAGAGCCGCGATCATGGCGTTCAGTTCCGGCAGGTCACGCGGCTTTGCAGCGCGTATATTGACGACATCGGCGCGGATGATGGAAATTTCACTGTCTTCGGTCATGTGCGGCATCCCTTGAAGGTTTGATATGGTGCCGTCAGGTGCCGTTTCATACAACAAAGCCGCCTGACGGCGGCTTGTTGACAAAATGATCTGTCGAGCCGCCGGTTACCGGTAGGCCCAAAAATACATGGCAGCGAGGGGTGCGTGTACGATCATCATGCAAGGATGGATGCGCCGGAAAGGGGTGGATGTCAAGAGGAGCGTTGCCGGATCGTTTTACGTGCCGCGCCTTTGTGATATAAGGCAAGCAAGAGATGAGGAGACCGCTGCATGGCCTCGACCCATAAATTGAGCATCGACATTGCGCCGGACGCTTTTTCCAAGCTCCAGCAACGGATCGATGCGGGCTATTATGCCTCGATGAGCGAGGCGGTGGAAGATGCCGTGCGCCAATTGCCGGACCCTGTCGGCCAGCACCGGCCAGATGCGCTTTCTGATATCCGCACCCGGATTGCTCGTTCGCTGCAGGATCCGCGCCCCGTGGTGGATTGCGCCGAAGCCGAACAGCAGATTGCGCGCTACATGGAAACACGCGGTCACGCCGCAACCTGATGCAGCGCCTTGCCGTGGTGTATCGCGCCGAAGCGCTGGACGACCTTCGTGGCATCTATGACGCTATCTGGGAACTGAGTCGGAACGCGGTCACAGCCAGAGGTTTTGTCGAGCGGATCATGGCACGATGCCGCAAGATCGGCGATGCCCCGCGCGGAGGCCGCTTGCGGGATGATCTGGCGGTAGGGCTTCGAACCGTGCCGTTCGAACATTCCGCGGTGATCGCCTATGTGGTGCAGGACGACCAAGTGCAGATCACCAATATCTTTTATGGCGGGCGAGATTTCGAAGCGCTGTATCGCACGGATGAAGCCGGCAGCAAAAGCGAGTAGCATTTCCTGCTGTCGTTTGAGCTATATGGACCCGGCCGCGTTTTTGCGAAAAAACACGCTCAATGCTCGTGGTCGCACAATCCGTGATCCGAGAGCGCTCGGATGACATAACAGTCCTCGACCGTGTGGCCGGAGCAGTGGGAGACGATGCGTTCCAGTTCGTGTTCCAGCTTTTTCAGCTTGTCGATCTTTTCGCGCACGTCGGCGAGGTGGGCGAGCGCGATGCGGTCGGCGCCCTCGCAGGCGTCCTTGGGGTGGTGGCTGAGCGCAATCAGTTCGCGGATGCGCTCGATCTCGAAGCCGAGGTCGCGGGCGTGGCGGATGAAGGCCAGCCGTTCCAGATCCTCGCGGCCATAACGCCGCTGGTTGCCGCCGGAACGTTCGGCCGCCGCCATCAGCCCCATCTGCTCGTAATAGCGGATGGTCGGAACTTTCACGCCGGTGCGCCGGGACAATTCACCAATCGAGAGCATTTTTTCAAAATTACCGCTTGAACCTCTAGTTGCTAGAGCAATTATGTACGGTGTCACCACGCCAGATCAAGCAAAAAGGTGACATCATGAGTGCGTCCTGCGGCCATCACCACGGCACATTCGAAGGGCTTTCCGACGATTATCGGCGGCGCCTCTGGGCCGTGATCGTCATCAATGCGGCCATGTTCTTTGTCGAGATGACGGCGGGGCATCTGGCGCGGTCGCAGGCGCTGCAGGCCGATGCGCTGGATTTTTTTGCCGATGCCGTCACCTATGGCATTTCGCTCGCGGTCATCGGAGCATCGCTGAAGGTTCGCACCTTGGCGGCGGCGGCCAAGGGGGCGAGCCTGTTTTTCATCGGCCTCTGGGTGTTCGGCTCCACCGTCTACCGCGTGTTTGCGACCGGCGTGCCGGAAGCGGAGGTGATGGGCGTCATCGGCTTCCTGGCGCTTGCCGCCAATCTGTTCAGCGTGCTGCTTCTCGTCAACTACAAGGACGGCGATGCCAATGTGCGTTCAGTCTGGCTCTGCTCGCGCAATGATGCCATCGGCAATGTCGTCGTGATGCTGGCGGCAACCGGGGTCTGGGGCACGGCATCGGCCTGGCCGGATCTTGCGGTTGCAGGCGTGATGGCCGGACTGTTCCTCACGTCTTCGGTGCAGATCGTGCGCCAGTCCTGGACGGAATGGAAAACAAAGGGCGCCATCGACCCGAACCTCGATCCGCATGATCACGGAAGTGACGAGACGGGCCACGCCGCCCATGCCTGCTGCGCCGGGCATTCGGATCACGCCGATCACTCTCACCACTCGGGCCATTCCGACCATGATGGCAGGCAAGCGCACCGCCACTGACCGTTTGCCGGCCGGATACCAGCGCCTTGCCGCACGCGGCGAGGCGTTTTTTTATGCCTGTTTTCGCAGCGCCTGAACACGAGATAGGCAGCGGGCAACTTGCGCCGCACCAAATTGATGATAGGGTAGGGGGGTATAGTAAAAATTGAGAATGCCATGTCGCATACCATTCGTGACGGTGAAAAACTTCTGGCGCGGGTGCGCCGCCTGAAGGGCCAGATGGAGGCCGTCGAGCGGGCGCTGGAAGCGCAAAAACCGTGCGGCGATGTGCTGCAACTGCTCGCCTCCATTCGCGGTGCGCTGAACGGGCTGACCGGCGAGGTGATGCAGGCGCATCTGCACGACCATGTGCTGCACGCCACCGACGAAGCCGAGCGGGCAAAGGCTGCCGAGGAACTGGCTGCGGCGCTGCGCAGCTACATCCGCTGATGCGATCGTCCGACCGCTCGCGCCCGACCGGCCGAGCCGGATTGCCTGAATAGAAGATTTCCCGGAGACCCGCCATGACCGCTTCCTCCTCGCACGACCACGTATTCCTGGGCGAAAACCATGATCGCAACGCCAAAAAGGTTTGGCTGGTGATTGTGATCACCACCGTGATGATGGTGGGCGAGATCGTCGCCGGCACGCTTTATGGCTCCATGGCGCTTCTGGCGGATGGCTGGCACATGTCCACCCATGCCGGCGCCATGCTGATTGCCGCCGGGGCCTACTGGTATGCCAAGCGTGAGGCGAAAAGCGGTCGCTTCACCTTCGGCACCGGCAAGCTTGGCGATCTCGCAGGTTTTGCCAGTGCGGTGGCGCTGGCGCTGATCGCTCTCTTGATTGCCGTCGAAAGCCTGGTGCGGCTGGCAAGCCCTGTCGCCATCGAGTTCAATCAGGCGATCGTCGTCGCCGTGCTCGGGCTTGGCGTCAACCTCGTCAGCGCCTGGCTGCTGAAGGACGATCATCATCACGGCCACAGCCATGGGCATCATTTTGCGCACGAAGACCACGACGATCATGCAGCCCATGAGGGTCACCACGGGCATCACGGCCACCATGGCCATCACGGCCACCATGCCCCGGCCAAGGCGGCAGACAACAACCTGCGCGCCGCCTACCTGCATGTGCTCGCGGATGCGCTGACCTCGGTTCTCGCCATCGCAGCACTCCTGGCCGGGCGCGCCTATGGCTGGATCTGGCTCGATCCGGTAATGGGTATCGTCGGCGGTCTGGTGATTGCCCGCTGGTCCTTCGGGCTGATGCGCGACACATCCGGCGTCCTTCTCGATGCCGTGCCGGAAAAGGGCGGGCTGTCGCAAAAAATCCGCACCCGCGTCGAAGGGACCGGTGCCGAGGTGACGGACCTGCATGTCTGGCAGCTGGGGCCGGGCCACCATGCGGCGATCGTTGCCCTTTGCGCGCGCGATCCGCTGGAGCCTGCCGCCTACAAGGAAAAACTGCGGGATCTTGAAAGCCTGTCACATGTCACCGTGGAGGTGATGCGGGTCGCGTGACCGCCATCTGAACGTTTTTTTGGGGTGGCGGCATCCTGCAGGCCAATCCCGGGGGGATTGTCGGGGCGGTCATGCAGGCTAGATATGGGTGCTCTCAGGCAGAGAACGACCGGCAAAGGCCCGTAGGGACGGCCCGCGCTATCGCGCAACCGGCTTGCCGGTTTGTGCGCGATCAGAATTCCGAGTAGACGTCTTCCACCTGCTCCACAGAGGGAGCGGGAGCCTGGAGAATGCGGGAGGCATCGTGCGGTTCTGTTCCGGCACGCGCGTTTTCCACCATCCACAGCGCGTTCGACAGCGAAGAGGATAAAAGCGTGCTGCTGCCGGTCAGGGCTGAGGCGGAGCGTTTGCGCGTCTCCGGCTGGCTTTGTGCGGGTTCTTCGGTCCGGCGGTCGATACCGTAGGTTCGCCCGGAATATCCATACCCGCTCAGTCCGCTGTCAATCTGCATGGCGGTCTGTCCGTGGTTGTTTTCGTTAAGAATGTGTTAACTGATCAAGCTTGCGCGAGGCTTGCGGTATCTCGCAAATGCGAGAAAGCGGGCATTGACAGGCAGCCGCTTCTGACGGTTGCCGGCGCCTGCTTCGCCGCGACGATGGAGTTTTTTAAAAGGTCGCGCCTCAGCCCGACGCCGCAAGGGCGCCTGCCACATCGCTTTCGGCCATCGCCAGAGCCGGCACGACCGAAAGGGTCGGACCAGGTGCAGGTGTGCTGTCGCCATGGATGCGGCAGCAATCGCGTCCATCGGCCTTGGCCCGGTACAGTGCGACGTCTGCGGCCCTGACTGCCTCGTCAATCGTGGTCGCGCCTTCGGTCGAGAGGAAAATACCGGCGGAGAAGGTGAGCGTCGGGCTGTCGTTGCCGGCAAGTCTGGTGCCGGCCAGTCTTGTGTCCGCAAGTCTTGTGTCCGCCAGTCGGGCCTTCCACTCGGCGCACCGTTCCTCCACCTTTTGGCGGCTGGTTTGCGGCATCAGCACCAGAAACTCCTCGCCGCCCCAGCGGAACACGCTGTCTGAGGGATCGAGGCTTTCCTGCAGCATGGTAGCAAACACCTTCAGCACGTCGTCGCCCGTCTGATGGCCGTAGCGGTCGTTGAAGGATTTGAAATGGTCGATATCGACGATGGCAATCGCCAGAACCGCATTCGGCTGCTCTGCGCCCATGGTGGCGCTCAGTGCCGTCTCGGCACGATGCTGCATCAGCGGCGGGAAAACTTCCTGCGCGTGGCGGCGGTTGTAAAGCCCGGTCAGGTGGTCGCGGATGGCCTCTTCACGCAACAGCGCCTGCAGGTGCAGATTGTCGGACAGTTTCAGTTCCAGATCGCGCGACAGGTCGGCGAGCCGCGTCTGGTCGGCCTTGCGCAACGAGATATCGCGCATCACGATCATCCGCCCGCCGATGCGCCCCCAGGGCCGCAGCGAGTGGCAGGAGACCTCGTAGGTGCAGCTATTCCCGCCAAGCGTCAGTTCGTGCCGCTCGCCATCGTCCTCGGTCATGGTTTTGAGAAAAGCGACGATTTCCGCCGGCTCGTGCAAAAACTTGCCGATTGGCTGCACGGGAATGCCTGGCAGGCTTGCCGCTGCCGGGTTCAGTTCCAGAATGCGGCCCGCCTCGTCCAGCACGATCACAGGATCGGGCAGAACGGCAAAAATCGCATCACGGCCGATGGGCGGCAGCACGAAAAGCCGGCCGAACAATTGCGCGCCCAGCATGAAGGCCCCGGTGCCGGCAAAAACGAATGGGGTCGGATCGTCATCGAAGATCATGAAGCCATAGGCGGTATAGGCGATATTGGCCGCGAGCGGCAGCAGTGCCGACACCAGCAGCGCCCAGAGTTGCCACTGGTGAATGCCGCGCGAACGCAGAGTCAGCACAATGCCGGAACAGCAGGAAATCGCCATGGCCGTATAGGCCAGCGCTTTGGCGACCGAATAGAGCCAGCCATGGCGAAACAGCATGGTTTTTGCGTCGAGCAGCTCGATATAAAGGCCGTGGTGCCAGTCGTTGGTCAGCGCCATGATGCCGAAGAACGCGCTGAGCGCGCCAAGCGCGATGAGGTGCCAGCCCTTTTCCGATTCGCGGCCGCGTGCATAACTTAAAAAACTCAAGGACCAGTAGAGCGGGGTGCCCATGATGCCGAACCAGGCAAGCTTGGAGGCCAGGATATGCTGGGAAAGATCCTGGCTGCTGTGCCGGTACAGCACACATCCTGTCCACCACAGGGCCATCAGGATGGACAGGGCAAACGCCTTGCGGCCGGGCGCATTGGGCGCCCGCACCGTGCCGACCATGATCAGCACGCCCATGACGATCACTGCAGCCAGCAGTCCGATCGATACACTCAAAGCTTTAAACCCCTGCCCTTACACCATTCCTGCTTCGGACGATGCGTTTCTGCGCTATACCACGACATGCTGAATCGTGCATGTCTTCTTGCTCTTTTGCCAATAGAAACATCGGCCTTACAGATGGAGAATGGCACAGTATGTCCCGCAACGGGACAAGGAAAGCGCTGTTGTGAGGTCGTCAGGAGGATTGTCGGCGGGTGCGGCGCGAAGGGCGCTCAGCTGTGGTTGAAAAGCCGCGCGTATTCGTCCTCGATCCTCTTTCGATCCTCGCCGAATGTCAGCGATTCGCGAGCCCGGGCAAGGGCGGACGCGGCCATGCGGCGGGCGGCGGCGCTGGCCGGCGCCGAGGAATGGGCAGAAATTGCCGCCAGCGATTTCTGCAGGCGGATTGCCACTTCGAGAAGTCCGGCGCCATCGCGCGATATCGGCATGAAGGCGGCCTCCATGAGGTCGTCTTCGGCAATATCCAAGAGATAGATGCGCTCATGGAGAACTTTGGACGGTTCTTCGGGGCCGGTGTCGGCGGCCATCAGCCTTGTCAGCGTCGCCAGCACGTCAATGGCCGTGCCGGGATCGTTGATGCCAGGTGACAGCGCCTTCGAGCCGATTTCCGAGAGCGCGATCAGGCCAAACCGCGGGTCCTGGTCAAAGGAGCGGCGGTTGCCGATGGTGAAGGCGGACGCGATGCGGCCGGGCACGGTGTCTTCCAGCGTCCGGCTCTTGTCGCTGAGCGTCAGGTGAGCGATTGGCACCGTCGGCTCGCAATGGCTGCCGGGCCGGCGCTCCACGTGAAGGGTCGCATCGAGTTCCTCGGCAATATCCGACAGGGCCGCCATGTCGAGATGCTGGAGATAACCGATGCGCGGATGGAAGATGGCAATTGCACCGACAGCGGGCGGTGCCCACGGATTGGCGCCAAAAATCGGCGCGGCGCGGTAGGCACTGAACGCCTTTTGCGCGGCTTCCTCGACGCGCGAGATGGTTTCGCCCATGCGGCCGAGGCCGGCCAGATGATCGATCCAGCGCAGAAGCGTCACGACGATCAGCGCCACCATGATGAGAGTCGCAATGAACAGCACAAAACGCCCGCGCTCGCCGTAAAGCTCGGTATTCAGCGCAATCAGTCCGACCAGCGAAAACAGGAAGGCGCCAAGAAAGGTGGAGAGCGCCCGCTGCGCCGTGCGGTCTTCCAGAAGCAGGCTGGTGGCGCGGGGCGTTGCGGCATCAGCCGCCGCACTCGTTGCAGACACGAGCGTCGTCAGCGAGAATGTGGTGACGGCGAGCATGCTGGACGCGATGATCGACAGGATGCTGTCGACCGCATTGGAGCCGAAAGAACGCGGCAGATCGTCGGGCAGGTAAGGCGCAATCCAGATGGCGGCGAGCGCCGAGACCACGCCGAACAGGCAATAAAGCGTGGCGGTGAACCACAGCCGCCGCATCATGCGCGAGATGAACCACCACTGCCTGGAAAACATCGCATCTCCTCGCCGTCTCAGTCTTTCCTCGCGATGGCGAAACCTTGCCGCCATCGCGAGATCCAGACCTTCACGCAGCTTACATGCGGCCCGCCATCTTGATGGCGAAGGCATATTCGAAGGCGATTTCCTCCAGCCGCTGGAAACGCCCGGATTTTCCGCCATGGCCGGCTGCCATGTTGGTCTTCAGCAGGTAAGGGCCGGCGTCGGGTGCTGAATCGCGCAATTTTGCCACCCATTTCGTCGGTTCCCAATAGGTGACGCGGGGATCGGTGAGGCCGGAAATGGCGAGAATTGGTGGATAGGATTTTGTTCCTACGTTGTCATAGGGCGAATAGGCGGCGATCCACTGATACTCTTCAGCCGATTCCAGCGGGTTGCCCCATTCCGGCCATTCGGGCGGCGTCAGCGGCAGCGTATCGTCCAGCATGGTGGTGAGCACGTCGACAAAGGGCACGGCTGCGATAATGCCGGCGAATTTTTCCGGCGCCATATTGGCAATCGCCCCCATCAGCATGCCGCCGGCAGAACCGCCCTCGGCGATGATGTTGTCATAGGCGGTAAAGCCTTCCGCCACCAGATGGTCTGCCGCCGCGATGAAATCCTTGAAGGTGTTTTCCTTCATCTCCATCTTGCCGTCTTCGTACCAGGAAAACCCCTTGTCCTTGCCGCCGCGCACATGGGCGATGGCATAAACGAAACCGCGGTCTGCCAGCGACAGGTTGGTGGTCGAAAACGAGGCGGGAATGCTGATGCCATAGGCGCCGTAGCCGTAGAGCAGGCAGGGGGCGGAGCCGTCGAGCTTCGTCTCCTTGCGGTAAAGCAGCGAGATCGGCACCAGCGCGCCATCATGCGACACCGCCATCACACGGCGCGTCACGTAATCATCGGGGTTGTGGCCGGAGGGAACCTCCTGCGTTTTCAAGAGCGTGCGCTCGCGCGTGGCCATGTTGTAATCGTAAAGCTGCGAGGGCGTCGTCATCGAGGAATAGGAAAAGCGGATGACGTCGGTGTCGTATTCGGCAGCGCCGGAAAGGCCGAGCGAATAGGCCTCTTCGGCAAAGGCGATCGAATGTTCCTCGCCGCTTTTGCGGTCGCGGACGACGATGCGCGGCAGGCCGTCGCGCCGTTCCAGCCACACCAGATGGCGGGCAAAGGCCATATGGTTGAGGATGAGGCGGCCCGGCTCGTGGGCCACCAGGTCTTTCCAGTTTTCTTTGCCCGGTGCATTAAACGGAGCCTCGACGATCTTGAAATCCTTGGCGCCATCGGCGTTGGTGAGGATGTAGAAGACGTCGCCGCCCTCGGTCATCGAATATTCGATACCCTCTTCACGCTCGGCCACCAGAACGGGTTCGGCGGTTAGATCCCTGGTGGAGAGGATGCGGTATTCCGACGTTTCGTGGTCGTGGATGTCGATATAGATCACATCATCCAGTAGCGAGCCGCCGACGCCCATGAAGAAGCCCGGATCGGTTTCCTCAAACACCAGACGGTCGGCCGATTGCGGTTCGCCGACAATGTGGTGGAAGACTTTCGACGGACGATGGTTTTCGTCCTGCAGCGTATAAAAGAAGCTCTTGCCATCGGGCGCCCAGACGCCGTCGCCGGCGGTATTTTCGATGACATCGGGCAGATCCTCGCCAGTTGAGAGATCGCGCACCCGCAGCGTAAAATATTCAGAACCCTTGTCGTCATAACCCCAGATGCCGAAGGCATGGTTGGAGGAATGGTCGATGCCGGATAGGCGGAAATAATCCTTGCCCACGGCCTCACGGTCGCCGTCGAGCAGCAGTTCGCGGTCGCCGCCGTCGCGGGGCGTGCGGAAATAATGCGCCTGCTCGCCGCCGGTCACATAAAGCGTGCCATAGGCAAACGGTCCATCCTTCATCGGAACCGACGAATCGTCTTCCTTGATGCGGCCCTTCATCTCGGCAAACAGCGTCTTCTGCAGGTCTTTCGTATCGCCGAGGGCTGCTTCCATATAGGCGTTTTCCGCCTCCAGATGGGCGCGGATGTCTGGGTCGAGCAGGCTCGGATCCTTGAACATCGCCTGCCAGTTGTCGGCGCGCATCCAGGCATAATCATCCGTGCGGGTCATGCCGTGGTGGGTATCGCTCACCGGCTTTTTCGGCGCAATCGGCGGGGAAGGGAGGTTCTGGAAAACGGCTTTGGAACGGGCCAAGGGACACTCCGGCATCAGGGGAACAGGAGAGCCAGAGATAGGCGGGGCGGGGGCGAAGGGCAAGGCGCACGACGCGATTGTGGTGGGACAAGGGGACATAGACCCCGCGTTACTTTCGACGGTCGCGCCGGGCGTCGCGATCGTTTTGCCAATAAACGAACACGACAACGGCGGCTAGCCCGGCTATGGGCATCAGACGCAGGATGGTGTCCTGAAATATGGTCATGGTTGTCATTGTCCCCCGCGGCCCCACGCCCATTTGCCGGCGGCAAGTGATCAAAAACAGCGAAATTCCCGCCGTGGTGGGTGGTCAATCGGCCCCACCTTTCCTAGTTTCCCCACGTCCGACCTCTATTGGATGAGAATGCCATGACAATGACCGCGAGGATCGTCGCTCTGACGATCGTATTTTTTCCCGCCCTTCAAGCCCATGCCATCGATAGCAGCATCGTGCGCCAGCTGGATGCGCTGACACCAGAGGAGCGCCGCGAGCAACGTTGCGACATCGAGGCGATGAACCGCATCGCCAAGGAAGCGGACGGTTTCAAGCCCGACAAAGTGATTGCCTACACGTTTGGCGATACGATTGAGAAGGGTGACCTGATCCGGGCGCCGGGTGCCGTGTTTCGCAGCGGCGGCAACTGGTATCGCCTGAAATACAAGTGCCAGACGGCCAATGATGGTCTCGCCATCACCACCTTCGACTACAAGCTGGGCTCAAAAATCCCGCGCGAGCAGTGGCCGGAATATTATCTCTACGATTGAGATTTTCCGTGCGAATACGAAAGCCCGAGGAACCGGCCGGTTCCTCGGGCTTTTTTGTTTCTGTTGTCTGCGCCGCTCAGTCGGGCAATTGCGGCACCGTCTTGCGGTCGGGAAACAGTTCGTTGGCGATGGTCATGGCGATCAGCGACAGCGGCAGCGCCAGCATGGCGCCAACGGCACCCCACATGAACGTCCAGAACAGGATGGCGACAAAAACCACGAAGGGATTGATTTCCCACTGGCGCCCCATGACGGCGGGAAAAGCCAGGTTTTCCATGATGAGATGGACGAGGAAAAAGCAGATGGCCGGCAAAAAACCGATCAGCAGCGTATCATGCACAAGAATGCCGGCAACGGCGACGGAAAACGTCATGACCGTGATGCCGAGGAAGGGAATGAAGCTGGAGAGAAAGGCAAAGACGCCCCAGAGGATAGGCATGGGCAGCCCGCCGGCATAGGCGATCAGCGTCATCACCACGCCGAGGCCGAGATACATCAGGCTGGCGGTGGCGAAATAATAACCGAGAACTTCTTCGACCGCATTGAAGATGCGGATGGCCAGAAGCCTCTGGCGCCGGGTCGGGAAGGCCATGATGATGGTCCGGCGCAGTTTCAGGCGGCCGTAGAGGAAGAGCAGCAATGCGGCAAAAAAGATCAGCCCCTGGATGATCGCCGGCGTCAGGTTGGCGGAGACAACACTCAGCACGTTGCCGCTGTTTTCCAAGAGCTTTTCCATCGACATCGGGCCGCTGTTAAAACTTGCCGGCGTGATGTTCAGCCAGTGGTGTTTTTCGAGGAAGGGCGTGATGCGGGCAAAGGTTTCCTCCACCACGCGTGGCCCCTCGCCAATCAGCGTCGCCACCGGTTCGGCGAGCGCATTAACGAGCAGGAAGAGGCAGGCCATCACCAGCGTCGACAGGATGAGCGCAATACCGAAACGGGGAATGCCGAATTCCCCCATCCGCTCGGCGACCATGCCAAGGATCATGCCGATGACGATGGCGAGCGCCACGGGCTTCAGGATCAGTGACAGCTGGTGGACCACGGCAAAACCGATGATGAGGAAAATCCCGATCACCGCCCAGGCCTTGGCCACTTCCAGCGCATCGCGGCCCAGCGGCATGAATTCGGTTGCATCGGCGCTGTAGCCGGCAATCTCGTCCTGGCGCGCGCCTTCATGCTCGATCGTGCGTCGCTTGGCTCTGCCGTTCTGCCTGGCCGCCCGGGCCGTCGTGGTTGTCATGTGTGCTATCCCCTTTGCGCGGCATCAACGCGCGAAGGTTGCAGCGGTTCCTTGGCAAAATTCCGCGTCAGGCGGCAAGCGTCAACCCGATGCCCCAGGGATCGTAAAGCGTGATGCCGGCGGCAGTCCGGGAGGTGGGAATTTCCAGCTTTTCCAGGCCCTGTAGCGCCGTTTCAAGCGCTGCGGCATCGGTAAATTTCAGCGTGTAATCGGAAAGGCCGCTCATGCTCTTCTGGCGCACACCGGCACCCCGGCTGTTCCAGATGTTGGCGGCGAGGTGATGGTGATAACCACCGGTCGCAAAAAAGCTGGCGCCCGGATAACGTGCCATGATCTTCAGGCCGAGCACGTCGCGGTAAAAGGCATCGGCGTCTGCCACATTGCCCACCTGCAGGTGGATGTGGCCAATGGCAGTGCCGGGCGCCATGCCGCCCCAGCTTTCCTTTTTGGCGCTATCGTAGAGCGCCTGCAGGTCCAGCCGCTCGGTCGCCATCGCAACCATGCCATCGGGCTGATAGTTCCATTCAAGCGGCGAGCGATCGCGGTAGATCTCAATGCCGTTGCCCTCAGGGTCGGAGAGATAGATCGCCTCGCTCACCAGATGGTCGGAGGCGCCCTCAAGCCGTATGCCACGATGGACGGCATGGGCAAGCCAGGCGGCAAGCTCCGCCCGGTTCGGCACCAGGAAAGCGGTGTGGAAAAGGCCGGCTGCGGTTCGTGGCGCACGGGCAATGCTGGTGCCGGTGGAAAGCGTCAGAAGCGGCACGCCCTCGACGCCGAGCACCATGCCGCTTGGTGTTTCCTCCAGCAGCGAAAGGCCGATAATGTCGCGGTAGAAGGCGCCGGTGCCGGCAAGATCCGTCACCACCAGATGCGCGCCCTCCACATGAGCCGGACGGGTGAGGGCAAAGGAGGGCGTCTGTACGGTCTTGGTCATGCTTCTGTCTCGCTGTTCTTCGTCAGTGCAGGCCACTATGCCCTCTTCCCGCTGTTCATGAAAGATGGCTGATTGGCGACATCTCGTTCACAAATAGAAGACGATCTTCTGGACCCCATAATCCTCGACGATTTGACCTGCCTCAAGGCGCTCGCACGTGTGGCGTGAGAAACGTCGTGGCACACTCTAAGGAGAATGCCATGTACAGTTCCATCATCGTTGCCATCGATGTCGCACAGCTGGAAAAGGCCGAACGCCTTGCGGCCAAGGCGGCAGCACTCGTCCATGCCGGTGGAAAGATCACCCTCGTCAACGTGGTCGAGGAAGTGCCGGGCTATCTCACCATCGATATCCCCACCGACCTGATGGGGCAGGCGCGTGCCGATGGCCAGGCAAAGCTCGGCGCGCTGCGCGACAAGCTGGGGCTCGATGCGCAGATCGAGATACGCCAGGGCGCGCCGGCGCATGAAATTCTGGCAGCAGCGTCGGTCAACCAGGCCGATCTCATCATGCTGGCATCGCATGTCCCGGATTTTTCCAACTACCTGATCGGCGCCACCGCCGACCGCGTCGTGCGTCACGCCAAATGTTCGGTTCTGGTCGAGCGCTGAACGGGGCAGGGCACATGGACACGCAGCATTATAAGGCAACCCTTGTCGCGCGGCGGCTGGAATTGCAGGCGCGTCTTGCCAAGATCGAGGCCGATCTCGATGCGCCCGGCAACCCTGACGACGACGACCGCGCCATCGAGCGCAACAATGACGAGGTGCTGGAAAGCCTTGGCGGCAGCGGCCAGACGGAGCTTTTTGCCATCGATGCGGCCCTGTCGCGCATAACAGCCGGCACGTTCGGCGCTTGTGTGCGCTGCGGTGATGCGATCAGCCCGGCGCGGCTCGACGCCGTACCCCAAGCAGCACTGTGTGAAGCCTGTGTGAAGGAAATCTGAACAGGCCGTCATGCGGTTTTGAAAAGTCGTAAACGCTCATAACGGAATGTGATGGCGCCGATGGCGCCGACCCGGTTGCGTCTTTTTGCCCGTGCCGTCATGGTGTGTGGCAAAGGAGACCGGGCATTTATGAGCGACCTGCTGCGATTCGGACGAACCTATGATTTTCACGAGATCGTCGCCGATGGCGTCGTGCATGGCATCGGCATCGTCTTTGCGCTGATCGGCGCAACCGCGCTCATCTTCTACGCGACGCTCTGGTCAAGCCATGGCGAACTGTTTGCCGCCTGGACCTATGGCATCGGGCTGGTGCTCTGCCTCTCGGTGTCGTTCACCTATAATATCTGGCCGCATTCGCGCACCAAATGGCTGCTGCGACGGTTCGATCATTCGGCGATCTTCGTGCTGATTGCCGCCACCTATACGCCCTTCCTCGAGCGAGGCTCGTCCGATCCGCTGGTCTTTGCCATGCTGATCTTCGTCTGGGCGGTGGCGCTGTTCGGCATCACGCTGAAATGCGTCTTTCCCGGCCGTTTCGACCGGCTTACGATCCTGCTTTATCTCGGCATGGGCTGGAGCGGCGTTGTGGTCATCTCGCCGCTGTCGCAGCAACTGCCCTCCATCACGCTGTGGCTGATCGTTGCCGGCGGCATCATCTATTCGCTCGGCGTGATCTTTCACGTCTGGGAACGGCTGCGCTTCCAGAATGCCATCTGGCACGCCTTCGTCATTGCCGCCGCCGCCGTGCATTATTCGGCCGTCGTCACCTGTTTCAGCCTGCCGTCGCCCAGCATTTGAACGAGTTGGTGAGGCAGGAGACGGCACTGGACGTCTGCTCTGGCTGTCTGCTATGAGAGACGATACGTTTATTATAGTGGATATTTAAATGGCAGCCGACCTTATCCTCCGTGACGCTGAAGACGCGGATCTTCCCGCGATCCGCGACATCTATAATGATGCAGTGGCGAATACGACGGCGATCTGGAACGACAATCTGGTCGATCTTGCCAACCGACAGGACTGGTATGCGGCCCGCCTGGCCCGCGGCTTTCCGGTTCTGGTGGCAGAGGTGGACGGGCAAATTGCCGGTTACGCCTCCTATGGCGACTGGCGCGCGTTTGAAGGTTTTCGCCACACGGTGGAACATTCGGTCTATGTCCATAAGGATCATCGTGGCGCAGGCCTTGGCAAGCAGTTGATGCAGGCGCTTGTGGCGCGGGCGGAAGCGGGCGGGATCCATGTGATGGTGGCCTGTATCGAAGCGCAGAACCACGCCTCCATCCGCCTGCACGAAGCCTTGGGCTTTCGCACCGCCGGCACGTTTTCCGAGGTGGGCACCAAGTTCGGCCGTTGGCTGGATCTCACCTGCATGGAAAAGCGGCTGGGGTGATCAGGTATCTGCGCCTTCCCAGTCCTCGCAGACAAGGCCCGATACCCGTTCGAACTCACGCAGATTGCGGGTGAGAAGCACAAGCTTGCGCGAAAGAGCCTGCCCGGCGATCAGCACGTCACAAGGGCCAATCGGCGTGCCGGTTTGTGCAAGACCTGCCCGCACCGCGCCGGCTGCCTGCGCATCCTCCCGGTCGAATTCCAGGACGGGAAAGGCAAGTCCGGCGACGCGTACCAGGTTTTCCGCCTGGCGGCTGCTCTTGTAAGCGCCATAATACAGTTCATGCGCCACGATGGCCGAAAGCGCAAAATCACCCGGCCTTTGTGTCCTCATGCGCGCCGTCAGGTGCGGATGACCCTTCATCAGGGCAATCACCGCATTGGTGTCCATGAGATATTTCATGGGAAGATGTCGAGAGCCGGGCGCTCCTGTTCGGTAAGCTTTTCCTCGGTCGCGGCCAGAAAGTCAGCATCAAGCGGACCTTGAACACGCGCAAGCCAGTCCCAGTCGTTGACCACGGGTTCAAGGATTACGCTGTCGCCGTGACGGCGGATGCGCACTTCTTCGCCTTCGAAGCGAAATTCCTTGGGCAGGCGCACGGCCTGCGAACGCCCGCTCCAGAACAGTCTTGCCGTTTCCATCGTGTCCTCCAATGGTATGTCTCAAAAAGATATACCGCATTGGAGGCACGTTCAAGCGACCTCAAACCGGCTCGAACACCATCGAATAGCCGTTGATGCAGTAGCGCAGGCCGGTCGGGGGCGGGCCGTCGGGGAAGACGTGGCCGAGATGGCCGTCGCAGGAGGCGCAGCGGATTTCGGTGCGTACCATGCCATGGCTGATGTCGCGTAGTTCCACCACGGCGTCAGGCGTCACCGGTTCGAAATAACTCGGCCAGCCGCAGCCGGAATCAAACTTGGTGTCGGAGATGAACAGCGGCTCGTTGCAGCCGGCGCAGCGGTATAGCCCCTTGTCCTTGCTGTTCCAATAAGGGCCGGTGAACGCCCGTTCCGTGCCATGTTCGCGCAGGATGCGGTATTGTTCCGGGCTCAACTGTTCGCGCCAGTCCCGATCGCTCTTGATAACCTTCGGCGTTTTGGTGTCAGACATGGGCAACTCCTCTGTTTACCCCGATATAGGCGTTCACGTTCTCATCAAAAAGGGTGTGCGCATGTCGTTTTTCGGCAACAAAGCGTTGAGGCCGGCAAACCCATGCCTTAAGTAGGGCTCTCTTGTCTCGGCTTGGGTGCGGAGATGTATAACGGGTGCGAAGGCGCCGACAGGAGGATGATATCGCCGCAATGACCTTGGTATGTCTGTTCCTGCCATTCATCGCGGCCGTTGCTGCACCTCCTCTGACGCGCGCACTTGGCGCAAAGGCCGCCTGGCTACTGGCACTGGCGCCGGCTTTTTCTTTTTTCTACTTTGCCGGATATCTGCCGGAAATTGCAGCCGGGGAGGTGGTCACCGGCGGTTACGCCTGGGTGCCCAGCCTCAATCTGTCGTTTTCCTGGTTTCTCGACGGGCTGTCCCTGACCTTCGCCCTTCTCATCACCGGCATCGGCACGCTGATCGTGCTTTATTCCGGCGGTTACATGAAGGGCCATCCGCAGCAGGGGCGGTTCTTCGCCTTCATCCTGCTCTTCATGGGCGCCATGCTCGGCGTCGTTGTCTCCGACAGTTTCCTGATGCTCTTTGTCTACTGGGAGCTGACCTCGATCACCTCCTTCCTGCTGATCGGTTTCGATCACACGCGGGAAGCCGCGCGCCGCGCCGCGCTGCAGGCACTCGTGGTCACCGGCGGCGGCGGTCTCTGCCTGCTCGCCGGTCTCATCTTCATCTGGAACATCACCGGTGTTACCCAGCTGTCTCTCGTCGTCCACCAGGGCGAGCTGATGCGCCAGAGCCCGTTTTATCTGGCAGCGCTGCTGCTCGTGCTCGGCGGCTGCTTTACCAAGTCGGCGCAGTTTCCCTTCCATTTCTGGCTGCCGAACGCCATGGAAGCACCAACGCCCGTTTCGGCCTACCTGCATTCCGCGACCATGGTGAAGGCCGGCGTCTATCTCTTGATGCGGCTCAACCCGACACTTGGGGGCACGCCCGCCTGGGAAATCCTGCTGCCCTTTTTCGGCGGCGTCACGCTGATCGTCGGCACATTTCTCGGGCTTCGCCAGACAGATTTGAAGCTGATGCTGGCCTATACGACCATGGCTTCGCTCGGGCTTCTGGTGATGCTGACCGGCTTTGATTCCGAACACGCGATTTCCGCGGCCGTGCTTTATCTGGTGGCGCATTCACTGTTTAAAGGCGCGCTGTTCATGGTGGCGGGCCTCATCGACCACGAGGCCGGCACGCGCGACGTGACCAAGCTGTCGGGCCTTGCGAAAGCCATGCCGATCACCTTTGCGGCGGCCATTCTGGCAGCGCTGTCCATGGGCGGCCTGCCGCTGTTCTTCGGGTTTCTCGCCAAGGAAGAGATCTATTATGCGCTGGCGGGCGGTGATCTGCGCTCCATCCTGTTCACCTCGGTTGCCGTTATCGGCAACGGGTTGATGTTTGCGCTGGCCTTTGCCGTGGCGCTGAAACCCTTTCTCGGCAAAAAGGTGGAAACGCCGAAACATGCCCATGAAGGCCCGGTTCTGCTGTGGCTTGGCCCGCTGGTGCTTGCCGTTCTCGGCCTTCTCGGCGGTGTCTTTTCAACCGTCGCGCATCGCTTCATTTCCTCGCCGATGGCAAGCGCTGTGGAGGGTGCTGCAACGCAGGTGACGATCTCCACCATTCCCCATTGGGGCGCGCCACTTGCCCTGTCTCTGGTCACGGTCGCCTTCGGCCTTCTCGTTTATCTGCAGCTGTCCCGCGTCCGCGCTATGATGGTGCGCCTTCTCGATGCGCTGGGACCGGGGCCGGATCGTGGTTTCGATGCAGCGATTGCCGGTCTCGTCAGGCTTTCGGTCACTGTTACCCGTTTCGTCCAGCCCGGTCGGCTGGAGGTTTATGTGACCGCAACCTTCATTCTTCTGGCGCTGACCCTTCTCGTGCCGCCCTTCGTTTACGGCGAACTGCCGGCGCTGCCGTCCTTCCCCACCGATGTGATGGTGCAGGAATGGGCGTTTTTTGCCATTGCCCTCATCGGCCTTGTCGCCGTGCTGCGCGCCAGCAACCGGCTGACGGCGATCGTCTCGCTCGGCATCCAGGGGTTTGCCGTGGCCGTCATCTTCCTGCTGTTTGGTGCGCCGGACCTGTCGTTCACGCAGTTCATGGTGGAAACGCTGTCGGTTGTCATTCTGGCGCTCGCCATGACGCGGCTTCGCCTGATGCCCTCCGATCACCGCCCGTTCCGCCAGATACTGGGCGACGCGGTGATCGCCATTTCCTGCGGCGTCGGCTTCATGCTGCTGTTGATGAAATCCGTCGAGGGGGTCTTTGACACGCGGCTCACCGATTTCTTCAACGCCTATTCCAAGGTGATCGCCCACGGCGCCAATGTGGTGAACGTCATCATTGTCGATTTCCGCGGCACAGATACGCTCGGCGAAATCGCCGTGGTGATGGTGACCGGCCTTGCGATCCTTGCCCTCATCCGTGTCCGCGTCGGGGCGATAAAACCCGCCGATAACGATCCGGATGCCCCCGATCCGACACCCGCGCCGGCCGGCACCGTTGCAATGAGCGAAGGAGCGCGCCCATGAACACGCTGATCTTTCGCACCGTCGCCCCTTTCCTCACCGCGCTGATGATTGTCTTTTCGGTTTTCGTGCTCTTGCGCGGCCATAACGAACCGGGCGGCGGCTTTATCGGTGGGCTGATCGCAGCCTCCGCCTTTGCCATTTACGGCATCGCCTATGGTGTCATGGCCGTGCGCCGCGCCCTGTGGTTCCATCCAATGTCGATCGCCGGCTTCGGCCTTCTTCTCTCGACGCTGTCAGGTTTCCTGTCGATCTTTGCCGGTGTGCCGTTCATGACGGGGCTGTGGATCTATCCGCATTTCTTCGGCGTCGAGATCGCTCTGTCGAGCGTCATGTCCTTCGATATCGGGGTTTATCTGGTTGTGGTCGGGGCCATCACCTCCATTGCGCTGGCATTGGAAGAAAAGGAAAGCGACTGATGGAGTTTCTTGTCGCAATCCTCGTTGGTGCGTTCTTTTCGGCCGCGATCTATCTGATGTTGTCAAAACATTCGGTGCGCATGCTGCTCGGCATCGCCATTCTCGGCAATGCCGTCAACCTCTTGCTGTTTACCAGCGGGCGGTTGACGCGCGAAGTGCCGCCGATCATCGGGGCGGGCATGGATACGCTGCCGGCCGGTGCCGCCAATCCGCTGCCGCAGGCGCTCATCCTCACGGCCATCGTCATCTCGTTTTCGTTCTTCGCCTTCCTGCTGGTGCTGACCTACCGGGCCTATCAGGAACTCGGCACCGACAATACCGACGAGATGCGGCTTGCCGAGCCGAAGGATGATCCCATGCCGCCCATCGGCTACTGAGGAGGTTTTCAGACACCCATGGCCTCCACCACCTCGACGCCTGTCGATCTTTCCCTCGCCTTTGTCATGACACCGCCTCCGCTCGGTGACTGGCTGGTCATTCTGCCGCCGGCCCTGATGATCGGGCTTGGCGCGGTGCTGATGATGATGCGCCATTCGGTGCGTTTGCATGGCGTTGTCGCCGTGCCGGGGCTGGCACTTCTCGTTCTCCTCGATGCAGCTCTCCTCTGGAAGGTGTCGGTGGAAGGGCCTGTCACCATGGTGATGGGCCGCTGGCTGCCGCCCTTCGGCATCGCTTTTACCGTCGATGTCTTCGGCGCGCTGATGGCGCTGGTTTCGGCCATCGCCGCCCTTGCCGCAGGTATCGCCGCCCTCTCCGATATCAGCGAGACCGGGCGCCGCTACGGCTTCTTTCCCTTCCTGATGCTGCTGATGGCCGGTGTCTCCGGTGCCTTCCTGACGGGTGACCTGTTCAACCTCTATGTCTGGTTCGAAGTGCTGCTGATCTCCTCCTTCGGCCTGCTCATCTTAGGCTCGGAGCGGGAACAGATCGATGGCGCGCTGAAATACGCCATCCTGAACCTTCTCGGCACCACCTTCTTCCTGATTGCCGTCGGTTATACCTATGCCATCTTCGGCACGCTCAACATGGCAGACCTGACGCTGCGGGCGCGCGACATTTCCGGCGCGCCGCTAATGACGCTGGGTGGCCTGTTCATTCTGGCCTTTGCCATGAAGGCTGCCGCCTTTCCGGTCAATTTCTGGCTGCCGGCCTCCTATCACACGCCGCGCATCACCGTGTCTGCGCTGTTCGGCGGGCTTTTGACCAAGGTCGGCATCTATGCGCTGATGCGGGTGATGATCATGCTGTTTCCGGTGCAGCATGAGGAGTGGAGCCTTGTCATCGGCATCCTGGCGCTTGTCACCATGGTCCTGGCGAGCCTTGGCATGCTGGCCCAGAACGACCTGCGCCGTCTTGCCGGTTATGCCGTCATCCTCGGCATCGGCAATATGCTGGCCGGTATTGCGACGGGAACCGTTGCCGGTCTTTCCGGCGCCGTGCTTTACGCGCTGCATTCGATCCTTGCGATGACGGCGCTTTACCTCGTCGTTGGGCGCGCCGCCGCGCTGTCCGGGCATTTCACGCTGCAATCGATCGGCGGGATTTACCGGCGGGCGCCGGCATTTGCCTTTGTCTCTCTCGCGCTCCTGCTGGCGGTGGCCGGCCTGCCGCCATTTTCCGGCCTCTGGCCAAAAATCATGCTGGTGAAGGCGTCGATCGATATCGGTGCCTGGTGGCTGGCGGCGGGCATTCTCGTCTCCGGATTTCTGTCCACCATCGCGCTTGGCCGCGTTTTCCTGCTGACCTATTGGCGCCCGGCGCCGGGCGGGGATGTCCATGATGGGGCAGCGGTGCGGACCGACTGGACATCGTTCGGCCCGATCCTTGGCCTCACCGCCATCGTCACGCTGTTCGGCCTCTTTCCGGAATGGCCGCTGGTGCTGTCGCAGGCGGCGGCCATCGGGCTGATGGAACCGGCTGCCTATATCGGCTCGGTCTTTCAGGGAGGTGTTGCGCCATGACCGCTTTTTCCATGAACGTGCTGTTTGCCGTCGTCTGGGTGGCGGTGAGCGGCAGCGCGACCTTCCTCAACTTCCTCTTCGGCTTCGTGATCTCCGCCTTTGCCATCGGCCTGATCCGCGAACAGGCGCATGGCGTGAGTTATCTCGGGCGCATCCGCCGCATCCTGTCATTGCTGATCCTGTTCTTGAAGGAACTGGCGCTCTCGGCATGGAAGGTTGCCGTTCTCGTCACGCGGCCGAAGCTTGACGTCAAGCCCGGCATTTTCGCCTTTCCGCTGACGGTGGACCGCGATTTCGAGATCACGCTTCTGGCCAACATGATCACGCTGACGCCGGGCACGCTCTCCATCGATGTCTCCGAGGATCGTCGTTTCCTCTATGTCCATGCCATCGATTGCTCCGACATCGAGGGCACCAAGCGCGATATTCGCGATGGCTTTGAAGCCAAGATCATGGAGGCGTTCCGCTGATGACAGAACAGGCTCTGCTTGCCGTGGCGATCTGGATTGCCAATGCGCTGCTCGCGATCTCCTTCCTGTTGACCGTGGCGCGCGTGGTGCGCGGTCCAACGCTTGCCGACCGGGTGGTGGCGCTCGACATGCTGGTTGGCATCGCCATCGGCTTTATCGCGCTCATCGCCATCAAGACCGGTTTTGTTCTTTATATCGATGTCGCCATCGCCCTTGGCCTTGTCGGTTTCCTTGCTACGGTCGCATTTGCACGTTTTATCCTGTCGCGCCGCACGGATGACGAAGAAGGTGAGGCGGACAACCGGTCGGTGGACGTCGATTCAACCGGAGATGATGTGTGTTACCGTATCAAAACGGGACAAGAGGGCAAATGATGAGTTGGTTCTTTACCCTTCTGACAGTCATTCTGATTATTACTGGCAGTTTGTTCGCGCTTGTGGCCTCCATCGGCTTGCTGCGGCTTCCCGATATGTTCTCCCGCATGCATGCCGCCTCCAAGGCTGGAACGGTCGGATCCGGCCTCCTGTTGATTGCCGTTGGCATTCATTCCGGGGATATCTCTATATTTGTCAGAGCCTTGGCCGGTGGCGTGTTCTTCGTGCTGACCGCCCCCGTCTCGGCGCACCTCCTGGCGCGGGCAGCGCACAAGGTGGGCTACAGGCTGCATGCCTCCTCCGTGGTCGACGAGATGAGGAACGGCGCCCCTTGAATATCAGAGGTCCTGCCACATTTACTTGACCGCCTCGAGGGCTGTCCGATAATCAATCAGTAAGTGTGGAAATAGCCAGCGAATCTCCACAATAGAGCCAATACTTAAAGATTGTATTTGGACTTTGCGCCAAACAATGTTAATCGCATTTCAGTAGAGCACGAATATCGATGGCATTCGTTGTGTCTCTCGTAGCGAAAACGGCGTCCTGTGTGATGCTCGGAAGCAACCGGGAGGCCTTCGGATGGTTGATGTTGCCGAAAACGTGGGAAAGTCCACCGTATCTGTGGGGATCTAGGGGTGGATCCTTCTTCGTTCGCGGGGTGCGGATCACGGATTAGGGCTTTCCGGCGTCGCTTTACGGAGTTTGTGTATCAAGGTGATACATGCTCCAGTGAATCGAACAGGAGATATGAAATGACAGAAACACTCGCAGTTAAGGGGTCGGATCTTCTCGTTGAACTGACCGCCGATATCGTTGCCGCCTATGTCAGCAACCACGTTGTACCCGTCGGCGATCTCGCCGGCCTGATTTCCGACGTTCATGGCGCGCTGAACAACACCGCATCGCCGGTTCAGGTTCCCGCCGCCGTCGAAAAGCCGAAGCCGCCCGTGCCGATTCGCAAGTCGATCGAAGACGACTACCTGATCTGCCTGGAAGACGGCCAGAAGTTCAAGTCGCTGAAGCGCCACCTGATGACCCATTACAACATGACGCCCGAGGAATATCGCGAGAAGTGGGGCCTGCCGTCCGACTATCCGATGGTTGCTCCGGCCTATGCGGAAGCCCGTTCGCGGCTTGCCAAGGAAATGGGCCTCGGCCAGCGCCGCAAGCGCGCCAAGTAACTGCAGGCCAAGTCACTGCAGGCCAGGTTTTTCAGGTCAGGTTCCTGCAGGACAATTTCCTGCAGGATAAGTGCTTGCATGACACGTCACGGCAGATTGCGTGACGGCAGGTGAGGGCGTGCCAGTGCCGCCACATCTGACCCGGCCTCAATCTTGCTGCGACATCAAGGTCACCGGCGCTGAACATGCGCGGTGATTGCCAATCATGCAGCGTGCGAAGCTTTTCGCACGTTTCGCTCGTTTTCGGCCCATCTGCCCTAAGGCGCATGATGGGTGCGAAGCCAGCAGCTGGACTTTTTCGGCGGTGGCCCGCGCCGCATTCCTGCCTGCGCCGCCTGCCTGCCGGCACCATACGCCTTGCCCGCATCAAACGGCATTCGCGGCCCTCATCGCCGCCCTCCTGTCCAGCCCCGTCTTCAGCACATCTCGCCTCCCGGGATATTTTTGCACGCGGTCGCTTCCGTAAGGGTGAGGAAAATAATCCCATAATTTCTGCGCGTAACATCAAAAAACACACCAAAAACAAGCAGAAGTTTCAGCGCAGGGCTTTCGTTTGTCCCCGGTCTTCGCATAGGGTGTATGAATTAATTCCTATAAGAGGAGTTGTTCATGTCTTTTGAAGCAAAAAGCGGGCCTTCCCCCGCAATCAGTCCTGCCGGGCCCGGCAATTTTCCAGCCTCCGCACCCGGCAATGCAGATGCCGCCCTGTCGGCCGCAGCGCACGATCCGGCCGGCCTTTGCGGCGATCCGGCCGGTGTCGCCGACAGTCCGGCGCCGGATCTGGCATCGCATTTGGCATCGCCGGCCGGCATGTCGCCGGTTCAGGCCTGCGGTATCGTGCGCCATCTCGTGGATGAGTTGCTGATGCTGATCGGCGACCGCGTCCAGATGCGCCGCGACCGTCGCCGGGCGCTCTGCCACATCCGCCAGATTGCCATGTATGTCTGCCACGTCTCGCTTGGCATACCCCAGAGCGAGATCGGCGAGGCGTTCGGGCGTGACCGCACGACGGTCGGCCATGCCTGCGGCGTGGTGGAGGAGAGGCGCGAGAATGCCGCTTTCGACGATTTCGTCTCGACCGTCGAGCGGATCGCCAACACCGTGTTCGGCCGCAGCGAGGTGGCGCGGCATGACTAGGGCTGATGCACCCTCCGTCCCGCAGATTTTGCCGCCAACCCGCCCGCTGCTGCGCCTGTTGCGCCAGCTTTCGCGCGGCCCCTGCGCCATCGAGCCGGGCGAGACGCCGGTGCAGATTTTCCTCTGCGGCAACGGCAGCCGCCATGGCCATTCCCTTGACATCATTGAGGCGGCCGCCACCGCCGGTCTTGTGCAGAAGAAGGGGGCAAAACTTCTTGCGCGTCCGGAAACGCTGTCTTTCCTGCGCCGGCATCTGGGCGATGGCACGTGCGAAAACGTCGACGGGCGGGCAAAAACGACGGCGGGAAGAACGGCCGCGCGCGACAAGGGGATCGGCGGTCCTGCCGACGGCGTGGATTTTGCCGACCAGCATCGCGCCATCGTGTCCGATACGGTCGAACTTGAGGGGGGGCGCGAAAGGGTGCGGCGCAACCTTCTGGAATCGCCCCTCTCGGGCCTGACGCGATTGAAGGATCGCGAGGGCCGGCCGTTTCTTCCCCAAGAGGCCATCGAGGCGGGGGAGCGGCTGGCAGGTGATTTCGAGCGCGGCCATCTGCAACCGAAGATCACCGCCAGTTGGGAGCCGCGCCTGTCTGCCCGCGGCAAGGGCGAGGCAGGCGGCAAGGTGGATCTCACCGAAAGCGCCATGGCGGCCAGAGCCCGTGTCACCAGGGCCATCGAGGCCATGGGGCCGGAACTCTCCGGCGTGGCGCTCGATATCTGCTGCTTCGAAAAAGGCCTGGAACTGGTGGAACGCGAGCGCGGCTGGCCGGTGCGCTCGGCAAAACTGATGTTGCGCACCGCGCTCCTCACCCTTGCCCGCCACTATGCGCCGCCGTCCGCGCCCCGTTTCAACCACAGCTGGGGTGCCGAAGGGTTTCGCCCGCAGATGTGAACCTCAGGCGGGGGCCGAAAGACGGGCCTCGTCGCGGATGCGCTTTACCATGGAGCGCAGGCCGTTTGCCCGCTGGGAGGAGAGATTTTCGACAAGCCCGATGCGGTTGAACGTGTCGATCACATCATAAGTGGCAATCTGCGAGGCGTGCTTGCCGGAATAGGCGGCGAGCACGATGGCGACGAGGCCGCGCACGATATGCGCATCCGAATCCCCCTCGAAGGTCAGCACCGGATCTTCGCCGTTTTCGCGATGGGAGACGAGCCAGACCTGGCTTGCGCAGCCGTTGACCTTGTTCTCCGCCGTCTTTTTCTCGTCGGCGAGTTCAGGCAGCGCCTTGCCCAGCTCGATCACGTAACGGTAGCGGTCTTCCCATTCCTCGAGATAGGCGAAATCATCGATGATCTGGTCGATGCCGGGGGTGGAAGGGCTCGTCATGAAGGGCTCCAGCTTTTGTCCTGCACGTCATGCATCAACGTCGCATGACGTGGGTGTCACGTCGTGGCCCGGTGTTTGCCGCAGCGTCGGCCGCCGGGCCTTCTCCTCCATATAGGGGGCGAGACGGCCGGACGAAAACGAAAAACGGAGATTGGTCGCAAAGATTGAGGGGAATGGCTGTCAGTGCAGCGGGCGCCTTTGCGGCACCGGCACGGAACCGGTTGCCAGTCCATCGTCAGTGCCAAAATTCTGGTTGCTTACCAGTTTGTCCGGCATCGGCTGGCGGGGGGAGGTCTTGCCGTTCACCACCGGCTGTTCAGGCTCGCTGCTGGAAAACTGGCTGTCGAGGAATTTGAAGGCCACAAGCGCGCCTTCCTTGGCGCGGTAACCCAGCGCAGTAAACGTTTCCGAGCCCTTTTCGCAGACATCGGGTTTTTCGACGCAGATGGCGCTGATGTAATGGTAGGCGTCGGTGACTGCTGAAAACGTGTCCGAGAGGGGGACCGGCTTTTGATCAGGCGCGGCGATATGCGGGTTCGTGCTGAAATAGGACAGCACCACCAGACCCATCGCAAAGAACACGCTACCCTTGATCAGAAACCACATCTGCCTTTACCCACCCGCTTCGCATGCCCACCGGTCTTGTCCGGGACCATGCCATGAAGCTTAGGAACTCTGGAAAAACACGCCGTTACACCACTCGCTAAAGTTTAATCGACATTTGAACTGCATTTTAGATATCGTCCGCGGGCAAGCCTTCAAGCGGCATTTCAATCAAACTTTACCCGACGATGTTCATCATATTTATGGCAGTTGTGCCAAAATACAAAGGGAATCTTGCACGCGGTTGCGTCAAAACCTAACAGGCTCGATAAAATTGAAAAAGACCCGATGCTTACGCCCTGTTAACCATATTTGGAACTGCATCGTACCGAAACACCTAAAGCCCCGGTTTGAACGCCTTGAGGGCCGTTCGGGCCTTCGTTTTTAGAGTTTCCTTAAGTCGCTGACGCCTATGTTCGGGCCTGACAGAGTTCGCGGTAAGGTATAGGCGTGCGCGTATTCAATTCCATTGGCGGCAAAGCGGTCCACGTGCTGGATCATCTTGCACTTGGCTGGCTCGGCCCATTCGGCGATCGTGATGCGCCGCGTGGCGCAGACATTGCGACCTTGCGCCTGATGACGGCAACAGGGCTTGCCTGCCTGGTGGCTGTGCCGGCAGCGCTTGCACTTCTGGTTGGTCCCGCCATAGCGCTGCCGCTCGGGGTCGCCTTTGTCGGCGCTGGCATGCTTGCCGTTTCCGCCGCCGCCATGACCGTCGCGCGGCTTTCCCGTGCCGAGACACAGGAAACAGAGTGCGGGCGCGAGGCGCTGGCCGGTGATCTCGCCTTTGAAGCCTGCCCCGGTGTCCTTCTCTCTTGTGATACGCAAGGGGCGATCCTGCGCACCGGCGGCCGCGACCGTCATCTCCTGCCGTCCTCCATGCGCGAGCGTCCGGGTCTGACGCTTGCCGAACTCGTGCATGTCTCCGATCGTATTGCCGTCTTGCAGGCGCTGGACAGCCTGCGCCAGGGCGCGCCGTCTGCCATTGCCGATGTGCGCATCGAGCAGGGGCTCTGCCCGCTCGGCGGCCGGCAGTTTCTGGCCGTGCGGCTTGATCTTTCGTCGCTCACCGGCGGTGACGGCGCCCTGCAGCAGGTTCTGGTGCAGTTGACCGACATCTCCTGGGAACAGTGCCTGCGCGACGAGGTGGAAGCCTGCGCCGTCGAGGTGCAATCGGCCAACGAAGCGAAGTCGCGGTTTCTGGCGGCCGTCAGCCATGAGATGCGCACGCCGCTCAACGCTATCCTGGGCTTTTCCGACGTGCTGGCGGGTGAATATTTCGGCCGGCTGGAAAACGACCGCCAGCGCGAATATGTGGCGCTAATCCGCCAGTCGGGTGCGCATCTGCTCTCCGTCGTCAACACTATGCTGGACATGAGCCGCATCGAGGCCGGCCGGTATTGCCTGCTGACCGAGCCCTTCCGCATTGCAGACGCGGTGGAAAGCTGCCGGGCGATGCTGGACCTGCAGGCCCGCAACAAGGGCGTGACGCTTGCAACCCGCGTGGCGCGGGGCCTTGGCGATGTCGTGGCGGACCGGCGTGCCGTGCAGCAGATCCTTATCAATCTCGCCGGCAACGCCATCAAGTTTACCGAGGCCGGCGGCGCGGTCACCATCGATGCGCTGGTGGAAGAGGGCATGCTGAAACTTGTCATCAGCGATACCGGTATCGGCATTGCCAGCGACAAGGTGGCGCTTCTCGGCCAGCCCTTCATGCAGGTGGAAGACAATCTTGCCCGCGCTTACGAAGGTACCGGCCTTGGCCTGTCGCTGGTCAAGGGTCTGGTCTCTCTCCACGGTGGACAGATGCGGATCGAAAGTCGCCTTGGCGAGGGAACTGTGGTAACGGTCAGCTTTCCAGTGGATGGAAAACCGGTCGATGAACGGCCGCTCGATGGCGCGGATGCGCCAGATGGCGTGGCGCGCATTGCCGAGCCGCTGGAATTTCCGCCACGCCTGCGCCAACCGGCAGACGGCAGCGTAACGGGTAGACAGGGATTTGCGCATGACCGCGCGAAAGCGAAAGCCGGCTGAACGCAGACGGGCGCCGATGAAGCGCCCGGCGCTTGCCCTGCGGGTCCTCTCAGGGGCGGCAGGGCTTGTGGCGCTTTATCCGCGCACGCTCGGCGGCAGCGTGGCGCTGTTCGTGGTGTTTTCCTTCATCGCCGCCAATGCGCTCTGGTATCAGCCGCGCAACCATCCGCACCCCTTCCTCGCCACCCGCGACCCGCAGGATCCGAACGCCATTGCCGGCTACCAGCCGCAACGGCGAGCAGCCCCCGAAGACGTCACGACATTTCGCATCGAACGCGCGCCCGACGTGGCGCCGGAGCAGACCGCAGCCCTTGACGTTGCGCCGCAACCGGCTTCTTCCGTTGAAACATCGCAAACCAGCGTCGCGGATGTGATCGGCGATGACACGCCGGCCGCGGCCCCCAATGTCGTGCCTTTGCCGCGCCCGAGCGGGACGGTAAACCCTGCCGCCGGCGCTGGCGATCCTGTGGCGGCCGCAATCCGGGCCGCCGAACTTCGGCCAGAGCCTGCTGCCCGCCCGTCGTCACCGGCCGCTCAACCCAATAACCAGCAAGTGAATAACCAGCAAGCCAGTCGCCAGCAGGCAAGCCGTGCGCAGCCTTCGCCACCGGCCGATATTCCAGCCGCCGCGCGTGCCAGCAAGGCGCGTCAGCCCGCAGACATGAAGGCAACGCCGGTGTCGCTGGGGTCTGAGGCGCAGCTGGTGTTGCAGATACAGCAGGGGCTTTCCAACATCGCCTATACGGACGTATCGATCGATGGTGTTGCCGGTGAGCAGACGCGCGCTGCCATCCGCCATTTCCAGAAACATTACCGGCTGCCGGTGGACGGCGAACCGTCCGAGGCGGTGCTTTCCAAGCTGAAATCCATCGGCGCGCTGTAGGCCAAGGCGCCGCCGAAATCCCAAAAACCTATTTCGGGTGTTCCTGGGCAAAGACCAGCATGGTCCAGACAACGGGGCCGAGCACCGTGTGCTGGTGATGGCCGTTGGGCAGCGGCTGGCCTTTTCCGACCGCAATTTCATCGCCGCAGTTCTTGCAGCGATAGATGCCGGCATTCGGCGGCACCTGTCCCGGCTGCCATTCCTTGTCGAAGGCCGGGACGTTGGTCTCGACCAGATGCTGACTGTATTTGTATTTCGCCATGTCACCTCCTGTTGCGGGATGCAGAGCCTGTGGCTTTGCCTGCCATAGAGGCTGAAGCTTGCCCGAGGCGCGAGGCATTTGTTTTCACGCCGCTGTCGGCCGTGGCACCTGGTTTCCTTCGCGGCCAAAACCCTCTACATCTGACCCATGCGTTTGAGATCCGATATTTTTGTTGCAGCGCTCACCCGGCGTGTATTTTCGCAAGGCGGTTTTGCCGCCGTCGAACAGCGCGGCGCTGATCAGGCCGGCGCCATTTTTGTGCGCCTGAGATATCGCGACGGCCGCGAGGATTTTTACGGCCCGGCACCACAGATGATGATCGAGGAGGATGGCGAGCGCCGTTTCGAAAAGCGCCTCAGCCTTGCCGAGCGTGACGACGTGGAAGCGGCGATCGTGCGCGAGCGCCGTTTCGACAGCGATCTCTGGCTGGTGGAAATCGAAACCGAAGCGCTTGGCGATCTTTTGACGGTGATCGAAACCGGCTGATCAGCGCGCCGCGCGCAGGCGAAGCGGCAGCGGCTCAACAGCCGTGGTGCGGATGACGTTGCCCGTTTCAGCGGCGCTACGGCCGTTTTCATTCTCATGCTCGGTTGCCGGGTCTGCATGGGTATGGCGATCGGCGCGGCGCCAGGCTTCCAGGCGCCGGCCGCATTCGTCTTCCTGCAGCGATTGCCAGAGGATGAGGCTGCGGCGCGTGTCGCCGATCGGTTCCTGCAACGGATTGTAGAACCGTTCGAGCACGGCGACCGCTTCGTCCTGGCGCATGCCGATGCCCTTCAGCGTGGTCGCCAGCTGGTGGCCGGAAATATCCAGCATGATGCGTTCGGCAAGCCAGCGGCTGGCAGAGAGCGTATCGGCAAGCGTGGTGGCAAAGCCATCGGCCTCGCGGGCGCGGGCAAAACGCACCAGCAGCGCTTCCTGCACGTCGGTCAGCGTGCGAAGCCCCAGGCGGTCGCCGGGGGCGCGGTGCAGATGGGCGGCCATGCGCTTGATCTGCTGGCGAAGAGTTTCCTCGCGCTGATGGCGCGCCTCGGCCTCGTCCTGTTCGGCAGCGACTTGAGCTGCCGTCGGGGCAGACAGACTGTCGTCTTCTTCGGCTGGGTGGCGGGCGTGACGCATTCCCACCAGCGCATCGATGACCATCGGCGACAGGTTTTCGCGCCGCACGATGGCGCGGGCGTGTTCGGCGCCCTGCGTGCGGGCAATGGCAATCAGCGTTTCATCGTCCAGGCAAGCGGAGCAGGCAAGGAAGGGGGCTGCAATGGAAATCGGCTGGCTTGCGATGAAAAAGGCGACTGCGGAGGGTACGTGACGGGAGCGGGAAAGGGCGGCAACCGCCTGGCGTCTAGCCTCGTCGCTGGAGGCCTGGAAAAGCGGCAGGAACAGTTCGGCAAATTGGCGCAGCTCTGACCGTGTGGGATGCTCGAGTTCCTCGAAACTCGTGACGGTCGCCATGAGCACCACATCCTTTCTGCGCATGGCCTGCGGCCTTTCAAGTTCACGATACCGATCCACGGTCATATCCACCGACGCAATACAAAAGATACAGACTTCAAGGTTCGGCGTGGCAGGGGTCCGCCACGAAGATGTTCATGCGGGCATGCCCGGCAAGGAGGCGGTGGGCGCGGTTGAAACGCTGCGCTGCACGGCGTCGTTTACGGTCTGGCATGGTTAAAAACACGCTACCGGAACGAGGTTAATGTCTGGTGAAGGAGTGTGGCAGCATTAGACTTATCCCCAGCCGCTGTTTCAAACCGCTGCAGGTTTTGGAAACGGGATGCCGTGGTTTTGAGCGCTGCCACCGGACTTGGCGCAAGAGGGCAGGGCGCGCCTACCGGTGCTCGCGCAGACCGACTTGCCGGGCGGCTTTTTCAGATGCTTTACAAGTTTTGAGGATGAGAAACAGGTTTATTAGAATTAGTGACTTGTTAACGACCCTATGGCTCAATCCGCAACAGACAGCATGGCGCGAATCGCTGCCTGTCCCTGCCGGATTTCCGGTGCGGGCAGGGCCGTTTGAGAAAAAGCGAAGGCCGGTTTGAACCCGGTGTCATTCTCTTTGATCTTCCGGTGAAACCAGTTGCCGTTTCATGTGTTGTCTGTGTCGCTGGAGCCCATGGTCAAGAAAGCCTGGGCGCTGACGAGAAAGGCGCACAATGCCTCGTTTGGAGGATGCGCCAGCCCCCCCCATGGGGCAGGGTGAAATCGGTCCGTCCCTCATCCGTCTCGAACCCTTTGAGGAGACGAGCATGGCAGACATTGTTCACATGAAGACATGGCGAGAGGCCCATCCGCATCGCGGGCTGTTGTCACGCCCGCAGCAGGCAAAACCTGCCCCTGCACCGGGCGCGGCCCTGCTGTTTTTTACCGGCGTGCGCTACGAGCGGCCGGCGGAACTGACGCATCGCGGCATGGACGAAACGGCAATGCGCCTCGACAGCCATTGAGGTTTGGCGAAGGCGTCAGCGCAGTTCGAGCGTTGAGCAATCGGCGCCGGCCAGAAACTTTGTCGTCATCGGCTTGTAGCTTGCCTGCGGCGCCATGGCGCGCAAAACCGCATAACCCTGTACCGCCCGGGTTTCGACAATGATCGATTGCGATAACGGCGAAGGCTGCGCCTTGCGCAGGGCCGTCGCCTGAACGGGCGTTGCCAGCAGCACATCAAGCCCGTTGCCCACAGAGGTTCGGTCATTGATGCTGAAGATTTCATTCGAGGCGCTGTCGAACGTGGCAAGCGACCAGAAGGGCAGGGTGCCCCTGGCCGTCAGCCGCACCGGATTTTCCGAGAGATCGAAGGCGCAGACGGCCGTATCGAGAAACGGATCGGTCTTTTGCAGGCCGGCTGCATCCACCCGCGCAGCCAGCACATGAAACCGATGCGGCGGACCTTCCCCCAGCACTCGGCTATAGGCATCGCGCTCGCTGAACGAGGGCAGCGACAGGATGATGACGAGGTGCAGCAGGCCCGCACCGACAAGGCCGTTGAGAAGCGCAAGGATCACCTTAAGCATGGCCGCATCCGATCCGGTCGATGCGCGGCATGGCAAGGTCGATCAGCCCGGAACTGCCGGCCGTCGGTGTATCGAGCAGCGTCAATGTCAGGCGGAAGGGTTCGTCCGGCGGCACGGCAAGCCAGTTGCCGGGTGCCGCCTGCGGCGCAATGGTGATGACGAAAGCGCCGTTGCCATCGCGCAGCACGGTGCGCGAGTTGAGCGCCACCGGCAGATCCTGGCCCGTGGCCGGTGCCTCGCCATTGGCGCGGCTGGCAAACAGCGTCCAGAGGCGCGCCACCGGCGTCTGCCCGGAAATGAGATAGGTGCAGCGCCCGGAAAGCCGCTCACCCTTCTGATCCACCGTTGCGGTAAAGCTCAAGCCTTCGGCACTGCCATAGAGCAGCCGTCCGCCATTGGCGCGGTGCGCTTTGGCATAAGGGTCGGCATCGGCGGTCTGCGCCTGCGGAAACGCCTCCCAGGCGCCAAGCCGGATCGCGCCAAAACCGGTGGTGGCATCCAGCGCCACAAGCGTCGACCAGATCCCGCCACCAAAGGCGACGGTCAAGGCGAGAAGCACGAGAAACGGAAGACGAAACAAGCCGGGCAAAACCTTTTGCAAATCAGCTCAGACGGATAACATTGTTTGAAGGGCTGGAAAATGGCGAAGGGACGGCCAAGGCAGGTTTCGCCCACCAGCGCCTCTGCCGCTGACGTGTGTTGATTAACACTCACGCGGGATATAGGCCTTTGCAGACCCAGCGGCAGCACAGGAAACTGACGGATGTCCGAGCACAAGCCCAGCATTTTTGATTTTATCTACAACGCGACCATGATTTCGGGAACGGTCCGTGCGGTCCTGTTCATCGTGGCGTTTTCCGTCGTCGGCGGCGGGATCTCCTTCCTTCTGACGTAGATGTCGCGCAAGTGAACCTCACGGCCTGTCGCTCACCTTCAGCACCTGCGCCTTGCCGCTCGCAAGCTTTGGCGGCGTGGGGGTGAGCGGGGGTGCGGTGGAGAAGGATGTGGCGATGCGGCGCAAGAGCCTTGTGGTATCCGCCGAGAGCGAGCGGGGGCGGCTGAGGGCCGGGAGGCTAGTGCCATCGCCTTTTGTCGCCACGGCCGGGCCCTTGACATGGGTGCCTGAGGGCAGCGGGTTTTCGATGCCGGGAATGGGTTTCAGCTCGATGCCCTGGTGGGCGTAATCCATCAGCTTCTTGAAGGTCATCGCCGGCAGCGAGCCGCCGGTCATGTTGTTCATCGAGGTGAAATCGTCGTTTCCGAACCAGACGGCCGTGGTGTAATTGCCGGTAAAGCCGATGAACCAGGCATCGCGGTAACTTTGCGATGTCCCGGTCTTGCCGGCCGTGACGATGCCGCCATCGAGCGCTGCGCGCTTGGCGGTGCCAATGACCGGGATCTGGGTCAGGATGCGGTTCATCGAGGATGTTGCCTGTTCGCTGACGATGCGGGCCGGCGGTGGTTCGTCGCGGGCAAAATCGTAGAGCACGTCGCCTTCGTAATCCATCACCTGGGCAAGCCCGTGCCGGCGCGATTGCACGCCGCCGGCGGGCATCACCGCATAGGCCGTCGCCTGATCCATCACGGTGACTTCCGAGGTGCCGAGCGGAATGGTCTTGTCGGTGCGAAGCGGCGTCTCGACGCCCATTTTTTTTGCGGTTTCGGCAATGATCTCCGTGCCGAGTTCCTCCTTGGCAAGGCGCACCGGCACCGTGTTCAGCGATTGCGCCATGGCCGACAGAAGCGTGACGCGGCCCTTGTAGGAGCGGGCATAGTTTTGCGGAGACCAGCCACGCCAGGTGATCGGCGCATCCGAAATCATGGTTTCCGGGGTAAAGCCCTTCTCCATGGCAGCCGTGTAGGTGTAGAGCTTGAAGGACGAGCCGGGCTGGCGCAGCGCCTTGGTGGCGCGGTTGAACTGGCTTTCGCCGTAATCGCGCCCGCCGACCATGGCACGCACGGCGCCACCGTTTTCGATCATAACCAGCGCGCCCTGCTTCACGCGGTAGCTCTCGCCATATTCGCGAAGGCCCGATTCCAGCGCCTCCTCAGCGGCCTGCTGCAGACCCATGTCGATGGTGGTGCGCACGATGACGGAGTGTTTTTTCAGCTTGCCGGCATCCGCCAGTTTCTGCACTTCCTCAAACGCCCAGTCGAGAAAATAGTCGGGTGCCGTGGCGGCGGCGCGGTCGATGACGCTGGCCGGGTTACGCCTTGCGGCGACCACCTGTCCCTCGCTCATCAGCCCGCCCTGCACGAGGTTGGTCAGAACCTCGTTGGCGCGGGCACGCGCGGCCGGCAGGTTGACGTGGGGGGCATATTTTGCCGGCGCCTTGAAAAGGCCGGCAAGCATCGCTGCCTCCGCCAGGTTCACCTGCGTGATATTCTTGCCGAAATAGAACTGGGCGGCGGCTGCCGCGCCAAAGGTGCCGCCGCCCATATAAGCGCGGTCGAGATAAAGCGACAGGATTTCCTTCTTCGACAGGTTCGCTTCCAGCCAGAGCGCCAGAAACGCTTCCTTGATCTTGCGCTCCAGCGAGCGCTCGTTGGTGAGGAAGAGGTTTTTCGCCAGCTGCTGCGTCAGCGTCGAGCCGCCCTGCACGACGCCGCCGGCCTTGGCGTTTTCGTTCATGGCCCGGGCAAGGCCTAAAAAGTCGATGCCGAAATGGCTGAAGAAACGGCGGTCTTCGGTGGCCAGAACCGCCTTCACCAGATGGTCCGGCAGCTGGTCGAAGGGCACGCTGTCTTCATGGATGATGCCGCGATGGCCCACCACATTGCCGTAGCGATCGAGAAAGGTGACGGCAAAATCGCCGCGCGAGCGCCAGTCTTCCTTGGTTTCCTCGAAGGCCGGAAGCGCCAGGGCCAGAAGCAGCACGAAGCCTGCGGTGCCAAACGTCAGGGCCTCGTCGGCCACATCAACCACCACGCGCTTCCAGCCGCGCACGCGAAATTTTCGCGAAAAGATGGTGATCTCTTCCCAGATTTCCGACAGCTTGAAGCCGAGGTTCCAGACGGTGGAATCGATCCAGCTGTCGGCGCGCAGCAGAAGGTGGCGCTTGGCGCGGCGCGGTCTTTTCGATTTGTCCGGGCTGTGGGGATCGTCCGGCACCGTGGATCTTCCTCGTTTGGACCTGGAGAGCTTGACGCTTGGCGAACAAACGACGAAAAGCCTCGGGACTGCTTTAGGCAGCAATGGCTGATAAATGGTTGACGCGCGGTTTATGCCGCCGGTTCATCCCATTCAAATCTATGTTCAGCGAAATATGTTCAGCCGGTGCTAAAAAAGACAAGATGGAAAATCAGTTCTGGAAAACGAAAAGCCTGGAGGAGATGAGCCAGGCCGAATGGGAAAGCCTCTGCGACGGCTGCGGGCTCTGTTGTCTCAACAAGCTGGAGGATTGGGACACCGGCGAGGTGGCCTTCACCTCTGTTGCCTGCCGCCTGCTTGACGGCACAAGCTGTCGCTGCTCCGACTATGAAAACCGGCAGGACATCGTGCCCGAATGTATCCAGCTGACGGTAGAAGCGGTGCGCGACATCCCCTGGCTTCCCCCCACCTGCGGTTACCGCCTGATCCGCGACGGCGAAGATCTTTACTGGTGGCACCCGCTCGTCTCCGGCAGCGCTGACACCGTGCATCAGGCTGGCATTTCGGCGAAAAACCGCACGGTCAGCGAAATGGACGTCGCTGCGGAGGACTTCGAGGACTATCTGGTCGACTGGCCCCTGCATGTGGGCGAGACGGCGCAGGCGCGGCGGTGAGGGTGTGCCTATACGTGCCAGTAGGCATGCGTTCCGGTTAGGAACCGGCATATTACCGAGTGTTGTCGAGCCGATAGCGGCTTGCATGCGATGCTGTGGGTTGTATCGTCTGCATCTGAGAGCGACATCGGGGGACTGGTCATGGGGTGGAGAGGAGTTATGCGCTCGGTAGCGGCAGCGTCGCGCGCCGCGGAGCGTGACGCCCAACGCAGACGTAAGATCACTCATAAAAATCAAATGATTGCCGAAACGGCATCTGATGTTGAAGCCTGGGAACGTTACGTCGACAGTCTGGTGTCAATTCACACTGAAATGGCCGATATGATCGAGTGGCACTCTATTGCCAGCCAGCCTTGCCCTACCAAACCTGTCAAGACGAGTTTCCATCAAGACACTGCAGAACTTGTCGCTGCCAAGTTCAAACCGGGCATTTTTGATTTCCTCAGAGGAGGATCATCAAAAATACATGCGAGGCTGGAAGCCGACATCACAAACGCTATCGCGCGTGACCAGCAACAATATGACGAAACTGTAGCCTCCTACATGAAGGCCATTGCTGAATGGGAAGACGATACCGGTCTTGCTAGACGAATCGTGCAAGGAGAAGCTGCTGCCTTGCGACAAGTTCTGGTAGAAATGCAATCGCTATCAGAGGTTGCGCTTGTTGGCACCGAAGTCGGCTATCTCATCAAGGATAGTTTCGTTCACGCGGTGGCCCGTGTCCATGGCGACGACATTGTGCCGAAAAACCGTCGGAAGCAACTTGCAAGTGGGCGGTTGTCCGAAACGAAAATGCCCACTGCACAGTTCAATGAACTGTACCAGGACTACGTGGCAAGTGTCGCGCTGAAGGCAGCCGGAGACCTTTTTCACATCCTGCCATTGAACACGATTTGCGTCACCTGCACCGCACATTTGCTTGACCTGAAAACCGGCCATAAGGAATGGGCACCAATTCTTTCGGTTTATTTTGTAAGAGAAACTTTTATGGGCCTGCGTCTGTCCGACATTGATCCATCGGAAGCTATGCGGAATTTCAAGCATGCCATGAACTTTTCACGCACCAAGGGCTTCGGAGTTGTTGAACCATTAGAGCCACTTCAGGCTTAGAAATCGCCAATGTTAAGTCTCGGGATCCATTCCCATTTCCGGTCTCACACCCTATGTCTTGCCCAACCAGACACACCAGGGAGGATTTTGGGTCATGGGCAAGCGGGTTATCTTTACCGGCGGCAGCGGCAAGGCGGGGCGTCATGCGGTGCCTTATCTCAGGGACAAGGGTTTTGAGGTGTTCAACCTCGATCTGGCGCCGCTCGACTGCGAAGGGGTGACGACGCTCAACGTGGATCTCACCGACAGCGGGCAGGTGTTTAATGCGCTGTCCATGCATTTTGATTTTTCAGGCCTGGAAACCGGCAAGGGTCCGGCGCCTGTCGATGCCGTGGTGCATTTTGCCGCCGTGCCGCGCATTCTCTTGAAACCCGACAACACCACCTTTGCCGCCAACACGCTCTCCACCTACAATGTCATCGAAGCTTCGATGAAGCTTGGCATCCGAAAAGTCATCATCGCCTCCAGCGAGACGACCTATGGAGTGTGTTTTGCCGAGGGCGACAAGGATTATCACGAGTTTCCGTTGACCGAAGAGTATGACGTCGACCCGATGGACAGCTATGGCCTGTCCAAGGTGGTCAACGAAAAGACCGCCCGCGCCTTTGCCATGCGCTACAAGGCCGATATCTATGCGCTTCGCATCGGCAATGTCATTTCGCCCGAGGATTACGCCAATTTTCCGGGTTTTCTGGCAAAGCCCGAAAGCCGCAAGCGCAATGCCTGGAGTTATATCGACGCGCGCGATCTCGGCCAGATCGTCTGGCGCGGTATCGAGACGGATGGTTTGGGGTTTCAGGTGTTCAACGCCGTGAACGACACGATCACCGCTGATGAGCCGACGCGTGATTTTCTGGGCAAATATGCGCCGGGCACGCCGATCACCGGTGCGCTCGAAGGGTATGCGGCGCCGATCAGCAATGCCAAGATCCGCGACGTGCTGGGGTTTGTCGAGGAGCATGACTGGCGCAAATATGTGAAGGGGTGATGGGCGTCTTGCCCGGCCGCTTCCGATAAAACGCCAGTCCCCCAAAGCGCTGCCAAAGCCCCTTGTGTTTCGGCGGCGCTTTTCGCACAACCGCAGAACACGCCCTGCCGGTTGCCCCATGAACACGATTCGCCAAACACCCATTCTTGCCGCAACCCTTGCCCAGCTGATGGCGGGGGTGGTGACGTTTGGCGTGGCGCTTCTGCTGGCAGGGCGGGTGGCGCCGGGGACCGCCATGCTGATGCTCGTTGCGGTGCAGGCGCTTTTGGCGGCGGGGGTGAGTTTTTTACTGCGGCTGCAGGTGTGGTGGTTGTGGATCGCGGCGCTATTTCCGTTCGCCCTTTATCTCGGGCTGAACCTTGGCGATGTGCCCGCCTGGCCGTTTGCGGCGGGTTTTGCACTTGTCTACCTGTTCTTTTCCAACACGGCGCGCGAGCGGGTGCCGCTTTACCTCAGCAACCGGCAAACGAAGCAGGCGCTCTGCCAGCTGATGCGCGACCGGGGTGCAAACCGCTTCATCGATCTCGGCTGTGGTTTTGGCGGCGTGGTGCGGGCCGTGGCCGGCGATGGTTATACGGCAAGCGGCGTCGAGACGGCACCGATGGCCTTTTTGATTGCCCGCGTGCTTTCCAGCCTGGAGCGGCGCGGCACCATCCTTCGCCGGGATCTGTGGACGGTCGATCTGTCGGATGTGGATGTCGTCTACACCTTCCTGTCGCCCGAGCCGATGCCGGCGCTTTACAAGAAGGCGAAAGCGGAGATGAAACCCGGCAGCCTTCTCGTCTCCAACAGCTTTGCCGTGGAGGGCATCGAGCCGCATGAAGTCTGGGAGCTTCCCGACCGGCGCCGCACGCAGCTTTTTCTGTATCGCATGGGGTGAGTTTCTGCCCCATCCGCCCTTGACCTTACCATGATGGGAAGCCCTACATGGGGTGGGTAACATGAGGACCCCCGCCATGACTGCCATTTCAGCCGCACCTGCTCGCCATCCCCTGCAAGACCCGATCGTCATTGCCGTGGAGGGGATGACCTGCGCCTCCTGCGTGCGCCGCGTCGAAATGGCGGCCGGCAAGGTGGAGGGAGTGGCCTCCAGTGCGGTGAATTTTGCAACCGAAAGCCTGACCGTGGAGCCCGGCGCTGGCTTTTCCGCCGAAAAACTGGCCGCCGCCATTCGAAAGGCCGGCTACGAGCCAAAGGCGGAGCGGATTTCGCTGACGCTTGCGAAAGTGCCCGACGCGCCGGCGGCGGCCCGGCTTCAGGCTGTGCTGATGGCGGTTCGCGGTGTCGTTTCGTCCGAAATCGAGGTGGGACGCCCAGATATTTCTATCGACATGTTCGGGCGCGACGGCAAGCGGGCACTGACGGCAGCCTTGAAGGCGGCGGGCTTTGCCCTTGCAGCGCCAGGGGGTGCTACCGGGGCGCAAGCGGGAGTGACGGTCGGGCATGACCATCCGGCAGGCGGCCACGCGCATAACCATCATGACGAGGATGCCGGCGTTCTCAAGCGCGATCTGGCGATTGCCGGCGTGCTGACGTTGCCGCTGTTCGTGCTCGAAATGGGCGGCCATCTCTATCCACCCTTCCACCATGCGCTGATGGGGGCCGTGGACCGGCAGGTGCTCTATTATATCTACGCGGCGCTGGCCACGGGCGTAATTTTCGGGCCGGGCTGGCGGTTCCTGAAGGCGGGAATTCCGGCGCTGTTGCGCGGCCATCCCGAAATGAATTCGCTGGTCGCGGTCGGCGTGACGGCGGCCTATCTCTATTCGCTGGTGGTGACGTTTTTGCCCGGGCTTTTGCCGGAACAGTCCCGCTTCGTCTATTATGAGGCGGCAACCGTCATCGTGACGCTGATCCTGCTCGGCCGGCTGCTGGAGACGCGGGCCCGCGGGCGCACCGGCATTGCCATCCGCCGGCTGATGGGCCTGCAGGCAAAAACCGCACGGGTGGAGCGAGACGGTCAAACCTTTGATATCCCGACCGACGAGGTCATGGCCGGCGATGTGGTGATCGTGCGGCCGGGCGAGCGTGTGGCGGTGGATGGCACTGTTGTCGACGGGGCCTCCAATATCGACGAATCGATGATTTCCGGCGAGCCGCTGCCGGTGGAAAAGACGGCGGGTTCACCGGTGACAGGCGGCACGATCAATGGCAGCGGCAGTTTTCGGTTTCGCGCCGAAAAGGTCGGGGCCGAGACGGTGCTCTCGCAGATCATTGCGCTGGTGGAGGCGGCGCAAGGGGCAAAGCTGCCGATCCAGGCGGTGGTGGACCGGGTAACCGGCTGGTTCGTGCCGGCGGTGATTGCGGTGGCCTTGCTCACCTTCTCCATCTGGCTGATGGTTGGCCCGGAGCCTGCCTTGCCGCATGCGCTGGTGGCAGCCGTTGCCGTGCTGATCATTGCCTGCCCCTGCGCCATGGGGCTTGCAACGCCGACGTCCATCATGGTCGGCACGGGGCGCGCGGCAGATCTTGGCGTGCTGTTTCGCAAGGGCGATGCGCTGCAGGCGCTGGCAGGCGTCACCACCGTGGTTCTCGACAAGACCGGCACGGTGACGCAAGGGCGCCCGCAACTCACGGATATTCTTGTGACCGGCGGCTTCGAGACGGATGCGGTTCTTGCGAAGGTTGCCGCCGTCGAGGCGCGCTCGGAACATCCGGTGGCAGAGGCGATCGTCGCGTCTGTCAAAGCCCGCGGGCTCGTGATCGCTGAGGCAAAGGCGGTGAAGGCCGAACCCGGTTATGGTATCGAGGCTGAGGTGGAGGGGGTGATCGTCTGCGTCGGGGCCGATCGCTTCATGGAAAAACTCGGGCTTTCGGTGGCCGAGTTTTCGCACATGGCGGCGCGGCTGGGCGATGAGGGCAAGACGCCGCTCTATGCGGCCATCGGCGGCAAGCTGGCAGGGATCCTGGCCGTTGCCGATCCGCTGAAGCCCACGAGCGTGGCTGCAATTGCGCAGCTGAAGGCGATGGGTCTATCGGTTGCCATGGTAACCGGCGACAATGCCCGCACGGCCAATGCCATTGCCCGTCAGGTCGGTATCGACCATGTCGTGGCAGAGGTTCTGCCGGCCGGCAAGGTGGAGGCGATCCGGGATCTCCGTGCAGCTGAGGGCGGGGCAGGCGCGGACAAAAAGATCGCCTTCGTCGGCGATGGCATCAATGATGCGCCGGCGCTGGCCTTTGCCGATATCGGCATTGCCATCGGCACGGGAACGGATGTCGCCATCGAAAGCGCCGATGTGGTTTTATCGAACGGTGCGCTGACGGGCGTTGTGTCGGCCATCGCCGTCAGCCGTGCCACGATGAACAACATTCGCCAGAACCTGTTCTGGGCTTTTGGCTACAATGTGGCGCTGATCCCGCTTGCCGCCGGAGTGCTTTATCCGGCCTTCGCCATCCAGCTGTCGCCAATGATTGGCGCTGGCGCCATGGCGCTCTCCAGCGTTTTCGTGCTCTCCAACGCGCTGCGGCTGAAGCGCCTTGCCGTGCAGAAAGAGGTCGCATGAATATCGGGCAGGCATCCGGCGCGTCGGGCGTTTCCGCCAAGATGATCCGCTATTACGAGGAGATCGGGCTGATCCGGCCGAGCGCCCGCACGGCCACCAATTACCGGGTCTACAGCGACGGCGACGTGCATGTGCTGCGTTTCATCAAGCGGGCGCGCTCGCTCGGCTTTTCGCTGGAGGAAACCGAACGCCTGCTGGCGCTCTGGCAGGACCGGGAGCGGGAAAGTTCTGCCGTCAAGGCGGTGGCGACAAGCCATATCGAGGATCTGGAACGGCGCATCGGCGAGATGCAGGCGATGGTGAAAACGCTCAAACATCTCGCCCATTGCTGCAGCGGCAATGCGAGGCCCGATTGCCCGATCCTCGAAGATCTCGCCGGCACCGGGCCGGGCGGCCCAGAACCCGTTGTCGCCCCCACAAAAGACGGTTGACCTTCCCGCTGTGGGAAGGATTAGACGTCGGCACTGACAGTCATCAATAGGAGATATCGATCATGACAACGACATTCCTCGTGCCGGACATGACCTGCGGCCATTGCGAAAAGGCGGTAAAACAAGCACTGGACGCGGTGCTGCCGGGCGTACCCGTTGCGGTGGACCTTGCCCAGCACCGGGTCAGCCTCGAGGGCGGCAATGCAACGGTTGCGGAAGCTGCCATTCGCGATGCGGGTTATACGCCACAGAAACTGGCGAACGCCTGACACGGTTTGTCGCCGAAAGGGCGGCGGTTCTCTCATCCCGAGGGGCCTTTGCCGCCGTCTTTACGTTTGCCCCCGAACGGGCGTGTCAGAGCGCCTGTTCGCCCCTCTTTACGATCCTCCCATGACGGCCGATGCCTGCAATCTTAGGCAGGGGTGAGCGCGCTTGAAAATCGCGTTAGAATGGAAATTCTATTCTGGCATGATTTTGACGCATTTGAGCCGCTTCATCTGGCGGCTTCAGGTAGGATATTCCAGTGCACGTATCCTGCGGCGAAGCGCAACCCATCGTTGGCGCCTTGATATCGCCAATGCTGTTCAGAAGCAGGCAGGCTGTTGCCGTCGGTGCGCGTGTGCGCCGGCGCTCAGTTTTTCGTGGCCGCCTGTCGCCTTCGCAAAACCTGGGGGAGTGCCTATGGTTGATGTTCTGCCGACCCGCGAAAATCCCGCAATCCTGGCGCCGATGCCACGGTTTGCCGCCGACAAGACGGTGGCCTTCATCATTCCGGTGCGCCATCCCGCCAATGCCCGGGACTGGCCGCGCCTGGTGGAGCGGCTGAAGCAGACGATGCGGTCCATTTCTGCGCAACGCTCCGATCGCTGGATCGGCGTCATCGTCGCCAATCGCGAGGCCCGCCTGCCGGACCTGCCGCCGGGCTTTGTGGCGGTGCGTGTCGATCTGCCGCCCAATCCGCTCTACGAAATGGATCCTTCCAACCGCGAGGCGATCTATGAGGCGGTGCGCACGGACAAGGGCAAACGGGTGCTATCGGGCATGCTGGCGGCCCGCGGCGCGCGCTTCCTGATGGTGGTCGACGACGACGATTTCGTCAGCCGCGACCTTGTCTCCTTTGCCGACAAACACCGGGACAGCAATGGCTGGTATGTCGAGCACGGCTATCTGTGGACTGAAGGCAGTTCCTTCCTGATGCGGCGAGGCGCCTTCAACACGCTCTGCGGCACCTCGCATCTGGTGCGCGCCGACCTTTATGACCTGCCGGAGTGCGCGGAGGATGCCTCTATGGACAGGGTGAAGGCGATGATGGGAAGCCATATCAAGATCGAGGCCATGCTGCGCGACGCCGGCCATGCACTGTCGCCGCTGCCCTTTGCCGGCGCCGTCTACCGGGTCGGCCATGGGGAAGCGCATAGCCGCTCGAAGGGTGTCTTGCGCACCTATCTTCTCAACCGCGAGACGCTGCGGCATCCGGCCCGCCTGCTTGCCAATGCGCGGGCGCTGGCACGGCTTGACGGCGCGCGCCGGCAGGAGTTCGGCATGGACTGAGAAACGGCGTGCTGCCGGAATTTTGGCATAAAAAACCGGGTCTGGAAAACCAGACCCGGTACTGTTTTCAAGATCAGATGATCAGAACTTGACGCCGAGGCCGACATTGACCACGTGCTGGTCGAATTCGGTATTGATGCCGGCAATGTTCTTGTCGCCGTAATCGTTGTAACGGTATTCCAGACGGCCGAACATCTTGTCCGTGAAGGCGTAATCAACGCCACCGCCAACGGTCCAGCCGCTGAAGGTCTTGTTTTCATCGGCACCTGCACCATCGATATAACCGTTGGTGGCCGTCCAGCCGCCGGCTGCGAAGATGACAGTGCGATCCACGGCGTAACCGACGCGGCCACGAACGGAGCCGGAGACGTCGGTGCCGACGTCGACGCCGGAGTAGGTCTGCTTGTTCCAGTCGTAGTTCACATCGCCTTCGAGGCCGACCAGGAAGCCCGAGGACAGTTCCCAATTGTAGCCGACGAACCCGCCGATGCGGCCGCCATCAAAATTATCCGAAAGCGAGGCGCCGCCCTGGGACAGATCGCCGTTTGCCCAGCCGTAACCACCATGAAGACCGATATAGGCGCCGGTCCAGGAAAAGGCCGGTGCGGCAACTTCCTGAGCCACAGGTGCCTGCGGTGCTTCGTAAATGGCATCAGCGGCAAAGGCAGCAGAGGAGCCGAAGAGTGCGACACTCGATGCGAGGAAGAGGATCTTTTTCATGGTTGCAGTCCCTTTCTTGATGACACGTATGCATGTAGTGCGACTGGTTGGAAAAGCTGTAGCTGAAATGCAACAGACTGTCATGAATGCCTCGAAATGGATCGGACGCCTAAGAAAAGGGCGGCCGCGGTGGCGCGTCCACTGCCTTGCGCGGACAGGGCAAGCCCCCATATTGTGAAAGAGGAAACATGCGCTCCGGCGGGCAAGGCCCGGTGCGGGCAGGAAGGTCAGATCATTGTTTAATTTCGATAATTCCTACGCGCGCCTGCCCGAGCGCTTTCACGCAGCGGTTTTTCCCGAGCCTGTCGAGGCGCCGGTGCTGATCAAGTTCAATGCCACGTTGGCGCAGGAACTGCGTCTTCAACTCGATGCCGATGATGCGCCACGGCTTGCTGCATTTTTTTCCGGAAATGTCTTGCCTTCGGGCTCCGAGCCCCTCGCCATGGCCTATGCGGGCCATCAGTTCGGCAATTTCGTGCCTCGGCTGGGCGATGGCCGGGCGATTCTTCTGGGCGAGGTGGTGGATGACAAGGGCGTGCGACGCGACATCCAGCTGAAGGGCGCAGGGCCGACGCCCTATTCGCGCCGGGGCGACGGGCGGGCAGCCCTCGGACCGGTGCTGCGGGAATATATCGTCTCCGAAGCGATGGCGGGACTTGGCATTCCGGCAACAAGGGCGCTGGCCGCCGTTGCGACCGGCGAGGGGGTTCAGCGCGAAACGGTTCTGCCGGGGGCCGTTTTCGTGCGGGTGGCGGCAAGCCATGTGCGCATCGGCACGTTTCAGTATTTTGCAGCCCAGGGCGACACTGAGGCGGTGCGCACGCTTGCCGATTACGTCATCGACCGGCATTACCCTGATCTGGCACAGGCGGACAATCCGTATCTCGCCCTGCTTGATGCCGTCTCGATGCGCCAGGCAGACCTGATTGCGCGCTGGCTTGGCGCAGGCTTCATCCATGGCGTGATGAACACCGACAACATGACAGTCTCTGGCGAGACGATCGACTTTGGCCCTTGCGCCTTTCTGGACGACTACGACCCGATGAAGGTGTTTTCCTCTATCGACCAGCAGGGCCGTTATGCCTATCGCAACCAGCCCGGCATCGGGCAATGGAACATTGCGCGTCTGGCCGAATGCCTGCTGCCGCTTCTCGACGGCGACGAGGAAAAGGCGGTGGAGGCGGCAAACGGCGTGCTGAAGGCGTTCGGCGAGCGGTTCCAGGCCGCCTGGCTTTCGGTGTTTGCCAAAAAGATCGGCATTGCCGGGACACCCGATCCTGGCGATGGCGACCTCATACAGGCGCTGCTCTCTGCCATGCAGGAAGGCAGGGCCGACTTTACCCTGACCTTCCGCCGGCTGAGCGCACTTGCGGCGGCCGATCGTTCCGAGGTGGAGGCGCAGGTCCGTCTTGACGCGGAAGCTGCCTTTCTTGAAGGTTTTGCGCCGTGGGACAAGGCGGAAAGTTTTCTGCCCCTCTGGCGCGCCCGCCTTGCCCGGCAAGAGGGCGATGTGTCCGTGCTGATGCGCGGTGTCAACCCGGCGCTCATTCCGCGCAACCACCGCATCGAGGACGCCATCACGGCCGCCATGGCCGGCGATCTCTCACCCTTCGAAAGGCTGGTCGCGGCTGTCGCCGATCCTTACACGGACCAGCCGGAATTTGCCGCTCTCACGCAGGCGCCGCGCGATGAAGAACGCGTGCTGCGAACGTTCTGCGGGACGTGATTTTTTTCTCCTGCGCATGATTGCCCCTCTCCCCGTCATGACGGGGAGAGGGGCTGTTGTGCTTGGCGGTGACTTACGGAAATACGCGCGCTCCGGTCTCTTCCACCACGCTTGCCGGCGTTGTGGTGGCAAACGGGCAGGTGATGGGTTCGGTGACGGCGGTCGGGTTGCGCTCCGAGCGGAAGGCGGCGGAGCGGGCGTAGGCGAGTTTTCGCAGCCGCATGATCTGGCCGAGCGGCTGGTGGGCGGCAAGGCCGTTCCAGGGGGCAAATTTCAGCCCGTCATCGACCTTGCGTGAGCGCTCCTCGCTCCACGCGGTCTGGGGACCGGCGGTCACCGTGGCAACCGTGATATAGGGGCTCTTGTCCTCATCCCATGGCTGCATCGGATCTTCGATCGGCGTGGCCTTGAGATCGGTCGCCAGCTGGACCTGCAGATGCCAGACAGCCGTTTCGGTTTCGAAGAACTCCTCGACAAGGTGGCGCAGCGTATCGGGATCATCACCGATGCTGACGCTCCGGGCGACCAGCGCCTTGAGGTTTTCTGAGGCCGGGACGACGCCAAGCTTTGCGATATAATCGCCAAAACGCACCGGCACCTGGGTGAAGAAGCTTTCTCCGAGCAGGTGGATGAGTGGCTGGCCGCCGATGGTCTTCAGCGTCGGACTTTCGCGACCGACGGTTTCCAGCGCGCTTTCAACGCCGCGCAGGACCTTGGAGACAAGCTTTTTCACGCCCTCGACACGATCGGTCGTCGCCACCAGCGGTTTGAGGCTGGTGAGGAAAGCCTCGCCGCTTGGCGAATTGAAGACCTTGCCGTTCACCATGACAAAGTCCTGCGAGCGGGAGCGTTCCGAGCCCGGCAGGCGTTCGCCCTTCACGTCAAGGATCTTCAAGGCCATGCCGCGCGGTGCCGAGACGCTGTCATGCAGGATATCGCCGGGCGTGGTGGAGAGACGGATGATCGCCTCATAGGTGCCGGGTTCGGCAAACACCCCTTGCGAGAGCTGCGGCGGCAAGTTGTCCAGCACCTCGATCTCTGCCGACAACAGGCCGTGGCTCTTGGCGTGGACGGCGCGGATGGCATGGGCGCTGTCGGCATAGGTCTTGTAGGAAATCGACAGCATGGTCTCCGCCAGCGCTTCGGCGAGCTGCGGTTCGTCGGGGCTGATATCCTCGACATCGGGCGTGTAGCGCAGCAGATTTTCCGGGAGATGGCGGGTCATTCGGCTGCCTCCTTGGCGTAAAAGACCTTGTCGATGGTGATGGGCAGATGGCGCACGCGCGTGCCCGTGGCGTGGTAGATGGCATTGGCAACGGCGGCGGCGATGCCGACAATGCCGATTTCGCCCAGCCCCTTGACGCCGATCGGGCTTGCCTTGTCATCGTGTTCTTCCACGAAGATCACCTCGATATCCTGGATGTCGGCATGGGCTGGCACATGATATTCGGCGAGATTGTGGTTCATGATGCGGCCGGTGCGGTGATCGATCATGCCCTCTTCGTGCAGCGCCATGCCAATGCCCATGACGACACCGCCAAGGATCTGGCTGCGGGCGGTCTTGGGATTGAGGATGCGGCCGGCGGCAACGGCTGTGACGACGCGGGTAACACGGATGACACCCAGCTCCTCGTCGATCATCACTTCAACGAAATGCGCAGCGTGGGTGTAGCTGACGAATTTTTTCGCCTGCTGCGCATCCGGTGCGACCTTGGCCTCTTCCTCGATGAAGGTGAGGTTTTTCGACGCCATGATATCGGCGATCGCGATGCCGACCTGATCGTTGACATCAAGCACGAGACGGCCGTCGCGGATGGCGGTCTGCTCGACGGTGATCTGCCTGTCGAAGGGGGTGCCTTCCATATCCCGCGCGTGGTCCAGCAGGGCCTGGCGCACGGCTATGGCTGCGGCCGCAACGGCCGATCCGGTGGAGGCCGCCGTCCACGAGCCGCCCTCGACAGAGGTCTGCGGAAGGCTGCTGTCGCCAATCCTGACGGTGACGTTTTGGGCATCGATGCCAAAGGCTTCCGCGCCGATCTGGGCAAGGATCGTCGTGGTGCCGGTGCCGATATCGGAGGCGGCGGCCGAAACCGTGACGCTGCCATCGACATCAAGCCTTGCCTTGGCGGCAGCTTGGGTGAGCGTTGCCTCCCAGACGCCGGTTGCCATGCCCCAGCCGACGAGATCCGGTCCATCCTGCATGGAGCGGGGGGCCTGAAGACGCTTTTCCCAGCCGAAACGTTCGCCACCTTCACGGTAACAGGCGTGCAGCGCCTTCGAGGTCAACTGCAGATCCTGGTTCTGGTCGATGTGGACAAAATTGCGCACGCGCATCTCGAGTGGATCTAGCCCGA
>JAIXTO010000207.1 GCA_027483885.1 Rhizobiaceae bacterium
CGTCTGCTCACAGCTCTGAAGACCCGCGCCTTCGAGCACAAGGATACGGTGCGCATCGGCCGTAGTCACGGCATCCATGCCGAGCCGGTGACGATGGGCCTGACCTTCGCCCGCTTCTATGCCGAAATGGAGCGCAACCGCGCCCGTCTCGTTGCCGCCCGCGCCGAGATCGCCACCGGTGCCATTTCCGGCGCCGTCGGCACTTTTGCCAATATCGATCCGCGTGTTGAAGAACATGTCTGCGAAAAGCTCGGCCTGACGCCGGAGCCGGTCTCCACGCAGGTTATTCCGCGCGATCGTCACGCGATGTTCTTTGCAACGCTCGGCGTCATCGCATCCTCAATTGAAAACGTCGCCATCGAAATTCGCCACATGCAGCGCACGGAAGTTCTGGAAGCGGAAGAGTTCTTCTCGCCCGGCCAGAAGGGTTCGTCCGCCATGCCGCACAAGCGCAATCCGGTGCTCACCGAAAACCTCACCGGCCTTGCCCGCCTCGTGCGCATGTCGGTGGTGCCCGCCATGGAAAACGTCGCCCTCTGGCACGAGCGCGATATCTCCCATTCGAGCGTCGAGCGCGCCATCGGCCCGGATACCACCGTGACGCTCGATTTCGCGCTGCATCGTCTGGCCGGCGTCATCGAGAAGCTGGTGATCTACCCTGAGAACATGATGAACAACCTCAACAAGTTCCGCGGGCTTGTTCACTCGCAGCGTGTGCTTCTGGCGCTGACCCAGGCCGGCGTGTCGCGCGAAGACAGCTACCGTCTCGTGCAGCGCAACGCCATGAAGGTCTGGGAACAGGGCAAGGATTTCCTGGAGGAACTGCTTGCCGACCAGGAAGTGCGCGCCGCTCTTCCGGAAGAGACAATTCGCGAAAAATTCGACCTCGGTTATCATACCAAGCATGTCGACACGATTTTTCGCCGCGTCTTCGGCTGAGGTCCCTCAAGATGATTCAAACTGTCAGCCGGCAAGGGTAACCCTGCCGGCTGATTGCGTTTTATCGCCTCGTTACTGGCAGGCAAAACGGCTTTCGTCGCTGCCGGCGGCACCGCTGAAACGGGTCACCTTCGGATAGGGGCAATAGAGGAAACGTGTGCCGACAAGGCCTGCCGCCTCCTTGTTGCCGGCTGTGATCCCGGCCGCGATGCCCTCCGGCGCCTTGCCCTTTTCCACCCAGGCGACAAGCGCCGAGAAGAAATCGAAATCGTCGTAGGACGGACCGCTGGCACCATGCGGCATGCCCGGGATACGGTAAAGCTTGACGAAATCGCCAGCCTTGCCGCCATTGTTTTCATCGAGCTTGCGATACCAGTTGACGGTATCGAGAACCGAAAACACCGGGTCCGCATTGCCGTGGAACACGATCATCTTGTGGCCTGCGGCATGGAAGGCCTTGAGGTCGGGATTGTCGGTGCCGGGCGGAATCATCACCTGAGCTGCCGATTCGCCAAAGGTCGCGTCGGTCGCAAAGATTTTCGGCGCATCCCGGTCGAAGTCAAAGTTCAGGAGGAAATCCTGCAGATCCTGCGGTGTGCCACCAACAGCCGTCGGCGGCGTCGTAAACACCTGCGCCAGCGAGGCTGCCCCCATCACCGCGATGATCGGCTTCTTGCCCCAGGGCTCGACAGCGCTTTCCAGTTTCCAGCCGCGCCAGTTGCCGGATGCCATTCCCGGATCCCAGACCCATTCGCTGTAAAGCTGCTCGCCCTTGCTGTTCTTCGGCCCCTCATGGCTTTTGACCAGCGCTGCGATCTGCGCCGGCGACAGGCAATCCTTGTCACCGTCCTTGGCGCATTGCAGCACCTGCGGCTTGAATGCCGTCTGGCACGCAGCCGAATCGGCCACGATGCCGTCGGCTAAACCATCGAGCCCATCGCATGCGGCAAGAATGCCCTTCGCCAGAACCGCCATGTCATCGCGGGAAAAAGCCTTGGCGATATCGGTGTTGACGGAAGACCAGGCTTTTATGTCATGCGCGTGCTGAATGGCGGCTTTTGGCAGGTTGAAGCCGGGATAACCGGAAAGAATGCCGTCAAAGATCTCGGGCATGCGGGTCGCGGCCATCAGGCCGTGACGGCCGCCGTTGGAACTGCCGATCCCATAGGTGTATTCCGCCGGCTTCCCGTAGCGGATCTCCACAAGCTTTTCCGCCAGCGGGTTCAGCGTCTCCACAGCCGAATACCCGTAATCGCGGCGTGCCTGCGGATCGAACCCGAAGGCTGCGCCGCCGGCAATGCCCTTTTCCGGGTTGGCCTTGCCATCGTGGCCGGCATCGCTGGAAACGACCGCGTATCCACGCGACAGCGCCGTATCCTTTTTGTTGCCGCCGAGAAGCGGCCCGAGTGCCGGCACCACCACGCCATCATTGCCGCCGTTGAACTGGTGGACGAAACGGCCGTTCCACGTGTCGGGCAGCCGCAGTTCGAATTGGATCGCATAATCCTTGCCGTCAGCGCCTTTGTGCTCTCCCGCCTTGCCACGCACGAGGCAATGGGCAACGGGTATCTCGTCGCTTGCCGGCGTCGCCACCGCTTCCGTCAGTGTTACTCCATCCAGGTCATGGCCGGCATCACGCAGCTGCGCGCAATCGACGGCTGCCAGCGCAAGACCCGGTCCGCAAAGCACGGCCAGTGCTGCGGCACCCCCAAATAAGGCTTTCATCATAAGCTCCTCCCAAAGCATGTCTGTCGCAAGACGCCGCCTCCGCACCGTCCATGGCTGGAACATAACATCGGAATTATCGGCAAAATAGTAAGTGTTGCCTATTAATTTTTGCGCGGACGTCCCGGCTGTCTCTCTTGACGCCGGGCGATGCGGCTAGCAGATAAGGGGCATGAAGGCTTCCGACGCAGATATTCTCATCATTCCCGGTTATACCAATTCCGGCCCCACCCATTGGCAGACCCGTTGGGAGAACAAGCTCCAGACGGCGCGGCGCGTCGAGCAGGCGGAGTGGTCGAAACCCGTGCGCGAGGACTGGGTGGAACGGGTAGCGCAGGAGGTTAACGCCTCGTCGCGCCCGGTGGTGCTGGTCGCCCATTCGCTGGGCGTTGCGGCCGCCATCCATGCCGTCCCGCAGTTTCGCCACAAGGTAGCCGGCGCGTTCTTCGTGGCACCGCCTGACGTCGCCAATCCGGCCATCCGTCCCAAACACCTGATGACCTTCGGGCCCTACCCGCGCGACCCGCTGCCCTTCCCCTCCATGACGATTGCCAGCCGCAACGACCCCTTCGGCTCCTATGACCATGCCGATGATATTGCCGGCGCATGGGGCTCGCTTCTCATCGATGCCGGCGAGGCCGGTCACATCAATGCCGAGTCAGGTCACGGCCCATGGCCGGAGGGAACCATGGTCTTTGCCAAATTCCTCTCCGGGCTGAAGGTCTGATCAGAGATAAATCAACCGGCTGTTAAGTAAAATATTTAACGTCACTTCACGAAACTACGTTAAGGTTATCCCGACAATCGATCACAACACGGGATAAAGCGCTGGTGCTGGCGGATTACGGTATTCCTGACCGAACTTTGAACGGGACGGAACTTGATGACCTTGCAGTGCTTGCAGCCGGCATCGACAAGGTGCCCTTTGCAACCGTGATGTTGGAACAGCAAAGCGGCCGCTTTCTGCATGCGAATGCACCGTTCAAGGATGGCTGGCACCGTGTGTCGGCAAGGCCGGACGCCCGTGACCTTGCAAACCTCGTCGATCCGGATGACAGGCCGGCTCTTGCCCTGATGTTTGAGCAGGCCGCGTCTTTCCCCGGGGTGCCTGCCGCCGCCGTTCAGCTTCGTGTACCGCTTGCCGATGGCACGATCAAATGGGCGCTTGCCTCCTGCAGCCTCGGACCGGCATCAAAAGGCGCAGAAAACCCGGCCGCCATCGTGCAACTGGCTGATATCTCGCCACAGAAGCGGGCCGAGGACGACATCGCTGCGCGCGAAATCCGCTGGAACAGCGCCCTCGTCAGCTCAGTCTCCGGCGTCTGGGACCACCACTATGCCGTGGGCCAGAAATATTATTCACCCACCTGGCGCCTTATTCGCGGCATGTCTGCCGATGATCCGCTGCCGCCGACCAAGGACGCGTGGATCAAGCTTCTCCATCCTGATGATGTGGAGTTTACCCTCCATGCCATGGAACGGCAGGAGGCCGGTGATCCCGAATTCCAGATGTTCCAGTACCGCGAGCGCCATGCCGACGGCCACTGGATCTGGATCGAATGTCGCGGGGCCTGCATCGAGCGGGCGCCGGATGGCCGGCCGCTGCGTGTCGTCGGCACCGATACCGATGTCACCGCGCGCAAGCAGGCCGAACATGGTCGGGCGCAAATGTCTCGCCGTCTGGAAATGGCACTCAGCATTTCCGGCGTTGGTGTCTACGAGGCCGATATGGTCTCCGGAGAGGTCTACTGGGACGAGCGTATGTACGAAATGTACGGCCTTGATCCCTCCGCGCCGGTGTCCGTTGGGCGAACTTGGGAAAGCTTTCTGCATGCGGACGACCGGCCGCGTGTCCTGGCCTCCGTTGCCAGCAACACGCAGCAGAACCGCCGTTACTGGGATCAGTATCGCATCGTGCTGAAAAGCGGCGAGGAACGGGTGATCCGCAGCTGCTTCATGAGTTTTGTCGATACCGACGGTCATCTGAAGATGGTCGGTGCCAACTGGGACATCACCAAGGACGTCACCCTGCAGCAGGAACTGGAGCGGGCGCGGCTTCTGGCAGAAGCTCGAAACCGCGAGCTGGAAACAGCCCGGGTGGACATCGAACACAATGCCATGCACGATTACCTCACGGGCCTGCCCAATCGCCGTTATCTCGATGACGTGCTGATGCGCCAAGCCCATCGATGCGCGGTCGACGGCGGTTCGCTCGCTGTGCTGCACATCGATCTCGATGGCTTCAAGCAGATCAACGATACGCTCGGCCACAATGCCGGTGATGCGATCCTGCGCCACGCAGCGCTGGTGTTGAAGGACAGTGCCCGCGCCGACGAATTCGTCGCGCGCATCGGCGGTGACGAATTTGTCCTGGTGACGCCAGCCGTCGGCGGCGCGCGAAAACTCTCAAGCCTTGCCGATCGCATCATCCGGCAGTTGCGCAAGCCGGTGCTGCATGAAGGGCGCGAATGCCGGTTCGGCGCCAGCATCGGCATCGCCTGGTCGCAAGGAACAGAGATTGACGCCAAGCAGTTGCTGCTCAATGCCGACATGGCGCTTTACCGTGCCAAGAACGCCGGCAGAAACCGGCATGAATTCTATTCGCCGGACACCCATCAGGAAATCGTCCGAGCCAAAAGAACGGCCGACGACATTCTCCTAGGCCTCGAGGAAGGCCAGTTCCTGCCCGCCTACCAGTTGCAGTTCGATGCCCGCACGCTGGATGTCTGCGGCGCCGAAACGCTGGCGCGCTGGCAACACCCGCAGCACGGCCTGCTGACGCCCGAGCATTTTCTGTCGACCGCCGAGGATATCGATGCCGTGGCGATGATCGATGCGATCATTCTCGATCACGCGCTGAAGGACTTTGCCCGATGGCGGGCGAGCGGCGTTCCGGTGCCGAAAATCTCCGCCAACGTCTCCTACCGCCGGCTGCTCGACCCAACCCTGCTGCGCAAGCTGACACGCAAGAACATTGCGGCCGGCACACTTTCCTTCGAGCTGCTGGAATCAACCTTCCTCGATGACTGCGGCGAAGACGTGATGCGCACGCTCGAGCAGTTGAAACGTCTTGGCATCGAGATCGAGATCGATGATTTCGGCTCCGGCCATGCCTCCATCGTCAGCCTGCTCAGGCTCAACCCGTCCGCCCTGAAGATCGATCGCCAGCTGGTCAAGCAACTGCCGGAATCAGCCGGGCAGCGAAGGCTGGCGCGTTCCATCGTCGAGATTGGAAAATCGCTGAATATCAAGGTGATCGCCGAAGGGGTCGAAACGATGGCACACGCCAGCATCCTGAAGGAACTCGGCTGCGATGTGCTGCAGGGCTTTGCACTGGCAAAACCGATGCCGTTCGAAGAGGTTGGCCCCTTCATCCGCGCACAATCCTGGCGCCAGGCTTGCTGCTGAGGCACCGCCCGCGGCTGGATCGGGAAGGCCTGCCGACAAGGCGGCAGGCTTGCGCAAGCGTCGATCAATCAGGCGGTTGCTCTTATCTTAAACGGCGCGCATGTCTTCCAGCACTTCGGCCAGCATCTTGACGAGGCGTCCGGCAAGGTCGACCTCGTCGAAGCGCACTTCGGCTGCGGCAAATTCTTCGCGCAACCGCTTCAGCAGATGCTGGTCATCGTGATGTTCGACGGCCCAGATGGCGAATTCCTCGGCATAGGCAATGGGATTTTCCTTGCCGAGCAACTGTCCGGCCCACAGGCCGACCAGCTTGTTGCGCCGCGCCTCGGCGCGAAACTGGATGGTCTGCTCAAAGGCATACCGGTCTTCGAGCGCCCGCGCCCGGTCACGTAATGTAATCATTCCTGGTCCCCGCTGAGATACGCTATGATCGTGGCGCTCAGGCCAGACAAGGTGAAACTGCCCGAGAAGATTTGCCAAACCGTGTAGGGTCACGGTGAACGATTCGTTCCGGGCTGCTTCATCCCGCACAATGTGGCGTCGGCGCGCATTGTGAAACGGACCGTTTTCCGTTATGGGACCGCTCAAACGCCATCCACGGCGTCACCTCGACGCCCAACCAGACGAGATAAGAACTCATGAATCGTCGCCGCCGTATTTACGAAGGCAAGGCCAAGATCCTGTATGAAGGGCCGGAACCGGGCACGCTGATCCAGTTCTTCAAGGACGATGCGACTGCTTTCAACAAGAAGAAGCACGACATCATCGATGGCAAGGGCGTGCTGAACAACCGTATCTGCGAATATATCTTCACGCATCTGAACAAGATCGGCATTCCCACCCATTTCATCCGCCGGATGAACATGCGCGAGCAGCTGATCAAGGAAGTGGAGATGATTCCGCTCGAGATCGTCGTGCGCAATGTCGCCGCCGGCTCGCTCTCGGAGCGGCTGGGGATCGAGGAAGGCGTCGTGCTGCCGCGCTCGATCATCGAGTTCTACTACAAGTCGGACGCGCTGAACGACCCGATGGTGTCGGAAGAGCACATCACTGCCTTCGGCTGGGCAAACCCCGCCGAGCTTGACGACATCATGGCGCTGGCCATCCGCGTCAACGATTTCCTCTCCGGCCTGTTCCTCGGCGTCGGCATCCAGCTCGTCGATTTCAAGATCGAATGCGGGCGCCTGTTCGAAGGCGACATGATGCGCATCATCCTTGCCGACGAAATCTCGCCGGACAGCTGCCGCCTCTGGGACATCGAAACCAAGGAGCGCATGGACAAGGACCGTTTCCGCCGTGACATGGGCGGCCTGGTCGAAGCCTATTCCGAGGTGGCCCGCCGTCTCGGCATCATCAACGAAAACGAACCGATCCGCGGCACCGGCCCGGTTCTGGTGCAGTAAAGCCTTAAGGAGCAGTCAGTGATCAAGGCACGCGTAACCGTCACGTTGAAGAACGGCGTTCTCGACCCGCAGGGCAAGGCCATCGAAGGGGCGCTCGGCAGCCTCGGTTTCGAAGGCGTTCACCAGATCCGCCAGGGTAAGGTGTTCGACCTCGAACTCGACACATCCGACCGCGCCAAGGCGGAAGAGGACCTGAAGGCCATGTGCGAAAAGCTGCTGGCCAACACGGTCATCGAGAACTATTCTATCGCTCTGCTCTAGGGAACTCAGCGGAGGATTTTGCATGGCCGACGAAATGACGCGGGAAATGCTTTATGCCGAACTGCTAAAGCTCGATGAGCGCAGCAGGGACATGGCAGAATCCTTTGATGAACTCGTCCGGTTCATGAAAGAGATGAACCGCGAGCTTGCCGAAGGCCAAGCCAGAACCAATGCCTTGAAGAAAGCATTGTTCGGTAGCCGCTTCGACCAGCAAGGTGCAAACGTTGGCTGATGTCTCGCAGGATTTGATCAACGAACTCCTGCGGCGGCTTTCATTATCGGGCAGACAAGTCCGACATGACGGCCAGGGAATTGCGGAACGAGCTAAATTCGATGCGCCTGGTTCTTCATGCGCATCAGAACGACATAAACAATCTCTATGGCGCGCTTCACCAACTTGACGCACGCATGGAGCGGATAGAAAACCGTCTCGAACTTCGAGAACTGGCAGAAGCAAAAGCAAGGTTTGAGCCCCACCCATGAAGTCCGCCGTCGTCCAGCTCCCCGGCCTTAACCGTGACCGGGACATGATTGCCGCCCTCACCCGCATTTCCGGACAGGCTCCGGTCACCGTCTGGCAGACCGAGACCGAAATCCCTGACGTTGACCTCATCGTCATCCCCGGCGGGTTTTCCTATGGCGATTACCTGCGCTGCGGGGCGATTGCCGCACGCATGCCGGTCATGCAGGCCATCCGCGAAAAAGCCGCGCAGGGCGTCAAGGTTCTCGGCGTCTGCAACGGTTTCCAGATTCTCGTCGAGGCCGGCATGTTGCCGGGTGCCCTGATGCGCAACACCTCGCTGAAATTCGTCTGCAGGGAAGTGAAGCTCGAAGTGGTGAATGCCGAGACGGATTTCACCCGCGCTTATGCGCAGGGCCAGATCATCCGCTGCCCGGTTGCCCATCACGACGGCAATTATTTTGTCGAGGCCGAAACGCTGAAGGCGATGGAAGACAAGGGTCAGGTGGTGTTCCGTTATGCTGAAGGCACCAATCCCAACGGCTCGATGATGGATATCGCCGGTGTCGTCAACGACGCGGGCAATGTGCTCGGCATGATGCCGCATCCGGAAAACCTTATCGAGGCCGCCCATGGCGGAACCGACGGTCGCGGTATTTTTGCTTCGGCGCTTGATGTTATCGCTGCCTGAGGCTTAGCCTGCGGTTATCTCCACATCTGACACGCGACCTTGGCGCCGGGCATAGTTTCGACATGCACGGCGCGTATCGTCTTTGCGCGCGACACGCCTCTGAACCCGCTCCGGTTCAAGGCACTGTCCGGCCGCACCTCCCCTTGAACCGGACCTTTTCCCGATGAAAACCAGCACCGCCCTTGCCCTTCTTGCCACAGCCATGGTGGCGCTTTCGGGCTGCAAACCGGAACGTCCGGCACCGGTTGCCGTCAACCGCGGTGCATTGCCCACGATGGAGCGGGTGGCAATCGCGGCCAATGGCTGCTGGTTCAAGTCCGCCGATCCGGCCTTTGCTGCCTATCGGCTGGCACCGGAACTCAATTCGTTTTCTGGCCGACCGCGCATTCTTGCCGTGCCGAAAAACAGCCCGGAATCGCGCCCGCTCCTCGTCGTCCAGGCCGAAGGCAGCCCTGCCCGCCTGGATGCATTCGGGCCGATGATGGAGGGTGCCCATGGTGCGCGCATCCGCAAGGATATCCAGCGCTGGGCAGCCGGCGGCAAGGGCTGCTGACACTCCATCGCAGCCCGCTTTTTCCTGAAACCGGTGTCTGTGATTCGCGGCACCCGATCCTGTCGGATCGTTGCAGGCACAGGCTGTCGCCCCCCAGAAAGGTGGAGCGGCCCATTGTGAAACACGCCGGCTGCTTCAAAACGGGCGATGGGCGTCTTGATCGTGCAACACCTTTGTCGCTTTTTCGCCACAAGTGCCACACACGGCACTCTGAAGTCTTGCGTTTCCGGAGGCCGACCGAATAGCTTGGCAAAGCTGATGCTTCGGGCTGCCGTTGCAACGCATCTGACTTCAACGGAGTTGACCCGAACGATGACCCATACCGCGGTCGCCAGGCTGGCGCTGTCCCTGTTCGTTTCCACAGGGGCAATACTTGCCTCCTCCTCCTTGTCCGTCGCGCAGGAGCCCCTGTTCGATGAAGCCCGTTTCGGGTCGCTCGTTGCCATAGACAAGACCGATACCAACGATGAAAAGGGCGCCTTCATCAACGGCATGGTGCTTTTCGATCCGTGGGATCACGACAACACGCCGGGCTGGCGCAAGCTCATCCGCCCGCGCATCCATGTCGGTGCCGACATTTCGACGGCTGGCGAAACCAATCAGGCCTATGCCGGCTTTTCCTGGACAGCCAATCTCGGCGAACGTTTCTTCCTAGAAGCCGGTTTCGGCGGCAGCCTGAACGATGGCAAGCGGGAGCCGGATGGCGGACGCGGACCCTTTGTCGGCTGCCATACGCTGTTTCATGAATATGTCGCCGCCGGCGTCAATCTCGATAAAAACTGGCGCGTCATTGCCATGGCAGAGCATTCCTCCCACGCCAATCTCTGCGGGGACACGAACAACGGTCTTACGCGCGGCGGTGTGATGCTCGGCTACAAGTTCTAGATCCGCCATAGCGCAGATGGCTGAGAAATGAGTTGGGCGTGACCGGAAATTTCCTGTCGCGCCCTTTTGTCATCTAGGCTAAAGAGACGCCAGTCTGGACCGCCACTAGAGAAGACGATGACCATTTCCAATACGATTGCGATCACGCCTGAACTCATTGCCGCGCACGGCCTCAAGCCGGATGAATATCAGCGGATCCTGGATCTCATCGGCCGCGAGCCGAGCTTTACCGAGCTTGGCATCTTCTCGGCGATGTGGAACGAGCACTGCTCGTACAAATCCTCGAAGAAATGGCTGCGCACGCTGCCCACCAAGGGCCCGCGCGTCATCCAGGGACCGGGTGAAAATGCCGGCGTTGTCGATATCGACGATGGCGATGTCGTGGTCTTCAAGATGGAAAGCCACAACCACCCCTCTTACATCGAGCCTTACCAGGGGGCGGCCACCGGTGTCGGCGGCATCCTGCGCGATGTCTTCACCATGGGGGCCCGTCCGATTGCTGCCATGAATGCGCTGCGTTTTGGCGCGCCTGACCACGCAAAGACAAAACATCTCGTCTCCGGCGTCGTTTCGGGCGTCGGCGGCTACGGTAATTCCTTCGGCGTGCCGACAGTCGGCGGCGAAGTGGAATTCGACGCGCGCTACAATGGCAATATCCTCGTCAACGCCTTTGCCGCCGGCCTTGCCAAGGCCGATGGCATCTTCCTGTCGGAAGCCAAGGGCGTTGGCCTGCCGGTCGTTTATCTCGGCGCAAAGACCGGCCGTGATGGCGTCGGCGGCGCCACCATGGCGTCAGCCGAGTTCGATGAGCAGATCGAGGAAAAGCGCCCGACCGTGCAGGTCGGCGATCCCTTTACCGAAAAATGCCTGCTGGAAGCCTGCCTGGAACTGATGAAAACCGGCGCGGTCATCGCAATCCAGGACATGGGTGCGGCCGGCCTCACCTGTTCGGCGGTCGAAATGGGCGCCAAGGGCGGCCTTGGCATCGAGTTGCAACTCGACAAAGTGCCGGTGCGCGAAGAACGCATGACTGCCTATGAGATGATGCTGTCGGAAAGCCAGGAGCGCATGCTCATGGTTCTGGAACCCTCCAAGGAAGACGTCGCCAAGGCAATCTTCGTCAAGTGGGGCCTGGATTTCGCCATCGTCGGCAAGACGACCGACGACCTGCGCTTCCGCGTCATCCACCAGGGTGAGGAAGTGGCAAACCTTCCCATCAAGGAACTCGGCGACGAGGCCCCGGAATACGACCGCCCCTGGCGCGCCTCCGACAAGCGCGCGGCCCTTCCGGCCGAACAGGTGGCCCAGCCCGAAAATTACGGTGAGGCTCTCCTGAAGCTCGTCGGGTCCCCCAACCAGTCCAGCCGCCGCTGGGTCTACGAGCAGTATGATACGCTGATCCAGGGCAATTCCCTGCAGCTTCCCGGCGGCGATGCCGGCGTGGTGCGCGTCGAAAACCATCCGACCAAGGCGCTCGCCTTCTCCTCGGATGTGACGCCGCGTTACGTCGAGGCAGCTCCGGTCGAAGGCGGCAAGCAGGCTGTTGCCGAATGCTGGCGCAACATCACCGCAACCGGCGCAGAGCCGCTGGCTGCCACCGACAACCTCAATTTCGGCAACCCTGAAAAGCCTGAGATCATGGGCCAGCTCGTCGGCGCCATTCAGGGCATCGGCGAGGCCTGCCGGGCGCTCGATTTCCCCATCGTCTCCGGCAACGTCTCGCTCTACAACGAGACCAACGGTGTCGCGATCCTGCCGACGCCCACCATTGCCGGCGTCGGCCTTCTGCCGGACTGGTCAGCCATGGCACGCATCGGAACCGCTGGCGACGGCGACGTGCTGATCATGATCGGCGTCGACGGCAGCCACCTCGGCTCGTCGATTTACCTGCGCGATCTTTTGGGCTCCACCGATGGCCCGGCCCCCGTTGTCGATCTGGCTGCGGAACGCCGCCACGGCGATTTCGTGCGCGCCGCCATCCGCAACGGTCAGGTCACCGCCTGCCACGACATTTCGTCCGGCGGCCTTGGCCTTGCGCTGGCTGAAATGGCCATGGCGTCGCTAAAGGGCGCAACGCTTTCGCTGCGCGATTGCCGCGGCCTGCCACATGCGCTGCTGTTCGGCGAAGATCAGGCACGTTATGTGATCGCGGTTTCGGCCAATCTTGCCAATTTCGTCTGTGCAAGTGCCGAATCGGCGGGCGTTCCCTTCCGTACGCTTGGAACGGTGGGTGGCGAGACCCTGGTCATCGACGACCTCGTCAGTGTTTCTGTGAGCGACCTCGTCAATGCGCATGAAAGCTGGTTCCCGACGTTCATGGCCTGAGCCGGCGGCACGAGACGCCCCAAAGCCGGATCGCCTGCGCGCCAGGCGCTCCGCTTCATGCCGCCGCTCATCCCTTTCATTCGGAAGGGGTGGAGGAATTATTCGGCAGGTGCTTTGACAATCGCGTGCTTTTTGGCACTCTTCGTCAAAAGCACGGAAAGACTGCAATGGAAGGAAATACCTGATGGCGATGCGTCCCGGAGAAATCGAAGACATGATCAAGGCCGGCATTCCCGGTGCCAAGGTCACCATCCGGGATCTCGCCGGCGATGGCGACCATTACGCGGCAGAAGTCGTGGCGGAAGCCTTTCGTGGCAAGACCCGCGTTCAGCAGCACCAGATGGTCTATGAGGCGCTGAAGGGAAACATGGGCGGCGTACTGCATGCGCTGGCACTGCAGACATCGGCGCCCGCTGACTAACAGCCGTCACACTTGGCGGTTAAGCACGATGGATGAGCGGAATTGATCGGTCCAATTCACATCCGGCGCTGGAAATTCCAACGGTGCATGTTATTTAAGACCCTGAGACAGTCCGGACCTTGAATCCGGACAGACAAGGATGGAAGCGATGAGCGGAATTACTGACTTGATTGACAGCGAAGTGAAGGGCAACGAGGTCGTTGTCTTCATGAAGGGCACCCCACAGTTCCCGCAATGTGGCTTTTCCGGCCAGGTTGTGCAGATTATTGATTACCTCGGTGTGGACTACAAGGGCATCAACGTGCTTGCAGACCAGGAAATTCGCCAGGGCATCAAGGATTATTCCAACTGGCCGACCATTCCGCAGCTCTACATCAAGGGTGAATTTGTCGGCGGCTGCGATATCGTGCGCGAAATGTTCCAGTCCGGCGAACTTCAGTCCCACTTTCAGGAACAGGGTATCGCCGTTCGCGGCGCTGCCTGATGGCCCTCCGGTCTCTAAAGGGACCATGATCAGTTGAGATCGAGGCGCCGCCTTTTGCGGCGCCTTTTGTATTTTCAGGAATGACAATTGTGACATCCGCACCGAACATTGCGCCTGCCCGCCTGAAAGGCATGGGGAAGGTAGAATTTATTGCGCTCATGGCCATGCTGATGGCCCTCAATGCGCTCGCCATCGACATCATGCTGCCGGCTCTTCAGGAAATCGGCGCTGCCCTTCAGGTCGAGGATGAGAACGCCCGCCAGTATATCGTCTCGTCTTATCTCTTCGGCTTCGGTTTTGCGCAGCTGCTTTATGGCCCGCTGTCTGACCGGTTCGGGCGCCGCCTGCCGATGATCGTCGGCCTGGTGATTTATATCATCTGCTCGTTTGCCATCGTTGCCACGCCGTCCTTTGCGCTGCTGCTGGCGCTGCGCTTCATCCAGGGCGCCGGTGCAGCCTCCACCCGCGTCATTACGGTCTCGATCGTTCGCGACGTGTTTGGCGGGCGCGCCATGGCGGAAGTCATGTCGCTGATCATGATGGTGTTCATGATCGTGCCGATCATCGCGCCGGGTACTGGCCAGCTGATCATGCTCGGCGGCGACTGGCACATGATCTTTCTGTTTATCGGTGTCATGGCCATCCTGCTTCTCATCTGGATGTGCATGCGCCTGCCGGAAACGCTGGCGAAGGAAGACGTGCGCCCGCTGACGCTGACCTCTGTTGTCGCCGGCTTCCGCATCGTGCTCACCAACCGCATCGCCCTCTGCTACACGATTTCAGCGACCTTCATTTTCGGCGCCCTGTTCGGCTTCATCAACTCCGCCCAGCAGGTCTATGTCGGCATCTATCAGCTGGGGCACTGGTTCCCGGTGGCCTTTGCAGCCGTTGCCGCCTTCATGTCCTTTGCCTCCTTCATCAACTCGCGCATCGTCGGCCGCTTCGGCATGCGCAAGCTCTCGCATGCCTCGCTGCTGGCTTTCATCCTCATCACCTTTGTGTGGATGCTGGTGCAGATCTTTGGGCCGCAGCCGATGCCGTTCCTGCTGTTTTTGAGCTTCTTCGGCTGCGCCATGTTCATGTTCGGCTGGATCGGCGCCAACTTCAATTCGCTCGCCATGGAGCCGCTCGGCCATGTCGCCGGCACCGCGTCCTCCGTCCTCGGTTTCATGAGCACGGTCGGCGGGGCAGCGATCGGCGCCGTCATCGGTCAGGCCTTTAATGGAACGGCGCTGCCGATGGTTCTCGGCTTCTTCACCGTGTCGATCATCGGGCTGGTCTTTGTGCTGATCGCGGAAAAGGGCAAGCTCTTCCAGGCCCACAATCCTCGCGCCTGAGGCGCCAGGCGCTGATGAAAAAAGGCCCCGATGCATCGCACCGGGGCCTTTTTCTTTGAGGAATGAAAGCTTTATGCGATGATTTCATCGCGCAGGCGGTGCCAGCTGTCGGGATCGCTGGCAACGAGCAGCCCACCCTTCATATCCGTGGGACGGTAAGGGCTGCCATCGAATTTCGCCGCATGGGCGCCCGCTTCCTGCGAAATCAGCGTGCCGGCGAGGTGATCCCACGGCATCAGCTTGTTGTAGAGCGCAAAATCCACATGCCCGCCGGCCAGCGCACGGTATTCCTGCGCTGCACAGCGATAGCAGGCAAACATGCGCACCTTGGCGAGATTGGAGAGGATCCTGCGACGCTCGTCACCGAAGAAAAAGCCAGTCGAGGCCAGGCCGATCATCGCATCCAGCGGCTTTGGTGCGGCAACGGAAAGCCTGACCGCATCACCATCCGGGCGCCGCAGGAAGGCACCGGCGCCCTTTTCCGCCATCACCCAGTCATCGCCCATCGGATCGTAGATGATACCGGCCACCGTCTCGCCCTTGTAGACGACAGAGGCCATGACGCCAAAGGCCGGAATGCCGGAGGCAAAATTGAAGGTGCCATCAACCGGATCGACGATCACCGCCAGATCGGCGCCGGCAATCCGCGTCAACAGGGCCGGATCGGCGGCGACCGATTCTTCTCCGATAAACAGCGCATCCGGTGCCAGCGTCTCCAGCTCGGCCCTGATCATCCGCTCGGCCTCGATATCGGCCTCTGTCACCAGGTCCGTCGCTTCGCTTTTCTCGCGAATGTCATCGGCACCCAGCCGGCGAAAACGCGGCAATATCTCGGCCTTGGCGGCCCGGCGTAAAACGTCGGCAAGCGCCATTACATCAATCGGCATCAGCAAACCTCAATCTTTGGAAACAGGAGCGAGAGCGGAAAAATCAAACAGGGCGGGATCGAGCAGATGTGACGGATTGACGTGGGAAAGCGCCCGCAGCATGCGGTCCTTGCGGCCGGGCATCTGCGTTTCCATTGTCGTCAGCATTGTCTTCATGGCATTGCGCTGCAACCCGTCCTGCGAGCCGCAGAGATCGCAGGGAATGATCGGAAACTGCATGGCGCTTGAAAACTTTTCGAGGTCTTCTTCTGCGCAATAGGCCAGTGGCCGCAGCACCAGAAGATCGCCCTCGTCGTTCAAAAGTTTTGCCGGCATCGCCGCCAGCCGCCCGCCATGAAAAAGGTTCATGAAGAAGGTTTCGAGGATATCGTCGCGGTGATGGCCGAGCACCAGCGCCTCGCAGTTTTCCTCGCGCGCAACCCGATAAAGATTGCCGCGTCTGAGCCGCGAACAGAGCGAACAATAGGTGGCACCCTCCGGCACCTTTTCCTTCACCACAGAATAGGTGTCGCGGTATTCGATGCGATGGGTCACGCCGATCGAAGAGAGATAATCCGGCAGCACATGTTTTGGAAAATTCGGCTGGCCCTGGTCGAGATTGCACGCCACAAGCTCGACCGGCAACAGCCCGCGCCATTTGAGATCGATCAGCAGCGCCAGCAGCGAATAGGAATCCTTGCCGCCGGAAAGGCCAATCAGCCAGCGCTTCTGGCCGTTCAGCATGCCGAAATCGTCAAGCGCCTGGCGCACCTGCCTCAGAAGCCGCTTGCGCAGCTTGTTGAAGGCGGTGGTCTGCGGTGCGTGCGCATAAAGCCCGTTCAGAAAACCGTCCGTCTCCGGCAGGCCAGACGCCCCATCTTCGATCTCGTCGATCGCCGCTGCCAGCGTCACATCCGTCTCCAGTCCAGTTGTTCTGCCGAAAGGCGCCACAGGCACCCTCGGCATGAACCCCGCACGTCACGGCGACGCCAGGGCTTTTTTGCATTGTCAGCCAGCAAGCACCGCAGACACGGCGTCAATCGCCTCGCCTGCCTTGCTGCCATCGGGACCGCCGGCCTGCGCCATATCCGGCCGGCCGCCGCCGCCCTTGCCGCCGAGCGCAATCGAGGCTGCCCGCACCAGATCAACCGCACTGAAACGTGCCGTCAGATCCGACGTGACGCCGACCACGGCACTCGCCTTGTCATCGGCGCCGATGCCGATCAGCAGCACGACGCCGGAGCCAAGGCCGGTCTTTGCTTCGTCCACAAGGCCCTTCAGGTCCTTGGCATCGATGCCGGCAATGGCCTTGCCGAGGAATTTGATGCCGCCGATGTCCTTGATCTCATCGGCTGGCGTGCCCTGCGCACCGCCCATGGCAAGCTTGCGACGGGCATCCGCGAGTTCCTTTTCGAGCTTCTTGCGCTCGTCCATCAGCGCTTCGACGCGCGAGACCACTTCGCCCGGCTGCACCTTCAGCGTGCTGGCCAGCGTCTTCACCCGCTCATCCTGTTCGGCAAGATAGGCGCGCGCGCCCTCTGCCGTCACCGCTTCGAGACGGCGCACGCCGGAGCCGACGGCGCTTTCACCGAGAATGCGCACAAGCCCGATATCACCGGTCTTCGTCACATGGGTGCCGCCGCAGAGTTCGACGGAATACGGTTTGCCGGCCTTTTGGCCCTCGATGCCGGTGCCCATGGCAACCACGCGCACTTCATCGCCATATTTTTCACCAAACAGTGCCATGGCGCCTTCAGCAATCGCATCGTCGACGCTCATCAGCCGGGTCGTTACCGGCGCGTTCTGCAGGATGATGGCGTTGGCCATGTCCTCGACCGTCTGTAGTTCTTGCGCCGACATCGGCTTCGGGTGCGACACGTCGAAACGCAGGCGATCCGGCGAAACGAGCGACCCCTTCTGCGCCACATGGGTGCCCAGCACCTCGCGCAGCGCCTCATGCAGAAGATGCGTGGCCGAATGGTTGGCGCGAAGTTTTGAGCGGCGGGCGTGATCGACGGTCAGCACAACGGGCTCGCCGGCCTTCAGCGCACCTTCGGACACGATGGCGATATGAACGAACAGGCCCTCGCCCTTCTTGAGGGTGTCGGTCACGGTCAGCTTTGCGGTGTCGGTCGAGATAAGGCCGGTATCGCCCATCTGGCCGCCCGATTCGCCGTAAAACGGCGTCTGGCTGACGACGACCTGCACGGTGTCGCCGGCAGATGCCGTCTCGATCACGGCGCCATCGCGCACGATAGCCTGCACCACGCCCTCGGCGGTTTCGGTGTCATAGCCCAAAAATTCCGTCGCGCCGTGCTTTTCCTTCAGCTCGAACCAGACCGATTCGGTGGCCTTGTCGCCGGAGCCGGACCAGCTGGCGCGCGCTTCGGCCTTCTGGCGCTGCATGGCGTCGTTGAAGCCGGTGAGATCAACGCCGACGCCGCGGGCACGCAGAGCGTCCTGCGTCAGGTCAAGCGGGAAACCATAGGTGTCATAGAGCTTGAACGCCGTCTCGCCGTCCAGGCTGTCGCCCTTGTCGAGATCCGATGTGGCATCCGACAGAAGCGTCAGGCCGCGCGCGAGCGTGGCACGGAAGCGGGTTTCTTCCAGCTTCAGCGTTTCGGAGATCAGGCTTTCGGCACGCAGCAGTTCCGGATAGGCGCGGCTCATCTCGCCGACAAGGGCGGGCAGCAGCGTCCACATCAGCGGGTCGCGAGCGCCGAGCAGCTGCATGTGGCGCATGGCGCGGCGCATGATGCGGCGCAGAACGTAACCACGACCTTCATTGGACGGCAGCACGCCATCTGCAATCAGGAAGGCGGACGAGCGCAGATGGTCGGCGATGACGCGGAAGCTTGCGGCCACGTCGCCTTCGGCCTTTACACCGACAACCTCTTCGGTCGCGGCGATCAGCGTGCGGAAAAGATCCGTGTCGAAGACACTGTGAACGCCCTGCAGGATGCAGGCCATGCGCTCAAGACCCATGCCGGTATCGATCGACGGACGCGGCAGCGGAGAACGCTCACCGGGCGCCGACTGGTCGAACTGCATGAAAACGAGGTTCCAGAATTCGAGGAACCGATCGCCATCCTCTTCCGGCGAGCCGGGAGGGCCGCCCCATACGCTTTCGCCCTGGTCGATAAAGATTTCGGAGCACGGGCCGCATGGGCCGGTATCGCCCATCTGCCAGAAATTGTCGGAGGTCGGGATGCGGATGATCTTGTCGTCGGAAAAACCGGCGATCTTCTTCCAGAGGCTGGCGGCCTCCTCGTCCTCGGCATAGACAGTCACCAGAAGGCGATCCTTGGGCAGGTCAAAGCCCTTGGTGACGAGGTTCCAGGCCAGCTCGATGGCGTTTTCCTTGAAATAATTGCCGAAGGAAAAGTTGCCGAGCATTTCAAAGAAGGTCAGGTGCCGGGCGGTATAACCGACATTGTCGAGGTCGTTGTGCTTGCCGCCGGCGCGCACGCATTTCTGCGAGGTGGTCGCGGTCGAATACGGACGGCTTTCAAGACCGGTGAAGACGTTCTTGAACTGCACCATGCCCGCGTTGGTGAACATCAGCGTCGGGTCGTTGCGGGGCACAAGCGGGCTTGAGGACACCACCTCGTGACCGTTCTTGCGGAAATAGTCGAGGAAGGTCGACCGGATCTCATTCACGCCACTCATGCCATGCCCTTCTAAGCCGCCCCAGCAGCCTTACCGTCAAAATTCCATTGGCTTTTATCGTCGGAACGGAACCCTGTCCAGCACGACGAAAAGCGGCCGCGCATCTTTGCGGGGATGCGCGGCCGTCCTTATGCCCCGTTCAAGGGAGGCAAAGCTTATGCTTCGGGCTCGCCCTCGCCGTCATCAGGTTCCGGACCACCGTTCTGCAGGAAGCGGTCGGCAATCAGACCAGCGTTCTGGCGCAGCGACATCTCGATTTCGCGTGCCAGTTCCGGATTGTCGCGCAAAAAGCTCTTGGCGTTTTCACGACCCTGGCCAAGGCGCTGGCTGTTATAGGAGAACCAGGCACCCGATTTCTCCACAATGCCTGCCTTGACGCCGAGATCGACCAGTTCGCCGGTCTTCGATACGCCTTCGCCATACATGATGTCGAATTCCACCTGCTTGAAGGGCGGTGCCATCTTGTTCTTCACGACCTTCACGCGGGTCTGGTTGCCGACAACTTCTTCGCGCTCCTTGACCGCACCGATGCGGCGGATGTCGAGGCGCACGGAGGCGTAAAACTTCAGCGCGTTGCCGCCCGTCGTTGTTTCCGGCGAACCGAACATCACACCGATCTTCATGCGGATCTGGTTGATGAAGATGACCATCGTGTTCGAGCGGGAAATCGAAGCGGTCAGCTTGCGCAGTGCCTGGCTCATCAGGCGCGCCTGAAGACCCGGCAGGCTGTCGCCCATTTCGCCTTCGATTTCGGCCCGCGGCGTCAGTGCCGCCACCGAATCGATGACGAGAACGTCAACCGCGCCGGAGCGCACCAGCGTATCGGTGATTTCCAGTGCCTGCTCGCCGGTATCCGGCTGCGAGATCAGAAGGTTCTGCAGATCGACGCCCAGCTTGCGGGCATAGACCGGGTCAAGCGCGTGCTCGGCATCAACGAAGGCGCAGATGCCGCCCTTTTTCTGGGCCTCGGCAATCGTCTGCAGCGCAAGCGTCGTCTTGCCCGAGCTTTCCGGACCGTAGATCTCGATGATACGCCCCTTCGGCAATCCACCGATGCCGAGCGCGATGTCGAGGCTGAGCGAGCCGGTCGATATGGTTTCAATCTCGACCACGCTCTCGTTTGCACCGAGCTTCATGATCGAGCCCTTGCCGAAAGAGCGTTCGATTTGCGAAAGTGCCGCTTCCAGCGCCTTGCTTTTGTCCACTGTCTTGTCCTCTACGAGCCGCAATGAATTCTGTGCCATCTGATCCACCTTTAGGTTAAAGCAGCCGCGCTCGCAATGAAGCAGCTATTGATCAGTATGTACACTTTTTGTTCTCATTTTGCAAGAGGCGTTCATCCTCTTGTTTTAACACCGTAATCCGGTGAATGTTCTTTTTGCGTTCCGCGCCCTTCACCGAGTGCGGAGCGTTGCCGGTCATTCCTCCCGGTCGAGCATTTCGCGCACGGCAACAGCGAGCTGTTTCAGCGAGAAGGGCTTTGGCAGGAAACCGAACTTGGCATCAGCGGGAAGGTTACGCGCAAAGGCATCCTCGGCATAACCGGAGACGAAGATGAACTTGAGGTCCGGATAGGTCTTGCGCAACTCGCGCAGCAGCGAGGGCCCATCCATCTCCGGCATCACCACGTCGGAGACGACGATGTCCACTTTGCCATCGAGCTCTTCCATGATCTCGAGTGCTTCCGTACCCGAACCCGCCTCGTGGACGGTGTAGCCGCGGGTTTCAAGCATGCGCTTGCCGCCGCGCCGCACGGCCTCCTCGTCTTCCACCAGAAGAACCACGGCGGAATTTCCGGTGAGATCGAGATCTTCTGAACCGGACAGGGCCTTGGAGGCGGTGGCCGCCTCGATGCGTGGCTGAGGCGCACCGGCGTCCGTCGCCGTCTCGCCGGGCAGGTGGCCGTGAGGACGTTCTGCCACCGGTTCCGGCACGTGGCGGGGCAGGAAGACACGGAATGTCGTGCCCTTGCCCACTTCCGATTCGGGATAGATGTAACCGCCGGACTGCTTGACGATGCCATAGACCATGGAGAGGCCAAGGCCGGTGCCCTTGCCCACTTCCTTGGTGGTGAAGAACGGCTCGAAAATCTTGTCCATGATTTCGGGCGCAATGCCGGTACCGTTATCGGAGACCTCAACCATGACGAAATCGTCGGATGGCAGGCGAGCGTTCACGAAAACAGAAGCTTCCTCTGCCGTCACGTTTCGGGTGCGGATGCGGATCTGGCCGCCTTGCGGCATGGCATCACGCGCGTTGACGCAGAGGTTGATCAGCACCTGCTCGAACTGCGAAAGGTCGGTGCGCACCGGCCAGAGATCGCGGCCGTAATCCACGTCCAGCTTCACATTGGTGCCGGAGATCAGGCGGTCCACCAGCATGCGCAGGTCGCCCACCACGTCGGTCAAGTTCAGCACGGCCGGCCGCATCGTCTGCTTGCGCGAAAACGCCAGCAGCTGGCGCACCAGAACGGCGGCGCGGTTGGCATTGCGCTTGATTTCCATAAGGTCGGCAAAGCTTGCATCAGACGGGCGCGCCTGCAGCAGCAGATGATCGGAGGAGAGAAGGATTGCGGTGAGCACATTGTTGAAGTCATGCGCGATGCCGCCGGCAAGCGTGCCCACCGCGTTCATCTTCTGCGTCTGCGCCATCTGGGTCTCGAGCGCCTTCTGCTCGGTCGTCTCCACGGCATAAACGATGGCCACCTCTTCCGGCGCCTCGTCGCTCTCGTCGATCACGGCATTAACGTAGAAACGCACATGGCGCGTCTCGTCGCCGGGATAACGGCAATCGATCGGGGCGATGTCACCCTGGCGATCCTTGGCGTCTGCCAGCGCCCGCTGCAGGTCGCTGCGCGCGCTCTCATGCACGATTACGTCGAGTTTGGCACCGGCCTCCACGTCATCGCGGGAGACCACGCCGGCAAACAGGCGCAGGAACGGTGCGTTGATGCGCAGAATCTTGCCGTCGCCGTCGATGGAGGCAATCGCCATCGGCGTGTTGTTGAAGAAGCGGGTAAAGCGCATGGCAGACGCCGATTGGTCGCCGCCCTCGCCCTTGGAACGGGCCAGCACGATCGTGCGGCTTTCGCCCGGCGCCCCGTCACGCATGGAGGACACGCTGTGAACGAGGCGCACCGGCAGGCTCTGGCCATTGCTGCGGCGAAGATCGAGATCGAGCGTTTCCGTGCGCTTCTGGCCGGGGCCTGCCTGCACGGACTGTATCAGCGCCATGCCTTCGCCCGCCACCATGTCGGAAATCGCCATGGAGCCCGGCACGAACTTAGTCAGATCCAGCCCCAGCCATTCGGCAAGCGTTGCATTGAGATAGAATACTTCGCCCTTCTTGCCGGCGGAAAAGAAGCCGGCGGGCGCGTGGTCGAGGTAATCGATGGCGTTCTGCAACTCGCGGAAAAAGCGCTCCTGCTCCTCTCGCTCGGAGGTGATGTCGGCGATCTGCCACACATCGAGCGGCATCGGCAAAAGCGGCGAGACCAGGATGCGGGCCTTCAGCCGATACCAGTGGGCACCGGAGCCGTTGGCCGTGCCGCGTCCGAGCGGTTTCAGCAGGCGAAATTCCTCATGGCCCTCACGCCCGTCGCGCAGAGCTGCCGTCAGGCGATAGAGCGCCTCGGTCGCCTCGCGGTTTTTAGACAGAAGTGTCTCAAGCGATTGGGCATTGCTGGCCTTGGTGGCGCCGGTCAGTTTGCCATAGGCGGAATTGGCATACAGGATTCGACCGCGCTCATCGGTGATCAGAATGCCATCGGGATGGCCTGCCAGATAACTTGCGGCAAATTCGTCGGAGCGGGATTTCGGCATCACCTCGACAAGGCCGATCATCGAGGAGACAATGAAAAAGATGCCGACCATGGCCAGCACGCCGAGCACGCCCAGCACGATCTCATTATCCATGGCGTCCTTGAACACCACGAAGGCGATGGAGACGCCCACAAGCACCAGCGCCAGGAGCAGAAGCCTGAGCACGGTCCCGCCGCGCGTTCCCCGGTCTACCAAAGGCGCGTCATAACTGCCGATCGGTCGCGACTTCGTCATCACACCTCGCATTTCGACCGGTTACTGAACAAGCGCGGCCATGGAATCGGTCCATTCCTCTTCCATAGCAACTTGCGGACCCCGCAAAAAGCGCTGCGACCAAGAAACCCGTTGAAGACATTCATATTCCTATTGCCGATCACCCGCATCCGTCCATATCTGCCATAATGGCAACAGGGCCGGCATCCACCACGGCGCGGGCCGGTTCAAGGCTCTATCGGCGGGTATGCTTGCCGCGGGCTTGCGGGTTGCCTAGGTTGTGACCGAAACGACACGTGTCGATGCAGCGATGGCAGATCCGCGGCGCAGAACCCTGACACAGACAGAATCTCGAAGGAGTGGCAAACACATGGTGGAGCAATTGATGAGCGACTACGGCAGCCGCTTCGTGATTGCCGTGCTCGGCGTTGGCTTCGGCCTTGTCTTTCTGGTGGCTGTGTTGTGGCTTGTGCGTCGCCGCAGCGGTCCCTCGCCTTTCCTGCGCGGCGGCAAGAACCGCCAGCCGCGCCTGCAGGTGCTGGATGCGGCCGCCGTCGATGCGCGCCGGCGGATCGTCCTCGTGCGCCGCGATGATGTCGAACACCTCGTGATGATCGGCGGACCAACCGACGTGGTCATCGAAAGCGGCATCAGGCCGCTTGCCGAACAGCAGGCGCTCCGCGACACCCAGGCGCTGGAACAACAGCCGGCAGAGCCGCGGCTTGAGGTTGGCGCCCGCCAGCCGGCACTTTCCGCGCCGCCGCGCCAGATCGCAAGCCAGCCCCTCCAGGCGCCTGCGCTCCGCGACATTCCGGAACCGGTGGAAACCAGCCGGGACACACGCCCTGCCCCGCGTGCCGCGGCCCGGCCGACCCCCTCCGTCGAACCTGCGCTGACGCCTGCCCCAAAGGACGCCACGCCGATTTCGAGCCCCAGTTCGTCCGTCGAGGTGGAAAAAGCCGGCGAGAGCATCCAGCCGCCCGTTCGCGGCACAGCGCCAGTCAGCGATCGCCACAGGGAACCGGACATGCCGCATGTCGCTGCTTCCCCGGCGGAAAAAACTGCACAGGACCAGTCCACAGCGGAAATGACTGCCGGCGACCTCGGTGCGGCCAGCGATGCGCTGGATATCGCCCGGCGCCGTGTGCTTCAGTCCAGCTCGCTCCCGACAGAGCAGCGCACGCGGGTGGCCGCGACGCAGTCCACTGAGACCACGGTCAAACAGGCGCCGTCCGCCAATCCGGCGCCCTTTGCCTCGACATCGGCGTCGGCAAACATTCCCGCCGCATCGATGCCGCCCAGCCCGGCATCCGAACGACCGCTGGGCAGTGCCTTCGATCGTATTCTGGAAGAGGAAATGGCGAGCAATCTTGCTGCAAACCGGGATGAGCGCCCAGGTGCATCGCCCGGAACTGCGCCGATGACGGCGCGGCGCGATCCAGCCAATCCGCGTGTGACAGGCGCCACACCGGAACCGTCGCTGCAGACTGAAATTGCCCGTATTTTCGGCGAGATGTCGGTCACACGCGACGAGCGGTAGGTTTTTCACCCGAAAAACCGGGCCAATTCGTCTGACACCGGCATCTTGTGCTTCAGCGCGTCAGCGCACGAACACTGTCTGCCGGCAAGACCCCGCCAAAAACGGACAAAAAAAGAGGCACGCAAGGATGCGTGCCTGGAAATCGAAGTCCCTGATACCCCTCAAGAAAGGGGAAGGAAAGTCTCACTCGTCGCGATAAACCTTTTCGCGGCGTTCGTGACGTTCCTGCGCCTCGATGGACAGCGTGGCAATCGGTCTTGCGTCAAGGCGTTTCAGGCCGATCGGCTCGCCGGTCTCCTCACAGTAACCGTAGGTGCCGTCATCGATCCGCTGCAGAGCCGCATCGATCTTGGAGATCAGCTTTCTCTGGCGGTCGCGAGCACGAAGCTCGATGGCACGGTCGGTTTCTGACGAGGCTCGGTCTGCAAGATCGGGATGATTGGCGCTTTCTTCAGCAAGGTGGCCGAGGGTTTCCCGCGCTTCCCGGAGGATATCATTTTTCCAGGCAATGAGCTTGGCTCGGAAGTATGCCTTCTGTTTGGCATTCATGAATTCGTCTTCTTCCGAGAGGACGTAGCTGCTAAGGTCGATCTTCTCACTCAACGCGATTCTCCTGAAGAACAGCTCTCACGCCGGGGTCTATACTCCATTCCGGTGTGCTGATTCAAGCCTTGTGGTTACGCTAAAGGCATTTTTAAAAGTGACATAAAAATCAGCTAAACGACTATTCTTTATGCGTTTTTACGGACATCGGCGTTTGGCCGCGTTTACAGGTGCCCGGTGGCTGCAACGATGCCGGCCCCGAAATGAGACAGGCGAAGGGGCAGTTGACGCCACGCCGGATGGCGGGATACTCGAACATCTCGAGCAACGATCCGATGGTCCTCTGCGGACTATCCGGTCATCAGTGTGGACCGCCCATGACCATTGTCGAACCGCCGCCCTCAAGGATCTACCTGATGCGCCACGCCCGTTCCGGCTGGCCTGAACCGGGCGCACGGGACTTCGATCGGACGCTGGATGACCACGGTTATGGCGAAGCCGAAGTGGTGGCCTCGCTTGCCGCCGATAAACGCTATCGCCCCGATCTTGTCATTTCCTCCACTGCCGTTCGGTGTCGCGAAACGGCGGATGCCATGCACCGGGCTTTTGGCGGTGGATGCGAGATGCTGATGATCGACGAGCTGTATAACGGCCCGCTCGATACCTATCTGGCGGTGCTTTCCGCGCAGAACGAAACGCAATCTGTCATGCTGATCGGCCATAATCCCACCATGGAAGAATTGCTGGAGGCGATGATCGGCTCGGACCGCACCGCCGCCGTCATCCCCAGCGGTTATCCGACGGCCGGCCTTGCCGTGCTGGATCATGGCGGCCCTGTTGCAGCCCTTGCAGGTAGCTGGTCGCTGCGCGATTTCCTCACGGCCTGATTCTTAAGCGATAGCAGCCAGGAGCGGTTCCCCTGCTGCGCTTTTGACAGGTCGGCCGACCGCGTATCCCTTTTTCCGCCGACTGTCGTGCCTATATGGTCAACACGAAGCATCAACGGGTTCCTGCCTTGGCCACATCCCTCACCTCCTTTCGCGACGATGCGCTGATTGCGCTGGATAACCTTGCCGATCGGGCAAGCGGCCTCGTCCATCCGACGATGCGGCTTGGCGTCACCGGCCTGTCGCGGGCGGGCAAAACCGTGTTCATCTCGTCGCTGGTGCATAACCTCCTGCATGGCGGACGCCTGCCGCTGTTTGAGGCGGCGCGGTCCGGCAGGCTGTCTTCCGTGCGGCTGGAGCCGCAGCCGGATGATGCCATTCCCCGCTTCCAGTATGAGGATCACATCCAGGCGCTGGTGCGCGACCGTATCTGGCCCGATTCGACGCGGGCCATTTCCGAACTGCGCCTGACACTCGAATACCAAAGCGCCAGCGGCTGGGGCCGGTTCTTCTCCGCCGGCAAGCTTTCCATCGATATCGTCGATTATCCCGGCGAATGGCTGCTCGACCTGCCGCTGCTCGGCCAGGATTACCGCACCTTCTCCAACAACACCGTGCAGCTCGCCAGATCCGGTGTTCGCGCCGAGCTGGCACGCGACTGGATGGCATTGGCGCAAAGCGTCGATCCGGCAGCCCCTGCCGACGAAATGACGGCGCGGCGGCTGGCGGAGGTTTTTGCCGCCTATCTCAAGGCCTGCAAGTCCGACGAGCGCTCGCTTTCGACACTGCCACCCGGCCGCTTCCTGATGCCCGGCGATCTCGATGGCTCGCCGGCGCTGACCTTTGCGCCGCTGCCGAACCTCGGTGACAACAGATTTGAAAAAGGCACGCTCGGCGCGATGATGGAGCGCCGTTTCGAGGCCTACAAATCGGTGGTGGTCAAACCGTTTTTCCGCGAGCATTTTGCCCGGCTCGACCGGCAGATCGTACTGATCGATGCGCTGCAGGCGCTGAACCGCGGGCCGGAAGCGGTGCAGGATCTGGAACGCGCGCTCTCGGATGTGCTGGCCTGTTTCCGCCCCGGCACCAATTCCATCCTGTCCTCGCTGCTCGGCCGGCGCATCGACAAGGTGCTGGTGGCCGCCACCAAGGCCGATCACCTGCACCACGAAAGCCATGACCGGCTGGAGGCGTTGACGCGCCGGCTGGTGGACCGCGCGGTCGAGCGCATCGGCATGGCCGGCGCCGGCATCGACGTGATGGCGATTGCTTCGGTGCGCGCCACACGGGAAGCGACCGTGCGCGAGAACGGCGATCTCCTGCCCGTCATCACGGGAACGCCGATGGCCGGCGAGCGGATCAATGGCGAAGTTTTTGACGGCAACCGCAGAACCGCGATCTTTCCCGGGGACTTGCCGGTCAAACCGGATTCATTTTTCAAGGAACCTTCCGCAACACTTGAGGAGGGCGCAACGCCGCACATCAACATCGTGCGCTTCCGTCCCCCCTCCGTTGAGGAAAACAGCGGCGGCATCCAGCTCTCCGTGCCGCATATCCGTCTCGACCGCGCCCTGCAGTTTCTGATCGGGGACCGGCTGGCATGAGAAAAAACCGGCATGCCGTTGATCCCGCGATGCGATCCTTGAGGACCAGCCGATGAGCGACACACTGCCCCCCGTCCCGCCGCGGCGTCCAGGCGCTTTCGTGCTGCCCGAGGAACGGCCGCAGACGCTGCGCGCGCCGCGCAGCTTTGCCGACGGCTTTACTGTGACCCCGGACGCGGAAGATCCGTTCGTCACGCCGCCGGAGCTTGATGCGGTTGACCTCGACATTGCCGTGCCACGCAAACGGCGTTTTTCGTGGGGCAAGCTTGCACTCGGCGCGCTTGGCACGTTCCTGTCGCTCGCCTTCTGGCTCTGGGCAGACCAGGTGGTGCGTGACCTGTTTTCGCGCTCGGACTGGCTGGGCTATACGGCGGTTGCGGTGCTCGCAGTCGCAGTCCTTGCGCTTGCCGTCGTCCTCGGGCGGGAAATTTTTGGCCTGATGCGACTTGCGGCCGTGCAATCACTGAAGGCAGAAGCCGAGGCAGCCTTGAAGACGCCGGGCGCGAAAGCCGCACGCGCACTGGTGTCGCGGCTCGAAACGCTTCTGTCCCACCGGGCCGAAACCGCACGCGGGCGTGCCACGCTGAAGGCGACGGAAGAAGACATCATCGACGGACCGCAACTGATCGAGCTTGCCGAACGCGAGCTTTTAGGTCCGCTCGACGGGCGTGCCCGTGCGCTCATTCTCGGCGCCTCCAAGCGCACCTCTGTTGTCACCGCCATCAGCCCGCGTGCGGTGGTGGATCTGGCCTATGTTCTGTTTGAGGTTACCCGCCTCGTGCGCGCCATGGCCGAGCTTTATGGCGGGCGGCCAGGCACGGTCGGCCTGTTGCGGCTGCTTCGCGACGTGATCGCCCATCTCGCCGTGACCGGATCGATTGCCGTCGGCGACGGCATCGCCCAGCAGGTTCTCGGCCATGGGCTGGCGGCAAAGCTCTCCAGCCGGCTCGGCGAAGGCGTCATCAACGGGCTTTTGACGGCGCGAATCGGCATTGCCGCGATGGATCTCTGCCGCCCCTTGCCGTTCAGCGCGCTGAAGCGCCCCGGCATCGGCGATTTCCTCTCCGATATCACCTCGACCGGCAATCGCGGCTGAAAAGCCTTGGCCAACACCCGACAGCCAAGGCTGCAGCGCGCCTCGAAATGCCCGAAATAAACCCGTCGTTAACCATTTGAGATATAAAAACATCCTTGTTCAGGACGCTGCTCGCCCAAGGAAAGTTTTATGGTCTCGCGCATCTCTTCCCTAAAAGGCGGGCTTTTTGCCGCCATGTCGGTCGCACTTCTTGCCCCGATGCACTCGGCCGTCGCTTCTCCGCGCGACAAGGCCTTTTTCGATGGTGCAGCCGGCGCCTGGAAAGGTCCGGGCGAAATCGTCGCGGGCAAATACAAGGGCACCAAATTTACCTGCAATCTCACCGGCGAACCGACGCCCGATGGTGATGCCGGGCTGAAGCTCGATGGCATCTGCCGCGTCGGCGTGTTCAAGCAGCCGATGTCTGCCGTCATCACCCAGACAGGCGCCACCTACAAGGGCAAGTTCCTGGATGGTGCCGATGGCAAGGGTCTCGATATCGTGTCCGGCGCCATCAGCGGCGAC
>JAIXTO010000034.1 GCA_027483885.1 Rhizobiaceae bacterium
ATCGTGTCTTCCACGAAGCCGCTTTCGTTCAGCGTATCCGTGTGGATCATCACCTGCACGTCATATGCATCGGCAACCGACAGGCAGCAATCGATGGCGCCGGGGGTCGTGCCCCAGTCCTCGTGCAGCTTGAGCGAGGTCGCGCCGCCCAGCACCATTTCTTCGAGCGCACCGGGAAGCGAGGCATTGCCCTTGCCGGCAAAGGCAAGGTTCATCGGAAACGCATCGGCCGCCTCGATCATCCGCGCCAGATGCCAGGGGCCCGGTGTGCAGGTGGTGGCAAGCGTGCCGTGGGCGGGACCTGTGCCGCCGCCCAGCATGCAGGTGAGGCCGGACATTAGCGCCTCCTCGATCTGCTGCGGGCAGATGAAGTGGATATGTGCATCCATGCCGCCGGCGGTGATGATCTTGCCTTCGGCGGCAATCGCCTCCGTGCCGGGCCCGACGATGATGTTGACGCCCGGCTGCGTATCCGGGTTGCCGGCCTTGCCGATGGCAACGATCCGGCCGTCCTTCAGGCCGATATCGGCCTTGATGATGCCGGAATGGTCGATGATCACGGCATTGGTGATGACGGTATCAACGGCACCATTGGCGCGCGTCACCTGGCTCTGGCCCATGCCGTCGCGGATCACCTTTCCGCCGCCGAATTTCACCTCCTCGCCATAGGTGGTGAAATCCTTCTCCACCTCGATGAACAGTTCGGTATCGGCAAGGCGCACCTTGTCGCCGATGGTCGGGCCGAACATTGAGGCATAGGCGGCGCGGGACATCTTGTAAGGCATGGGTTTCTGGCTCCAGAACGTGTCTGCTGGCAGGCGGCGCCCCTCGCGCCGGTCCGCCCCGTTATTGTTGGCCGATTGTTTCGGCGAGTGTTTTCAGTTCTTCGGTGCGAACTTTGGTCAGTTCCGCCTTGCACGACAGGGCGAGCATCGGTTCCAGCGTGCCGCCACGGGCGGAAAAACCTTCCGATTCGCACTGCCCGTCGCGGTAGTCGATCCAGGCGCGCTGCCCCTTCAACAAGGCCTTTTCGGCGCCGCGCTGGTCGGCAGACAGTTGCTTATCCCAATCGACCATGACCTGGCGGGTGATCTTCCACTGGGCATTGAGATCGGCATCGGCGGCGGTAAAATCACGCCCCGCGCAGATGTTCATATCCGCCTGCGTCTCGGCCTTGTCGCAATCCACCTTCGGCGCGTCGTCCGCCAGCACAGCACCCGCAAAAAGGGCGCCGCCAAGGCCAAGCCAGCACGACAGGAGAAGGCGGGGCATGGCCTGCATCACAGCTTGCCCATCACCTGCTGGCGAAAACCATAGACCTCGCGCTTGCCAGACAGCGGGATCAGCGTCACCTCGCGCGTCTGGCCGGGTTCGAAGCGGACGGCCGTGCCGGCTGGAATATCCAGCCGCATGCCGCGCGCCGTGTCGCGCTCGAAGGAGAGCCCGGCATTGGTCTCAAAAAAATGGTAATGGCTTCCCACCTGCACCGGACGGTCGCCGGTGTTCGACACTTCGATCGTGACCGTCGGCTGGCCGGCATTGAGGATGATATCACCCTCTGCGGCAATAATTTCTCCGGGTATCATGATGCTGTCCCTCTCATAAGGCTTTCTCTCACGCAGCCTTGACCGGCTGGCAGCCTTCAGCCTTCAGCACGCGTTTCGTGGAGGCCGGATTGTTGATGAGCTTTCCCGCCGGCCGCACCGGCCGGCGCACCAGTTCCCCGCCGCAATTGGGGCAGATGCCTTTCAGCGTATTGGTCGCGCAATCGGCGCAATAGGTGCATTCGAAGCTGCACATCATGGCATCGCGGCTGTCGGGGGCTAAATCCCGGTCGCAGCATTCGCAATTGGGGCGAAGTTCCAGCATGGGGCTACCGGATCGGTTCGTGGACGGTCACCAGCTTGGTACCGTCAGGAAAGGTTGCTTCCACCTGGATATCGTGGATCATCTCGGCGATCCCCTCCATCACCTGATCACGGGTGATGACATGGGCGCCGGCTTCCATGAGGTCTGCCACGGCGCGGCCGTCGCGCGCGCCTTCCACGACGAAATCGGTGATGAGCGCGATGGCTTCGGGATGGTTCAGCTTCACGCCGCGCTCCAGCCGGCGACGGGCAACCATCGCCGCCATCGAAATCAGGAGCTTGTCTTTTTCTCTTGGGCTGAGGTTCATGGGTTCCCCGATTTTTATGCTCAGATGTTCCAGACTTTCGGCACTGGCGCGCCGTTTCGCAAGAGCGAAATGACAGGAACGAGAATTTTTCTCAAGGCAAAGCCGTCCGTGGCGGCAATGCGCACCACAAGCTTGTCCTGCCAATGGCTTGCGCCAGAATATCCGGCTTCCAGACTATCGCGCAGGCGCGGTAAAAATGCCTCGGCCTGTGGGCCGGAATAAAACACGGTGGCAAAAGCGACACGGCCCGAGAGCACTGCCGGTCTTTGCCCAAGCGCCTTGATTTCACCGGAGAGCCGCACATCCTCGGCATGGATCAGGCGCCCCTCGCGGCGAATGCGCCAGCGATCGCGAAACAGGCCGTTATCGGCACTTTCGCCCATAGCGGTGCGACCAAGAATGATGGCTTCGACGGCGAGAAATTCGGCATCATGGGCAAGATCCACCTCCAGTTCGCGCGTCAGCGAAGCGCGGTCGAAGAGGATGCTTTCCTGCGGCAGCCAGGCGACGCGGGCGCCCTCGCCCGCCTCGATGCGGCTTGACAGAAGGGCGGTATCGGCGGCCGCCTTGTAGATCTTTTCATTGGCCTGGGTTGTGACGGTCACATCCGTGCCGGCACCGGCCTTGAGCGACCACGACAGGCGGTCGCCGCCGGTCAGGCCGCCGGAACTGTTGATAAGGACCGCCTCAAGCGCGGGGGTAAAACTTTCCGGCAGGCGGATTTTTGCGCAGCCGTCCTGATAAAGCTCGGCAAGCCGCGAGCGGCCCGCCCGCTGTTTTGTTACAAGGCGCCCTTCGCCCCGAGCCCGCTGCGGCGCTGGTCTGTTGGCTGGCTGTTGCTGCACGTCATTCCCTCGGCCGACAGGCCCTCGGCATTGCCCGAAACGGAGGCCGCATCGCCGGCGCAGACCGCAACAGCCTTTGCCTTGCCGATAGGCTGGGCGGCGGTTGCGACAACATCGGTCATATTGGCCTTGGCAAAGAAGTCCCACATCCGCGACGCCGGATCAACGTTTGGATCGAAGCTTTGCTTCTTGCCCGCAGAAACCTTGACGACACCTGCTTGGGCTTCAGCCGCCGCTGCAATCACATTGGCCTTGGCGCTGGGCCGCGGCCAGTCATGATTGCCCTCGGCAAACTCATAGGTGGCGATGCGCGCGCCGCTCATGCAGGTGTCAAACAGGCTGAACGTGACGCCATCAATACTGGCGGAGGTGCCATTGCCCTTGCAGCCATCCAGTTCCGCCCAGCGCTGCAGCGCGGTCTTGAAACCGTATTGCCAATAGGCCTTGCCGCCGCCAGCATAGGGGTTCGCCTCGTCCTTCACGCCGGCAAAAGCCATGATGGAGACGGGACGCGCCGGCTTGCAGCTGGCCGGGTCCGGGCCCCACTTGCCATCGCGACGCTCGACCGGAAGCCCGACGCGCAGGGAATTCACAAAACCGGCAGCCGCAAAATCATCGGCACCAGAGCAGATATAGGCCGACAGCATGCGCCCGCCGCCGGAATAGCCTGACGCATAGATGCGGGTGGGGTCGATGCAGTAATCCTGCTTCACCGTCTCGATGGCGGATTTGATATAGGCGATCTCATCCAGCCCGCCGGCTTGGCTCGTAACACCCGGAACGTTCCAGGCATGGGTGCCGGGCGGCTTGCCATCGAGGCTACCCTGCGGGGCAAGGACGATAAAACCTTCGCGTTCGGCCACCTTGTCCCAGGAACTGCGGCGCATCTGAGCGCGCGGATAGCTGTTGCTGCCATGGAAATCGAAGACGACGGCGAGCTTGTCGGTGCCGTTATAGGCCGAGGGCACGTAGGATACGGCATGCCGCTCAACACCACCAACGGTGAGGCTGATGTCGTGATATCCCGCATCCACCGCCACGCCGCAACCGGCACTCGCAGCCGTTGCGGCCATGAAAAATGCTCCTGCAGCCGCAAGGCCACCAAGAGCACGGGAAAGGAAGATGCCGGAGCGAAGTCCAGATGCCATCAAGCGCCTCGTCAAACGGGAGTGCGTGAAAACGGAGTGTGTATTGGATTAAACCGCGCTCTGGTTAACATATTAGAAATCACTCGGAAACTCCCCAGGAGTGGAAGAGCAGCTATGCGATAAAATAGCATCACACGGTCAGGTGGCGCCTTGCTTCTGCCGTATCCAGCGTTTCTGCCGCCCCTTCATGGACGATTTCGCCACGATCCATGATGTAGACATGGTCTGCAAGCTCGCGGCAGAAATCCAGATACTGTTCCACAAGCAGAATGGCCATGCCGGTGGAATCCCGCAGGTAACGGATGGCGCGGCCGATATCCTTTATGATCGATGGCTGGATGCCCTCCGTCGGTTCGTCCAGCACCAATATTTTTGGCCGTGTGACCATGGCGCGACCGATCGCCAGCTGCTGCTGCTGGCCCCCTGACAAATCGCCGCCACGACGCGACAGCATGGAATTCAACACCGGAAACAGTGCGAAGATATCATCCGGGATGAACTTTTCCTTACGGCCAAGCGGTGCAAAACCGGTTTCGAGGTTCTCCTTCACCGTCAGCAGCGGAAAGATTTCGCGCCCCTGCGGCACATAACCGATGCCATGCTTGGCGCGCGCATAAGGCGCAAGGCCGTTGAGGGTCGCGCCATTGAAGGCAATCGAACCGGCGCTGACGGCCTGCTGGCCGGTGATCGCGCGCAGCAGCGAACTTTTTCCAACGCCGTTTCGGCCGAGCACACAGGTGATCTTGCCCATCGGGGCAGTGATGGAAACGCCCCGCAGAGCCTGGGCGGCACCGTAATGCAGGTTGATGTTGTCGACTGTCAGCATGGGGGCCTCCGTGAATTCAGTACAGGATAAAACCCCCTCTGGCCTGCCGGCCATCTCCCCCACAAGGGGGGAGAAAACTCGCGGCACCGCCTTGCCATACGGGAGAAAGGTCGAGCTAGGTTAAGCCCTCCCCCTTGTGGGGAGGGTGGGGAGGGGATTTTTGGGGATGCGCAGGTTTGCATAAAACCTCACCGCCCCAGATAATTCTCGATGACCTTCGGATCACTGGAGACGAAATCGATCGATCCCTCAGCAAGCACCGAACCTTCCGCCAGACACGTCACCTTCACGCCGAGGTCGCGGATAAAGCCCATATCGTGCTCCACCACCACAACCGAACGGGTCTTGGCGATTTCGCGAAGGAGAATCGCGGTTTCAGCGGTTTCGGCGTCGGTCATGCCGGCGACGGGTTCGTCCACCAGCAGCAGCTTCGGCTCCTGCGCCAGAAGCATGCCGATTTCTAGCCACTGCTTCTGGCCGTGCGAAAGATTGGCGGCCAGTTCATCGCGGCGGTGCGTCAGGCGGATCGTCGTCATGATCTCCTCGATGCGTGCCTTGTCCTCCGATGTCAGCCGGTAGAACAGCGTGGCAAACACGCCGCGCTTGCGGTTCAGCGCCAGTTCCAGATTGTCCCAGACGGTATGGCTTTCAAACACCGTCGGCTTCTGGAACTTGCGGCCGATGCCGAGCTGGGCGATGTCGGCCTCGTCCTTGCGGGTGAGGTCGATCGTGTCTTCGAACAGAACCCGGCCACTGTCGGGCCTTGTCTTGCCGGTGATGATATCCATCATCGTTGTCTTGCCCGCACCATTCGGGCCGATGATGGCGCGCAATTCGCCCGGCTCCACCACGAAGGACAGGGAATTCAACGCCTTGAAGCCATCGAAGGAGACGGAAACGCCGTCGAGATAAAGAAGCGATGGCGGGCGGGTTTCGCTGACGAGCTGGTTCATGGGATCACTCCGCCGCCTGGATGGGGGTTGCTGCCGGTGTCTCGGTGCGGCCCTTTTCGGCCTCCACCGCCGCCTTCATCGCCCGGCGACCTGATGTCCGCGCCTGAATGGTGCCGACGATGCCCTTTGGCAAAAACAGCGTGACGCCGATGAAAAGGGCGCCGAGCGCATACAGCCAGGCTTCCGGGAAGGCGCCGGTGAAGAAGCTCTTGCCGCCGTTGACGAGGATCGCACCGATGATCGGGCCGATCAGCGTTCCGCGCCCGCCAACCGCCGTCCACACCACCACTTCGATGGAATTGGCCGGCGCAAATTCGCCCGGATTGATGATACCGACCTGCGGCACGAAGAGCGCCCCGGCAATGCCCGCCATCATGGCAGACACGACGAAGGTGAAGAGCTTGATGTTTTCGACGCGAAACCCGAGGAAGCGCACCCGGCTTTCGGCATCGCGCACGCCGACCAGCACCTTGCCGAATTTCGAGCGCACGATGCCGGAGGAAATGATGAGGCAGAGCGACAGCATGATCGCCGAGAGCGCAAAGAGCACGGCGCGCGTGCCATCCGCCTGCACGGAAAAGCCGAGGATTTCCTTATAATCTGTAAGCCCGTTATTGCCGCCGAACCCCATGTCGTTGCGGAAGAAGGCAAGCAGCAGCGCATAGGTCATCGCCTGCGTGATGATCGAGAGATAGACGCCGTTGACGCGGGAGCGGAAGGCAAACCAGCCGAAAATGAAGGCGAGCAGGCCCGGCACGACCAGCACCATCAGCATGGCAAACCAGAACATGTCCATGCCGTGCCAGAACCACGGCAGTTCCTTCCAGTTGAGGAAGACCATGAAATCGGGCAGTTCCGGATTACCATAAACGCCGCGTGAGCCGATCTGGCGCATCAGGTACATGCCCATGGCATAACCGCCGAGCGCGAAAAAGGCGCCGTGGCCGAGCGAGAGAATGCCGCAATAACCCCAGACGAGATCGAGTGCGAGCGCCAGAAGCGCATAGCAGAGATATTTGCCCATCAGCGAGACGGCATAGGTCGGGATATGCAGCGCGCTGTCGGGTGGGGTCAGCAGATTGGCGGCCGGCACCAGCACCGCAACGGCCAGAAGCACGGCGACGGCGACAATGATACGGCCTTCGAGGGCACGCAGGATAAAGCTCGTGATCATGCTTCGATCGCCCTTCCCTTGAGTGCGAAGAGACCGCGCGGCCGCTTCTGGATGAAAAGGATGATGAGGACGAGTACCAGGATCTTGCCGAGCACGGCACCGACCGAGGGCTCGAGGAACTTGTTGAGGACGCCAAGCGACAAGGCCCCGACGAGCGTTCCCCATAGATTGCCGACGCCGCCGAACACCACGACCATAAAACTGTCGATGATGTAGGACTGGCCAAGATTGGGCGAGACGTTATCGATCTGGGAGAGCGCCACACCCGCGATGCCGGCAATGCCGGAGCCGAGCGCAAACGTGAAGGCATCGACCCAGGCAGTGCGGATGCCCATGGAAGACGCCATGCGGCGGTTCTGGGTGACGGCGCGCATCTGCAGGCCGAAGGCGGAACGCTTCATGAGGAGGAGCAGGCCAAAGAAGATCGACAGCGAGAATGCAACGATCCACAGACGGTTCCAGGTGATCGACAGGCCGCCCAGCGGAAACGAGCCGGACATCCAGGAGGGATTGCCGACCTCGCGGTTGGTCGGGCCAAAGATGGTGCGGATCAACTGCTGCAGGATGAGCGAAATGCCCCAGGTGGCCAGCAACGTTTCGAGCGGCCGGCCATAAAGAAAGCGGATGACACCGCGTTCGATGACAAGGCCGATGGCGCCGGTAATGAGGAAAGCGACCGGCACGGCAATCGCCAGCGACCAATCAAACAGATGCGGCGCAGACGTGCGGATCACCTCCTGCACCATGAAGGTGGCGTAAGCGCCGATCATCACCATTTCGCCATGGGCCATGTTGATGATGCCCATCACGCCGAAGGTGATGGCAAGGCCGATGGCGGCCAGCAGCAGCACGGAGCCGAGCGACACGCCGTACCAGATGTTCTGGCCCATATCCCAGAAGGCCAGCGTGCTTTCGATCTTGCCGATCGCACGATCCACATCCGGCTTAAGGGCCGGATCAAGCGCACCGGAGGCGGTCATCAGGATGCTGACGGCACCGCGGCCGCCAAGGCTTGCGACGGTTTCGATGGCGGCACGTTTTTCGTCCAGCGACCGGTCAGACGACAGAACGGAGGCAGCACGCGCTTCTTCCATGCGTGCCTTCACCTCGCGGTCGGTTTCCTTGGCAAGGGCTGCCTCGACCAGATCGAGGTTTTCGGCGCTGGGCGAGCGCAGCACCGCATCGGCAGCTTCAAGGCGCACATTGCGGTCGGGGCTCAGAAGCGTGAGGCCACCGAGCGCCGAGCGGATGACGCGGCGAAGACTGTTGTTGATCTTCAACTTGTTCATGGCGCCCTTCGGCGCCTCGCCGGCGGTTTCGCCTGACAGGGGATCGATCAGCGCCAGATTGGCGCCGGAGGCCTTGGTGATGAACACGGCACCATCGGATTTGCGGGCATAAAGATCGCCTTCGCTGAACGCTTCAAGCGCCGGCACGACACGCGGATCGCCGCTGGCCGCCAGCTGGCCGATCAGCACTTCCGCCTGCTTGAAATCCGCCTTGCCCAGCTCGTTGAACAGCGTTTTCGGGTCGCTCTGTGCGGCAGCAGTAAAAGACACCGCGCACACGGCAAACACCGTCAAAATTAGCCGAAAAAATTGATGTAACATCGGATCGCCCCCTCTCGTCACGCAGCACCCCGGGCCGAAAAGGCATCTGCCGGGGGCAGGCAACGTTCAAACTCCCTCTCCCCGGCGGACGGGGAGAGGGACGCGCTCAAGGTGTCAGGCACTGGACCGGAAGCAGGCCGATCAGCTGCCCTTGCCACCGCACTTGCCCGTTGCAACGTTGAAGTTGCCGCAGGACATGGGCTTGCGCCAATCGGAGATCAGGTTCTTCGAATCCGGCAGGTAATCCGACCATTCGTCGCCGACGACAGACGGGGTCTGCTGGACGATTTCAAACTGACCGTTGGACTGGATTTCGCCGATCAGGACCGGCTTGGTGATGTGGTGGTTCGGCATGACGGTGGAGGTGCCGCCCGACAGGTTCGGCACGGAAACGCCGATGATGCTGTCGAGAACCTTGTCCGTATCGGTGGTGCCGGCGGCTTCCACAGCCTTCACCCAGGCGTTGAAGCCGATATAGGCGGCTTCCATCGGGTCGTTGGTCACGCGCTTGTCGTTCTTGGTGAACGCATGCCATTCCTTGATGAACTCGGCATTGACGGGTGCATCGACGGACTGGAAGTAGTTCCAGGCAGCGAGATGGCCGACCAGCGGCGTGGTGTCGAGACCGGCCAGTTCCTCTTCGCCGACCGAGAAGGCGACGACCGGAATGTCTTCGGCCTTGATGCCCTGGTTTGCCAGTTCCTTGTAGAAGGGAACGTTGGCATCGCCGTTGATCGTGGAGACGACGGCGGTCTTCTTGCCCGCAGAGCCGAACTTCTTGATGTCGGAGACGATGGTCTGCCAGTCGGACTGGCCGAAGGGCGTGTAATTGACCATGATGTCTTCAGCGGCAACGCCCTTGGCCTTCA
>JAIXTO010000072.1 GCA_027483885.1 Rhizobiaceae bacterium
CGGAAGAACGCCTAATCGTGAGATGAAGGGGATCAATCGGAATGGCGGCAATCGCGTCAGACATGGCGAAACTGGTGCGTATCATTTGCGCCATCGCTCTGTTGTGCGTTGGGTTTGCCCATAAGACACCGGTCATAGAGTCGGCAATTCCTCTTGCTGAACTTGCAGCCTACACATTGCCCGACGGCACTATCCCGGTCCTCTGCCTGCCGAGCCAGGACGACAGCGGGAAACATCATGGCCATGATCGTGGGCCTGTTTGCGAAGCCTGTCGGATAACGGCATCCATCGTCTTGCCTGCACCAGCCGACTCGATCGGCCAGGCAATCGTCGTTGGAGCAGAGATCAAGCGTCCGCTCCGTCACGAAGCTTTTCACCGTCAACTGTTTCCTCCCAATGCAAGCCCACGTGGCCCTCCGGCCGGTCTCATTGCCTGAAACCGCCGCTGCATAGTGCAGCAGCCCTTCAGTCATCGCCGGTTGCGCACTCCCAGCTACGGGACGTGATGACCGGCGTAGCGCCGGACACACGTCATGTTCAACAGGACCACATTGGGCGAGGTATCGCCCGTTCTACCGATCGATTTTCTAGGACCTGTAGGAAAAAGCGAAAGATCGCCGGTCTGCAAGCTCGTTGCTCCGCGCACGCGGATCCTGCTGCGTGATTTTCCACGATCGACCGATTTTCAGCTGCAGGATGGGTGCATCGCACTCTTTCAATCGCTCGGCGATGGTCGCAGGCAAATTCTGGATATTCTCGGACCGGGCTCATTGCTTGGGCCATCCGTGGGCAGCATCGCCGAATGCAACGCGGAAACGCTGACGTTTACGCAGCTTCGCCCGGTCGCACCGCTCACCGATCCTGCCATCGGTGCCGCGCTCAAGCAGATGCTGCGCCGATCACAGGCGCTGGCAACTCTGCTCGGCCGAAAAACAGCACAGGAAAAAGTCGCATCTGCCCTCATTGACCTTGCTGAACGGTTTAGACGACCGTCGAAGGCGCCGGAGTTCCAGAAAACGACGTTTAGCCTTTACCTGACCCGAACCGATCTCGCCGACTGGCTTGGCCTGACCCTGGAGACGGTCAGCCGCTGTCTGAGCAGGTTCAAGCGCAATGGTTTGATCACCTTCAGCCATCCGGAAATCATCACCATCGCCGACGACAAAGCCCTGCGCCTTCTCGCCTCTGGCCAGCCTTCGCTTGTCCCGCAGAAATCTGCGCCGGACGAGTTTTGTCTTCAATCATCGTAACACCGGGGGACGTCAACATGACCATGACACCCGCAATGCCGGATGGCGCCTCCAGTGCCTGCAAACATGACGCTCTGGAAAACCGGGGCCACATCATGCCCGCAGTCTCTTTGCCGTTCCCGCGGACCGGAGTCGTGCTGCTGACGGTGATCGCCCTTGACTATCTGATCGTCCGGCTCGTCAAGCCGCTCAAGCGCGCGCTGAGCTGAACCTCTGACATCACAAGCGGCGGGCATTCGTACGCCCGCCAAGTCTCTCTCGAGGAAACCTGATGAAAAAACTACTCGTCTCAGCCTTTGTCGGTCTCCTGGCCATGACGGCCAGTGCCTTTGCCGACATCACAGTCACCGACGTCAAGGGACGCACCGTCACAGTGCCCAAGGTGCCGGAACGCATCGTCCTCAGCTTCTATTATGAGGATTATCTTGCCATCGCCGGCCCCGGTGCGCTCGACAAGGTCGTCGCCCTTTCTCTCTCCACCTGGAAGGACTGGCGGCCGAACCAGTTTGCGGCTTACGAAAAGGCTCTGCCGAAGCTCGCGTCAATTCCGGATGTCGGCAATACCGAAGACAATACGTTTTCAATCGAGAAGGTGATTGCGGCCAAGCCCGACCTGCTCATTCTGGCGGCCTGGTCCTATGACGCACTCGGTGAAGGCATCAAGCAGATCGAGGCTGCCGGTATTCCGATCGTGACGCTCGACTACAATGCCCAGACCGTCGAAAAGCATGTCGCCTCCACACTGGCGCTGGGCAAGCTGATGGGCACGGAGGATCGCGCGCAAACGCTCGCAAGGACCTATGAAGACGCGATGGCCGACATCAAGGCCCGCATCGAAAAAGCCGGCCCGACGGACAAGAAGGTCTATGTCGAACTGGCGCAGAAAGGACCTGGCGAGGTCGGCAATTCCTATGGCAACAGCATGTGGGGTGCGCTGATCGACAGGCTTGGTGGCCATAATATCGCCAAGGGCCAGATCGGCAACTGGGGACCGCTCAGCCCGGAATATGTGCTGGCACAAAAGCCCGACCTGATCTTTCTCGGTGGGTCGGAATGGCTGAACAAGCCGCAATCGGTTCCGGTCGGGTTTGGCGCAGATCCGGCAGTCACGCGCGAACGCATGAAGGCCTATCTCGGTCGTCCGGGCTGGTCAGACCTGCCCGCGGTGAAGGACAATAACGTATTTGCGATCTACCACGGCGGCGCGCGCACGCTGTCGGACTATGTCTATGCGCAGTACATCGCCAAGCAGCTTTACCCGGATGCCTTCAAGGATGTCGATCCGGCCAGGAATATCGCCGACTACTATGACAAGTGGCTGCCGATCAAGGCCGACGGCGTGTTCGTCCTGCCTTATGCAGCGGGCGGACAATGACATCCTTTTTCACACAGATTGACGGGATGCGCGACGGTTATCGCCGCGCATCCGCGCGTCGGAGTTTTGTGATGATCGGGGCGCTTGTTTGCCTCGGTCTGCTCATGGTGCTGGATCTCACCACCGGCCCATCCGGCATGCCGCTTTCCGACGTCTGGCACGGACTGCTGGCCGGCCCTCAAGGCGACGACCGCATGGTTGCCACGATCCTTTGGCAATTGCGCATGCCGCAGACCGTTATGGGCGTCCTGGTCGGTGCGTGCCTGGGTCTTGCCGGCCTGCAAATGCAGACGATCCTCGGAAACCCGCTCGCCAGTCCCTTTACGCTCGGCTTTTCAGCAGCAGCCGGTTTCGGCGCAGCTCTTGCGATCATGTTCGGTTCGCTCATTCCCCTCCCGGCATTTATCGTCATTCCAGCCTGTGCCTTCGCCATGACGCTGGTGGCCTGCGGTCTCGTCTACGCCATTGCCCGGTTGCGCGGCGCAACACCGGAAATCCTGGTTCTCGGCGGTATCGCCGTCCTGTTCTTCTTCCAGTCGCTTCAGTCGCTTTTACAATTCCTGGCATCCCCGGAGGTCTTGCAGCAAATCGTCTTCTGGCTGTTCGGCAGCTTGCTGAAGTCAAGCTGGACAAGCGTCTCGGTGACAGCCGTGATCGCATGCGCCTGCCTTCCCTTCATCGCCCGTAGCACCTGGGCGCTGACCACGCTGCGGCTGGGGGACGCCAATGCCCGCAGCCTCGGGCTTTCCGTCGAGGCGATCCGGCGGCATACGTTCCTCATCGTGGCTCTGTTGACGGCGGCGGCTGTCTCCTTTGTCGGCACAATCGGCTTCGTTGGACTGATCGCACCCCATGTCGCGCGCACGCTCGTTGGAGAAGACCATCGTTTCTCCCTCCCGCTCGCAGCCATCACGGGTGCCATCATTCTTATCGGCGCCTCGGTCTTCGGAAAATTCATCTCGCCGGCGGCCGTCATTCCTGTCGGCATCATTACGGCGGTCGCCGGTGTCCCCATGCTGTTTGCCGTCATCGCCAAACGCGGTCAGCGAGGTATGTCATGACAGCACGCCTGGTCTTGAGAGACGTCGACGTTCTGCATGGTCGCACCCGGATCATCTCCGGTGTCTCTGCCTCTATTGCCGCCGGACAGATGATTGGCTTGATCGGCCCGAACGGTGCCGGCAAGTCCACGCTCCTGAACGCCATTGCCGGTCAGCTCCCTTCAAAAGGCAAAATCCTGTGGAGCGGCAACCCGGTAGACCCGCGTGATGTCGGCTTCATGCCCCAACAATGCCAGGTGCGAGCCGATCTGTCCGTTCTGGAAGTCATCCTGCTTGGCCGCCATGAACAACTCGGCTGGCGCATCGGCGATGATACGCTCAGTGCCGCAACGCGGATTCTGCACTTCTTCGGAATTGCCGATCTTGCGGCAAGAGGCATGCCAACCTTGTCCGGCGGTCAGCAGCAGCTGGTTCTTCTGGCACAGCGCCTGATGCGCCAACCGCAGCTTTTGCTTCTGGATGAATCGACCAGTGCGCTCGATATCAGGCACCAGATGCATGTCCTCAAACTTCTCAAGGATTACATCGCCCGAACCGGCGCACTCGTTGTCATCGCCATCCACGATCTCAATCTGGCAGCCCGCCACTGCGATAGCGTGATGCTGCTGAACGGCGGAGCCCTGGTCGGGCACGGCGCGTTCGAAGCCGTCATAACGCCGGACATTCTTCGATCCGTCTACGGCATCGAAGCCGAGTTCATCACCTCGCGTTCGGGTATCCCGGTCATCCTGCCTCTATCGCCCACGTCAGTTGAAACCGTTCCCAGGGAGGAACCACGATGACATCCCTGAATCCGCTTTTCTTCGCAGGAATTGGCCTCGCTGGCGCCTTTTGTGAATAAGGATCATGAGGTGCCAGATGATCTGTTTCGGCGTCATTTCTTCTGTCGATAGGGCGCTGGCCTCGGTCTTGCGATTTCCACCGGCATGATCTTCACCGGGCAGGAAGCGCAACCCTTCATTTTCAGGGTTGCGCTGCAATTTTCGGGGGTTGCGTACCAAAGGGTCGCGGTCTTGAACCTATCAGGCGCGGACTGCCTTTGTGCCCCTGGTCGGCAGGAGCGACAACATCAGCAGCACCAAGCCAATCGCACTGACGGCATATTCCAGCGCGTCGCTGCCGATCTCGTTCAGCGGGGCGATGACCAGAAGCCCGGTTGCGAGCCAGACGAAACGCAGTGGCGGATGGAGTGGCTTCAGGCCATGACCGACCAGACCGCCGGTGACGAGCACCAGAGCAACCATTGAACTTGCAAAGACATAGCCAATATGCGTCCACGAGCCGATCATCAGCAGGCCGGGCTTGTAGATGAACAGGAATGGCAGGAAATAGGCGATCCAGCCGAAGCGGAAGGCTTCGATATCGGTGCCTCCCTTCGACGCACCCGCAAGGCTTGAAGCAGCAAAGCTCGCCAGCGCGATCGGCGGCGTGATCATCGACAGGATGCCGAAGTAGAAAACGAACATGTGCGCCGCGATCGGCGACACACCGAGCTGGATCAGGGTCGGTGCCGCCAGCGCCGCCATGAGCAGATAGACGCCGGTGGTCGGGAGACCGAGACCGAGAATGATGCCGATGATGGCCGTCACGATCAGCAATCCGAACAGGCTCGTCCCGCCGAACTCCAGCAGATACATCGACAGCGCAAAACCAAGGCCGGTGGTGGACAGAAGGCCGATGATCATGCCGGAGACGGCGGTGATCAGCAGTACGTCGCAGGTAGCGCCGCCGGTGTCCATGATGACATGGAGCATGCGTTGCCATGTCATAACCTTATTGTCGCGGCGCAGGTAACCCGCGGCAAGGCCGACGATGGCAAGGGCAAAAAAGGCCCAGACGGCCGCAAGCTCCGCCCGCATATTCCAGGTGAAGATACAAAACAGCAGCACCGAAAAAGCCAGAATGGCAAGCCACCCTTCTTTCATCACGTCGATCAGGCTGCGCCGTTCCATCGCGCCGAGTGATGGGATGTGGTCACGACGGGCGATAAAATCGATCTGCACGTAGACCGACATGTAATAGAGAATGGCGGGCAGCATGGCCGCCAGTGCGATGGTCTTGTAGGGCACCATCAGAATTTCCGCCATCAGGAAGGCGGCAGCGCCCATGACCGGCGGCATCATCTGTCCGCCGGTTGACGCCACAGCCTCGATTCCTGCTGCCTGGGTCGGTTTGAAGCCGGCGCGCTTCATCAGCGGGATGGTCATGATACCGGTGGACATCACGTTCGAAACGGCGCTGCCCGATACCGTCCCAAACAGTGCCGAAGCGGTGACCGCAACCTTGGCCGCATTTCCGGGTCCGCGGCCGGCAACACGCATGGCAAGCTGGGTAAAGAAGTCCCCACCGCCGCAGGCAATCAGCAGCCCCCCGAAGAGCACGAAGGCAACGACAACGAAGGCCGCGATCTGCAACGTCTGCCCCCAGACGGCGGACGAATCCGTGCCGAGGAAACGCAAGACGTCGCCGGCGGCCATGGGCCGGCCCTGAAGCGGGCCCGGCACCCAGTCACCAAAGACCGCATACGCAAAGAGCAGAGCGAAAATGATGATCAACGTCCACCCGACGACCCGGCGCAGCGCTTCCATGCTGAGCCCTGTGACCAGCACCCCGATCAGCAGTGCCTCGGTCGGGTAACGATGGGTGGCTTCGGAGAGAACCGGGAAGCGCCAGAACACATAGATCCCGAGCGCTATGGAGAGACCGCCGGCTGCCTGGTTGGCCAGCCGCTCAATCTGCCCTTCGCGCGCCTTTCGGCGCAGATAAACCACAGCCAGCGAGGCGCCGAACATGAGCGCGACGATCTGTTCCGGATAGATCAGAAGTCCGAGCCTTTGCGGCAGAGCCATGACCCAGACGAGGGCCAGAACCGGGACCAGAAGCGACAGGATTCGAGAGGCAAGCCCCATCTCCTCCACCCGCACATTCGCGGTTTCATCCTTGACGGTGGTCGTCTCCATCACGCCGCCCTCACTTGCCGGACCAGATGCCGACGCTCTTGTAGAACGCCACGGCACCCGGATGATAGTCGAGCTTGGTGACATGGGCGAGCTTGGCCGGATCGAACTCGCTCCAGATCGGACCGGATGCCTGCAGGCTCTCCTTGCCCTCGTAAAGCGCTTTGGCCACCTTGGCGACCGTCTCATTGGGAACGCTGGCGCTGGCAAACAGCGTATAATCATAGAAAAAGATGTTGGTGTCGGGCGTGATGCCGGGCGACGTGGCGAGCTGACTGCCCTTCTTCAACCCCGTCCCGGGAAGCTGCTTGTCGAGCACCGCTTCGTCGCCGGCCTTGTAGCTGAGGAAGGTGACGCCGCCCACCGAAGCCTCGATGTCGAGAACGGACTGCGATCCGGCCGTTGCGATGGTCACATCGGTCTGGCCGTCCTTCAGCGCCTCGAACATGGCCGGGAAATTGGCGATCGGCACAGATGTCACATCGTCATAGGTCAGGCCCGCAGTCTGCAGCGATGCCCGAATGATGAAATCACCGAGCGAATTGACCGGAAACCGCGGCACTTTCCTCCCCTTCAGATCCGCCATGGTCTTCATTCCCGACTTTTCGGTTGCCATCAGGCCTGCATTAAACGGGATGAGAGACGCCACCATGCGCAGGTTCGGACTGGGCTGCCCTTCGGACATGCCAGTGCCAGATATCGCATAGGCAGTCTGCGGAAAATTGGCGATCCCGAATTCCACGCGTCCGGCATCGACCAGCGGCAGATACTGCGATGTGTTGGCCATGACCTGCGGACGCACCATGACGCCCGCCCTCTCCGTGATGGTCTTGGCAAGCGCCGTGGCGATCTGCTCGGTCGCACCGCCCTTGGTGGTCGCCAGTCCGACGGTCTCGGCCGCGGCCATCGTCAAGGGGACGAAAGACAGTGTCGCGGCAAGCGCAGTCGCCATCGTCACGCGTTTCAACATTTCACATTCCCTCTGTTCTTCTTGAGCTTGGTCTTGGCGCATCATGGCCGGGGCGGATCGCCACGCTGAAGACGTCAGCGTGGCGCGCTGTCGGGGTAGGTCTCAAATGGAAATCACTTGCAGGGATCGGCCGGCGCCTCGTCGAACTTCGTCCACTGGCCGTTCTTGATCTCAATGACATAACCTGGAAGCTCGGCATCATGACCGGCAAAGCAGATATTGTCGCCGAGGATGCCGGAGAAGCTCACGCCTTGCATGGCAGCGGTAATCTTCTCCCGTTCCTGCGTCAGCTTCGACGGATCTCCGGTAACGCCGGCCTTTTCCATCACCTGCTTCATCAGGAACAGCGTGTCATAGGTCTGCGCGTCGGAATGGTGTGCGCCGAGCTTGTGGATGCCACGCTTTTCGGCTTCGGCCACGAACTTGTCGTTGAAGGCCTGCGATCTCGCATTAAAGCCCTTCCAGAAACCGGCGACGAGCAGCGTGCCGTCACCCTCCGGACCAAACAGTTCGAGAACATTGGGGTCGGCGAAGATCTGCGAGCCGATGATGCGGCCCTTGTAGCCCTGGCGCCGCAATTCCTTGATGACCTTGGAGGCGGATGGCGGCGTGCCGGCGATGGCGACAATATCCGGATTGGACTGCATGATCTGGGCCGCCTGTGCCGACATATCAAAGCTTTTGTACTGTACCGCGATCGGCGTGCCGTGCTTGATGCCTGCGGCATCGAGCAGCGTGGGATAGAGCTTCGTGCCAGCGGCATTCGAGACCACTTCGTCCGAGATATAGACGATCTCGGCCGTATCGGCCTTCACGCCCTTTGCCTTGATCGACTTCAGCAGACGGCCGAACTGTTTGCTTTCGTCTTCAGACAGGCGGTAGCTGTAGGTCTTGCCCTCGGTCAGGCCGGGCGTGGAGGCGGAGTTCGGCATCATCAACACCTTCAAGCGCTCGGCATCGTTGAGAGCGACAGAAAATTCGGCCGAGGAGAAGGGTCCGAGAATGGCCAGAACGCCATCATCCTGTGCGAGCTTGCGCGCGCCAACGGAGGCCTGCTTGGGGTCGGAGGATGCCTCGAAGCGGATCAGCTCGACCTTCTTGCCATTGATGCCGCCTGCGGCATTGATTTCTTCGACGGCGATGTCGGCAGCGACCACGGCAGGCTCTGCGACGCTCTTCAGCACCCCGGCCGTCGTGACGATATTGCCGATCTTGATCGTGTCCTCCGCGAGCGCGGGAAGCGCCACCAGCGCGGCCAGTGCGACGGATGCGAGCAAACGGAACCTTGATGTCATTGCATTCTCCTTTGTTTTCGAGATGGCAGTCAGTCCGGTGACGGTCAGATCGGGATCAGCTTGCAGCGGCGTGGCCGCCGCCGAGATAGGCTTGGGTCAGGGCACTGTTGCCGGCGAGTGCCTGGGCTTCGTCCGAAAGCACAACCTGGCCGAGTTCCAGTACATAACCGCGCCGGGCGACATCGAGGGCCATGCCGGTATTTTGCTCGACCAGAAGGATGCTGATGCCCGAGCGGTTGAGTTCGCCGATGAGATCGAAGAGATTTGTGACAAACAGCGGCGAAAGGCCAAGCGAGGGCTCGTCCAGCATGATTAACCGGGGCCGGCTGACCAGAGCGCGACCGATCGCCAGCATCTGCTGCTCGCCGCCCGACAGCACGCTCGCCTTCATGTCGCGTCGTTCGGCAAGGTTGGGAAAACGGTCATAGACCTCATCAACATCGCGGGTCCAATCGCCGTCCTTGCGCAGATAGGCGCCCATCAGCAGGTTTTCATGGACCGACATGCTCACGAAGATCTGCCGGCCCTCGGGAACAAGGGCCATGCCGCGGCGCACACGCTCGGCAGGTGTGGCCTGGGCAAGTTCATGGCCTGCAAGCCTGATCGAGCCAGATGCTGGCCTCACGGCCCCCTGCAGCGCCCGCAACAGCGAGGTTTTGCCCGCGCCATTGGCGCCGAGAACGGTGACGATCTCGCCTTCCGCCACATGAAGATCAAGCGACTTGACCGCATGGTTGCGGCCGTAACGCACATCAAGACCGCGCACTTCAAGCAACATGGGAGGCTCCCGATTTTGCGGCCTTGGCATGATTGGGACCGAGATAGGCTTCAAGCACGAGCGGATCCTCCTGCACGTGCGCCGTCGATCCTTCGTAGATCTTCTTGCCGAAGTTCAGCACCACGGCGGTGTCACAGAGTTCGCGCACCAGCCCCATATCGTGCTCGACCACCAGCAGCGTGACGCCCGAACGGCTGATACCCTTCAGGAATTCCGTCAGGCTCTGGGTTTCTGCGCCGTTGAGACCGGCGGCCGGTTCGTCCAGCAGGAGCAGCTTGGGCCTGGCCGCCAGCGCCCGCACCACCTCGATCTTCTTCCTGACGCCATAAGGCAGCGTGGCGACCACTTCACCGGGATAGGTGTCGAGCCCCATCTCCTCCAGCAGCGCTTCAGCCTCGGCGCGCCAGCGCGAGCGGCCGAACAGGGAAAGCGGCTTCAGCATGTCGAGCACCGAATTGGCATGCACCTGTTGGCCAAGCATGACATTTTCGACAACCGAGAGATGCGGCATCAGCCGAATGTTCTGAAAGCTGCGGGCAATGCCAAGGCCGATGCGCTTGCGCGAGGGATAATCCAGAATGGAGCGACCCTCGAGCTCGATCTTGCCCGCTGTTGGTTCGTAAAAGCCCGAGATCAGATTGAAGATCGTCGTTTTGCCGGCGCCGTTTGGGCCGATCAACGCCATACGGGCGCCGCGGGGCACGTCGAAGCTGACATCCGAGGTGACGGTGAGGCCGCCGAACTTTTTCCACACCCCTGACAGACTGAGAAGGACGTCGGATGAGCCGCTCATACCGCGACCTCCCGCAGGACGCGCCGGCGTGGTGTAAAAGGACTGCAGAGCCTGTCGACCAGTGTTCGGGTGATCAGGCCCTCCGGTCGGAATATCATCATCAGCACAGTCAGAAGGCCAAGGATCACGAAGCGCCAGCTCTCGTCGGGAGGAGAGACATTGCCGCCGGCGCCGAAGGCCAGGACGATCCAGCTCTTGAATTCGGGCAGGATCGAGCGGAGCACTTCCGGCAGCAAGGTGAAGAACACCGCACCGAACAACGGCCCGAGCGCGGTCTGGGTGCCGCCCAAAAGCACGTAGAGGAGGACATAGATCGACAGGGTCGCGTTGAAGCTCTGGCTTTCCACGAAGCTGTAGCTGTGCGCATAAAGCGCGCCGGCGAGACCGGCCAGGGCCGCGCCGATGGCAAAGGCCGCCACCCGAACGCCGCGAACGCTGACACCGAGAAGATCGGTGACCACCTCATCGTCATGGGCAGCCCGCATGGCAAGCCCGAAGCGCGTCGCCATCAGATAAAAGCAGAACAGGGTCACCAGGACGGCCGCCCCCATCGGCACCGGATAATCGACATAATCCGGCACGGACAGCCCCATGGCACCTCCGAGCGCCTCGGTATTGAGGATGGCACCCCCGATCACCTCAGCAAGTGCGAAAGTGGCAAGCACCAGATAAACCCCCTTCGTGCGCAGCAAAGGCAGTGCGATGGCAATGCCGACTGCGCCGCCGACGAGGATCGACAGAGGTAAGGTCAGCCAGACGGTCAGGCCGTAATTTGCGGAAAAATAGGCGGCGGTGTAGGCACCGAGCGCCTGGAAGCCGGCACCACCGAGATTGAGCTGGCCAGTCGCGACAGGCAGAAAGATCGCATAGGCCATGATGACATTGATCGCGAGGATCGTGAGAATACCGGTCCAATAGCCGCTCATGGTCAGAGCTTTCCTTTGCCAATCGAGTGATGGCCAAGCAGGCCCTGGGGGCGGACAAAGAGGGCCGCGAGCAGCAGGCCCCACACGACGACCTGGACGGTGTCGGCGCCGAAAAAATGAACGGTCAGCATCTCCGCGATGCCGATGATCAGGCCGCCTAAAACGGCGCCCCAGATCGAGCCAAGTCCGCCGATCACCATGCCGGCTATGGCCTTGGACCCGATTTCCTCACCCATGCCGGGAGAGACCTCACCGTAATTGATGGCAAAGAGAATGCCGGCAAGCCCGCAGAGCAGGCCGGTCAGCATGAAGATGACCGGAACGAGCCGCTTGGAATCGACGCCGAGGATATTGGCGGCATCCGGATTTTCGGCAATCGCGCGCAATCCGCGACCGATGCGGCTGTGTTTCAGCACCCAGGTCAGTCCGGCAACGATTGCGAGTGCGACCGCAAGGCTGATCAGTTGCGGCGCGCGCAGAAGCAGGCCGTCGAGGTTGATGGTCGTATCCCAGCTGATCGCGTCCATGCGCTGGGGATCGGTGCCGTAACCGATGCGGATCAGGTTTTCGATGATGAGCAGAAAACCGAGCGAGCTTACCAGCGGAATGGCATGCTCCGTCGCATCGCCGTACTTCGCCTTCATATAACGAAAGGTGAAGCGTTCAACGACGAGCGATGCGGCAATTGTCATGACAACTGCACCGCCGAGCGCCAGCGGCCAGGGAAAGGGCCCCGTCAGGCCGAAGGGCAGCCCCCATTTGGCGAGCGCCCAGGCGCCCATGCCCGACAGCATGAAGAGCGTGGGAATGGTGAAGTTGAGGAAGTTCAACACGCCAATGGTGAGCGTGAAGGCGACCGCCACCGTCACGTAAACGCTGCCCAGCATGACCCCGTTCAGCAATTGCTGAATTAACAACATGAGCTTGTCTCTCACTGTTTGTATACAAACAAGGCAAGGCAAAAGTGCAAAAGCACAGAAAAACGGCATATGGCATGCCGTTGGCCACCCTGCCCGGGCTTAATCAACCTAAGAGAAAAGCGGAATTTTTCCCGTCAAATTTATAATCAAGATCGTCGTTCCCGTCTTCGGACGCCTTGTGGCGCCTCATTTTATAGGCGGAACGCCATTTTGCGCCCGCCTTCGTCACCACCTGATCGTTTCACATGCGTCGCATACTCAACAATCACCCGGCTCTAAAAATCTCGACATTTTCGAAATTGCCTCTTTAAATGTCGTGACATGTTGTACACAATGAGTTAGCACTTGACCCTTGTCAAGGGAAACATTGACGGAGAAATAATGATAATGAGGGTGAACATGGATCGTGTTCTGATCGTCGGGGCCGGGCCTGTCGGGCTGGTCTCTGCCTGCTGCCTGTCGCAGGCGGGCATACCCGTGACCATCGTGGAAACCAGCCCGGACCTGCCCAAGGACCTCAGGGCTTCGACATTCCATCCGCCGACGCTCGACATGCTCGATCGCTTTGATATCAGCAGAAAACTCGTCGAACGCGGGCTTGTCTGCCCGACATGGCAGTTTCGTGACCGAAAAGAAGGGGTCGTCGCGACCTTCGATCTCGGCATTCTGGCCGGCGAGACCAATCATCCCTATCGCCTTCAATGCGAACAGTGGAAGCTCTCGGAAGAGTTGCGGGCACTCATCGCGGCGGATAGCCAGATCGACCTGATCTATGGTGCCAAGGCCGTAGAGGTCGCGCAGGATGATGCCGGGATAACGCTGACAATCGAGCATATCGAGGATGGTTCGCGCGAACAATTGTCCGGACAATACCTGATTGCCTGCGATGGCGCCCATAGTGCCATCCGCAAGTCGCTCGGCATTTCCTTCGACGGGCTGACGATACCGGAGATCTTCCTGTCGATGTCAACGTCGTTCCGCTTTGACGAGGCAATCGAGGATCTGGCGCCGATCGCCTACCTCACCGATCCCAGCGAATGGGCGGTGCTGCTGCGCACCCCGTCGCTCTGGCGCGTGCTGCTGCCGACCGACCCGAACCAGACGGAAGAGCAGATCAAGGATCCTGCCGAGATGGAACGACGCCTGCAGGCACTTTGCCCAAAGCCTGGCGCCTACGATATCGTTCATGCGACCGCCTACCGCGTGCACCAGCGCGTTGCTGCGAGCTATGTCGCTGGTCGCGTATTCCTGGCAGGCGATTCCGCCCATCTCAACAACCCGCTTGGCGGCATGGGCATGAACGGCGGCATTCATGATGCCGTGAACCTGTGCGACAAGCTGGTCGAGGTCTGGCATGGCAAGGCGCCGCTTGACATCACGCAGCGCTACAATCGCCAGCGCCGCAAGGTGGCGATCGAAACCGTCCAGGAACAATCGTTGCGCAATCGCAAGATGATGGCGGAAAACGATCCCGTGGCACGCGCGGCCTATCACGACGAATTACGCCAGATTGCCGCCGACCCCTCCAAGCACAAAAACTACCTCATGCGGTCTTCGATGATCCAGTCGCTCCGCGACCTGGAAGACGTCGCCTGACCCC
>JAIXTO010000169.1 GCA_027483885.1 Rhizobiaceae bacterium
ATCGCAGAGCGTCAAGTCGGATGGAACCGGGGCAGGTCCGCAGCCGGTCATTCCGGAAGGCTCGCCGTTCCAGGAATTTTTCAACGACTTCTTCGATGGACAGGGCAAGAAGGACGGTAACCGCAAGGTTAATTCGCTCGGCTCCGGCTTCGTCATCGATGCCTCAGGTTATGTGGTCACCAACAACCACGTCATCGAAGGCGCCGATGATATCGAGGTGATTTTTCCGAACGGCAACAAGTTGAAGGCCAAGCTTGTCGGCACCGATACGAAGACCGATCTTTCCGTTTTGAAAGTGGAGCCGAAGGCGCCGCTGAAATTCGTGCGATTCGGTGATTCCAAGACGATGCGCATCGGCGACTGGGTGATGGCAATCGGCAATCCCTTCGGTCTCGGCGGGTCTGTGACGGTCGGCATCATTTCCGCGCGCGGCCGCAACATCAATGCCGGCCCTTACGACAATTTCATCCAGACGGATGCGGCCATCAACAAGGGCAATTCCGGCGGTCCTCTGTTCAACATGAACGGCGAGGTCATCGGCATCAACACGGCGATCATCTCGCCGAGCGGAGGCTCCATCGGCATCGGCTTTGCCGTGCCAACGGAATTGGCGCAGAACATCGTGCAGCAGCTGATCGAATTTGGCGAAACCCGGCGCGGCTGGCTCGGCGTGCGCATTCAGCCGGTGACCGATGATATCGCGGAAAGCCTAGGGCTCGATACCGCGCGGGGTGCGTTGATCTCCGGTGTCGTCAAGGATGGGCCGGTCGATAACGGCGTGCTGAAGGCCGGCGACGTCATCCTTACCTTCGACGGCAAGCCGGTGAAGGAAATGCGCGACCTGCCGCTGGCCGTCCCTGAAAGCCCCGTCGGCAAGGAAGTCGATGTGCTGGTGCTGCGGGATGGCAAGGAGCAGACGATCAAGGTCACACTCGGGCGATTGGAAGATGGCGCCGAGGCCGAGGACGCCGATGACAAACCGGCGCTTCCGGACGGCAAGAACAGCGATACGCCCGACCAGGCAAAGCCGGAAGACCCCGCTGAAGTGCTCGGCATGACGCTGACCATGCTGGACGAGGCGCGCCACAAGAATTTTGGTATCGCCGACAGCGTCGAGGGTGTCGTTATCACCGATGTTGCGGCAGGATCGGTGGCGGCCGAAAAGGGCCTGAAGGCCGGCGAGGTGATTGTCGAGGTCGGCCAGGATTTTGTTGCAACGCCCGCCGACGTGACCTCGCGTATCGAGGAACTGAAAGGCGAGGGGCGCCGCAACGCCCATATGATGGTGGCCGGTGCCAACGGCGAACTGCGCTTCGTCGCACTTCCGCTGGAATAATCCGTTTGATGTGACGGGCAGACGGCTCTTTCAGCGCGTTTGTCCGTCCTTCACGGCCGCATAGGTCACATGCCGTTTGAGATGGGGGTGGCTGTCAGGCACGCGGGGGCTGTCGAAATCGAGTTCCGGGCAATGGGTCATGCCGATGCGCTTCATCACCGCCGTCGAGCGGTGGTTTTGGGCAACGGCAAAGGAAATGATTGCATCCAGCCCCTTGGCTTTCAGCCCGTACTCGAGAAGAGCGCTTGCCGCTTCGGTGATATAACCATTGCCCCAGAAGCGGGTGGCGAGCCGCCAGCCGATCTCGATGGTCTCGGGCGGAAAGATGCCGGGCATGTTGGCCGGCGCCAATCCGCAAAATCCCATGGCCTCGCCGCTTTCCTTCAGTTCCACCGCGTAAAAGCCGAGACCGTCCTCGCGAATCATGGCGTTGACGCGATCAAACAGCAGATCGGCTTCGTCGTGGCTGCGGCGAAAGGGAAAAAACTCCATCACCTTCTGATCGGAATTGATTTCGCGAAACAGGTCGCGGTCGCCCTCCAGCCAGTTGCGCAGCCTAAGGCGCTGTGTTTCCAGAATGACGATGACCTGTTCCGCTCCGCTCATGGCGTGATGAACTCGTGTTTGCGGTAACCCTGGATGTAGAGAAGGGCCGTGAGGTCTGAATGGTCGATGCGGATTTTTGCCTCGGCGGCAACGGCGGGCTTTGCGTGAAGGGCAACGCCTGAACCGGCAAGCTTGATCATGCCGAGATCGTTGGCGCCGTCGCCGACCGCCATTGCATCGTCCACGGAAATGCCAAGCGTTGCACAGATATCTTCCAGCGCATCCACCTTGGCCTGTTTGCCGAGGATCGGTTCTGCCACTTCACCGGTGAGGATGCCGTCCTTTTCCAGAAGGATGTTGGCGCGGTTTTCATCAAACCCCAGCGTCTTTGCAATCCGGCTGGTAAAGACGGTAAAGCCGCCGGAGACGAGGGCGGTGTAAAAGCCCTTGGCGCGCATGGTGGCAATCAGCGCCGGCCCGCCGGATGTGAGTGTGATGCGTTTGGCGATCACCTCGTCCACCACGCTGATCGGCAGCCCCTTCAACAGAGCCACCCGTTCGCGAAGGGCCGGCTCGAAGGCGATCTCGCCGTTCATGGCTCGCGCGGTGATGACAGAGACCTTGTCCTTAAGCCCGACCACATCGGCCAGCTCGTCGATGCATTCCTGGCCGATCATGGTGGAATCCATATCTGCGATCAGCAGTTTCTTGCGGCGGGTTTCGACATCCTGCACCACGACATCGACCGGCATGTCGCCGATCGCGGCGCGCAGGGCGGCCTCCGAGGAAGCCGCTTCGGCCTCGTTTCTCAGCGCCACGTCGCAGGCAATCCCATCTGCCAGCCAGTAGAGCCCGGCGGCATTCACCGCTTCGGCGGCCCTTTCCCCCAGCTTTCCGTCAAGAACGGGGTTTGACGGATGGGCGATGAGCGTGGCAACGAGAGCCATGATGAAAAACCTTCGGGACAATTGCGAGGCTATCCTGATAACCGGGCCGACGGCGGGCGGCAAGTCGGCACTGGCGCTTGCGCTGGCCGACCGCCACGGCGGCGTTGTCATCAATGCCGACAGCATGCAGGTCTACGACACGCTGCGGGTGCTGACCGCGCGCCCGGCCCCGGAAGAAACCGGTGATGTGCAGCATCTGCTCTACGGCCATGTTCCGGCCACGGCCGCCTATTCCACTGGCGAATGGCTGCGCGATGTCACAGCCCTGCTGCCGCGCCTGCGCGATGAAGGGAGGCTGCCGGTGTTTGTCGGTGGCACCGGGCTTTATTTCAAGGCGCTGACTGGCGGCCTTTCCGATATGCCTGACATCCCGCCCGAAATCCGCGAGGTTTTTCGCACCCGTCTGCTGGAGGAAGGGCCGGAGCCGTTGCATGGCGAACTTCAGCAGCGCGATCCGGAAATGGCCGCCCGGCTTTCACCCACCGATGGCCAGCGCGTGGTGCGGGCGCTCGAAGTCATGGTTGCCAGCGGCCAGTCGATCGCCACCTTCCAGCAAACCAGAGGTCCGATGCTGATCGATCCGGAACGGGCAGAGAAGATCGTCGTCCTGCCGGAGCGGCGCCTCTTGCACCAGCGTATCAACCAACGTTTCGAGATCATGCTGGAGACCGGCGCCATTGACGAGGTCAGCGCGCTTCTTTCCTTGAAGCTAGCGCTCGATGCGCCCGTTCTGCGCGCCATCGGCGTTTCCGAGATTGCAGCTCTTTTGGAGGGCACGATGAGCCGTGACTATGTGATCGAGCGCGGTTCGGCGCTGACGCGCCAATATGCCAAACGCCAGATGACCTGGTTTCGCAACCAGATGGACGACAGCTGGCAGCGGTTCGATCCACTCGCGTAAGCCTTCGTCTTTCAGGAGGCGATTAGAACCGGATCTCGTAAAACCGGTCCATCAGTCTTCCGTGCGGCTGGTGAGAGGTCTGTGCAGGCGGGTCTCTCGCAGCGCGTCGCGGGCAGACTGTTTCTCTGGCAGCCCGCGGCGGATGAGGCGTGTGTCCGCCGCAAAGGGTGCTGCACGCGCGCCGGGCAGCATGTCCGGGTGGTAGGGCTCCAGAGGCCGGTCAGCCGCTTCGCCGGGCCATGGCTCAGAGCCGAAGCCAGCGCCCCGCGCGCGGTCAATTTCCTCACGCTTCAAAATGCCCGACTGGAAATCGGAAATGTCCGGCCCGGTCTCGGTGGCGCGCATGCGGGCAATCACGCTGCGCAGGTCCACCGTATCAGGTGTCTTGTCGCTGCCTCGCTCGGCCGCTCCGCGCGCCTGCGGCAGGATGTGGGATGCGACACGGGAGAACTTCATCCGCATCGGCACGCTGATCGCTTCGCCAAAGGCAATCGCCTCGCCATTGCCGATGGAGGAGAGGAAGCTGGTGGTGGAGACGGACGAATCGGGCAGCGCCGAGCGGATGATCTCCTGGTCGCGCTCGTTGGAAAGCCGCATGGCAAACACGGTGGAACATTGCGACAGGATGGTCTGGTCGAGTTCGCCGGGGCGCTGCGTGATGATGCCGAGCGAGACGCCATATTTGCGCCCCTCCTTGGCAATGCGGGCAATCGCCTGCCGGGTCGGCAAAAAGCCCAGCTCCCGGTCCGCCGGCACATAACGATGGGCTTCTTCGCACACCACAAGCATGTGGATGGCGCCGTCACTCCAGAGCGCCAGTTCGAAGGCCATGCGGCAGAGAATGGAGGCGACGGAATTCACCACTTCAGACGGAATGCCGGCCAGCTGAAAGGTGGAGATTGGCCGGTCGTCGCCTGGAATGCGGAATATATGCGCGATGGTCTGGAGGATGGTGTCGTTGATCGTGTTGCTGGAAAAAAGGAACCGATAGCGGGGATCGCCGATGGCAGACAGCAGGCGCACCTTGAGGGCACGCAGGGCCGGCTTTTCCTCGCGCCCGTCGAGCCGTCCCATCCGTTCGTCGATCAACGCGAGAAGATCGGCCATGCGGTAGGGTATTGGTGTATCCGAGCTCAGCGTGCCCTTGTCGCTGACGCGCCTTGCCGAACCGGCCTCGTTGCCGCGAAAGGCGCGCTTGGCCTCCGGGATCAGGTCACGCAGAAAATCCAGTTCTTCCGGCACCGGCGGTCGGCCGCGAAACACCACTTCGGCAAATTCTTCCAGCCGCATCAACCAGAAGGGCAGGTCGAGCGTTTCGGGATCGATCACGACAGCCTTGCCGGGAAAGGCTGCGGCAAATTCGTTGTGAGGGTCGAGGATCAGCACCCGCAGCTTCGGATCAGCTTCGATGGCCTTGTGGAGGAGAAGCGAGACCGCGGTGGATTTGCCGACGCCGGTCGAGCCGACGATGGCAAAATGTTTCGACAGCATGGAGGGAATATGGATCGAGGCGTCGATGGCCTCGTCCTGCGTCAGCGTTCCGATCACGCAGCTGTCGGCCTGTCCGGCATGATAGATGCGCTTCAGGTCGCTGGCGCGGATGCGGTGGGCGATGGCGCCGAGATGCGGATAACGGGAAATGCCGGTGGAAAAGCTTTCCGCGCCATCCTCGCCTACGCGCACTTCGCCGAGCAGCTCCACCTCGACGCGGAATTCGTTGCTGCGGTTTTCGCCCCATTCGCCGGCACCCGTTGCCATGGAATAGGTGAGCGCGACGACACGGTTCTTGCCGACGCTGATGGAAATCAGCCGTCCGACAGACCAAAGCTCGGCAAGTTCCGTCGAGCCCGCATCCTGCACGGCGGCAATGGTGGCGTGGGCGCCGGTGCAGGCCACGACGCGTCCGAGAAAGCGGTTTCCCGGTGTCAGTCCATCGCGACGATCGTCATCGCGGGGAGTGGCCGGGTGCTGGTGATCGTCATGGCGCAAGCGGGTGACCCTTCAGAGGTTTGATCTATGGGTTCCACTGTGGGGTCGGGTCTTTTGCTGGCCCTTCGCTGGTGGCAAGTGACGTTAACGGGCGGGCGCTTAACGGGAGGTTGCCCTTCCACCCCTTTTCCTGCCGATTTTACGTGCGGTTATCAGGTGCTGGCGACGTTTTGTTGCGCATCTGCGTTGACGGGTGGCAATTTTATGGCTAACAGTTCAGCCCATGATCGTATCGAACGCACTTATCGTGGTGGGAAGGCGCATGGGCAGGATGGTGTAACCATCCGGCGATAGCCACCCATGCGCTACCGAAGGCTCCTCCAGGGGGCCTTTTTTTATGCCTTCAATCAGGCCCCAAGGCCTCGTTTCACACACAAGAGATAACGGACCAGGACATGACGGGTACAGCAGACAATCGGATGACAGGGGCGGAAATCGTTCTGAAAGCCCTGAAGGATAACGGCGTGGAGCATCTGTTCGGATATCCGGGCGGCGCCGTTCTGCCGATCTACGACGAGATCTTCCAGCAGGACGACATCAAGCATATCCTCGTGCGCCATGAACAGGGCGCCGGCCATGCGGCCGAAGGCTATGCCCGCGCCACCGGCAAGGTCGGCGTCATGCTCGTCACGTCTGGTCCCGGCGCCACCAACGCGGTCACTCCGCTACAGGACGCGCTGATGGACAGCATTCCGCTGGTCTGCCTCACCGGCCAGGTTCCGACCACGCTGATCGGCTCGGATGCCTTCCAGGAATGCGACACCGTTGGCATCACGCGCCCCTGCACCAAGCACAACTGGCTGGTGAAGGACGTCAACGAACTGGCGGCCACCATTCACGAAGCCTTCCGTATCGCCCAGACCGGCCGTCCCGGCCCCGTCGTCGTCGATATCCCGAAGGACGTCCAGTTTGCCACCGGCACCTACACGCCGAAGGCCGACCATGTGCCCCAGAAGAGCTACCGCGCTCATATCGATGCGGACCTCAATGCCGTTCGGGCCGCCGTCGAGCTGATGGCGTCTGCCCGTCGCCCGGTCCTCTATACCGGCGGTGGCGTTATCAATTCCGGTCCGGAAGCCTCGCGTCTGCTGCGCGAACTGGTCGAACTGTCGGGCTTTCCGATCACCTCGACGCTGATGGGTCTCGGTGCCTATCCGGCCTCCGGCGAACATTGGCTGGGCATGCTCGGCATGCACGGGTCCTATGAGGCCAACATGGCCATGCATGATTGCGACGTCATGGTCTGCATCGGCGCACGTTTCGATGACCGTATCACCGGCCGCCTCAATGCGTTTTCGCCGAACTCGCGCAAGATCCATGTCGATATCGATCCGTCCTCGATCAACAAGAACGTCCGCGTCGATATCCCGATCGTCGGCGATGTCGGGCGCGTTCTGGAAGACATGGTTCGCCTGTGGCGGGCACTGCCGACAAAGCCGGCGCCTGAGCAGACGGCCGAGTGGAATGCCAGCATCAAGAAATGGCGGGCGCGCAATTCCTTCGCCTATACTGATTCCAACGATGTCATCATGCCGCAATACGCCATCCAGCGTCTCTATGAGGCGTCCAAGGGGCGTGACACCTACATCACCACGGAAGTTGGCCAGCACCAGATGTGGGCGGCGCAGTTCTTTGGTTTCGAGGCACCCAATCACTGGCTGACCTCGGGCGGTCTCGGCACGATGGGTTACGGTCTGCCGGCGGCCATCGGCGCGCAGGTGGCGCATCCGGAAGCGCTGGTCATCGATATCGCTGGCGATGCCTCCATCCAGATGTGCATTCAGGAAATGTCCTGCGCCATCCAGCATAACCTGCCGGTCAAGATCTTCATCCTGAACAACCAGTATATGGGCATGGTGCGCCAGTGGCAGCAGCTGCTGCACGGCAACCGCCTGTCCAACTCCTACACGGAAGCCATGCCTGATTTCGTCAAGCTGGCGGAAGCCTATGGTGCCACCGGCATCTATTGCGACGATCCGAAGGAGCTGGACGAGAAGATCGCCCACATGATCGCCGTGGATGGCCCGGTCATCTTTGATTGCCGTGTTGCCAATCTCGCCAACTGCTTCCCGATGATCCCCTCTGGCAAGGCCCATAACGAGATGCTGCTGCCCGATGAAGCGACCGACGAAGCCGTCGCCACCGCCATCGATGCCAAGGGCCGCCAGCTCGTCTGATCCGCCGCCAAAGGGACAAGGACAAGGATTTTACCCATGAACGCACACCTACAACCCACCGGCTCGGCTTATTTCATCTCGCCGGAGACTTCGCTTCAGGAGCGCCACACGCTATCCGTGCTCGTTACCAACGAGCCGGGCGTGCTGGCGCGCGTCATCGGCCTGTTTTCCGGCCGCGGTTACAATATCGAGAGCCTGACGGTGTCGGAGACGGAGCATGAGGCGCACCTGTCGCGCATCACCATCGTCACCAATGGCACGCCCGGCGTGCTGGAGCAGATCAAGGCGCAGCTGGAGCGCATCGTGCCCGTCCACCGCGTCGTGGACTTGACGGTGCGCGCTGGCCAGCTCGGTCAGGAACGTCCGATCGAACGGGAAGTGGCGCTCGTCAAAATCGCCGGCACTGGCGAGGATCGCGCCGAGACGCTGCGTCTGGCCGATGCTTTCAACGCCAAGGTGGTCGATGCGACGGTGTCGCACTTCATCTTCGAGATCACCGGCAAATCCTCCAAGATCGACCAGTTCGTGGCGATCATGAAGCCGCTCGGCCTCATCGAAGTGTGCCGCACGGGCATTGCCGCGATGAACCGCGGCGCGCAGGGGATGTGATCTTTTGAGGTGCAAAAGTCTCCAGCGTTGCGCCGGAGACTTTTGCATAATCAAGAGGTTGCGCAGGGTTTCGGGTAATCCGAATCCGCGTCTTCAGGTTTTGATTCAAGCCGTTAAAGCATTTCGAGCGGTTGCTTTTTCGACGGTGGCGGAAAGGCGCGGTCAAGCGCTTCCCAGTCCTCGTCGCTGATGTCGAGGTCGATGGCGCCGAGATTTTCCTCGACGCGGGTGGGGTTGCCGGTTTTGGGAATGGCGATCATCCGGTCGCGTTCCAGCACGAAGGCAAGGGCCACCTGCGCCGGCGTCGCCTGATAGGATTTGGCGATGCGGATGAGGTCCGGGTGGCGCAGAAGGCGGCCCTGCTCGATGGGCGAATAGGCCATCAGCGCGATGTTCCGTTCCTGGCACCACGGCAGGAGATCGTATTCGATGCCGCGCCGTGACAGATTGTAGAGCACCTGGTTTGCCGCGCAGTCTGCGCCGCCCGGCACCGCCATCAGTTCCTCCATGTCATCGACGTCGAAATTGGAAACGCCCCATGCGCCGATACGACCTTCCGCTTTCAAAACTTGAAGACCGGCAACGGTCTCGGCGAGCGGATGCTGGCCGCGCCAATGCAGGAGATAGAGGTCGAGTTTCTCCGTCCCGAGACGGTGCAGGCTGCGCGCGCAGGCATCGATCACGCCCTGTCGGCTGGCATTGTGCGGATAGACCTTGCTGACGAGAAACACCGCGTCGCGGCGCCCGGCAATCGCTTCGCCGACAAGCTCTTCCGAGGCCCCCTCGCCATACATTTCCGCGGTATCGATCAGCGTCATGCCGAGATCGATAGCGGCCTGCAGGCTTTTGATTTCCGAGGCACGGTGGTGCGCATCATCGCCCATCTTCCAGGTTCCGATGCCAAGGGCCGGCACCGTCTGGCCGGACTTCAGCGTCACTGTTGGCATATCCTGGTGCATGGCAATCTCCTTTGAAAATGGGGTCGTTCGTCGCGGCGTGCGGCGCGAAGACAGAGAGTATGAAACCGGCAGATAGGCTGTCGAGAAGGCCGGTCAACCACCATCCATCAAATCAGATGGTATCTGCATCACAAGCCGCTATTGGATCTTTTAAGACAGTCTCGCCTGGAGGCGAGAAAAGGAAACGCCATGACATTCGACGCGCTTTTCGCCCTGGTTCTGTTCGGCCTGACAACCTCCATCACGCCGGGGCCGAACAACATGATGCTGTTTGCTTCGGGCGTGAATTTCGGTTTCCGCCGCACCATTCCGCACATGCTGGGCATCGGTGCCGGCTTCTTCAGTCTGCTGCTGGGGGTGGGCTTTGGGCTCGGCGCCTTGCTTCACGCGCTTCCGCAGCTTTATCTGGCACTGAAAATCGCCGGTGGGATTTATCTTCTTTATATCGCCTGGAAGATCGGTTCCTCGCGGGTGCTGGCCGAAGGCCGCAGCGGCGGCCGACCGATGACATTTTTCGGTGCTGCGGCATTCCAGTGGGTTAACCCGAAAGCCTGGGTCATGGCCGTCACCGCCATGGCGATCTATGCAGACCCCGAAAACTATCTGCGCAGCGTCTGGCTGATCGGAATTGTTTTTGCCCTTGTCAATCTGCCGAGCGTTTCGCTGTGGGCCGGTTTCGGCTCCGTGTTGCGCAATTGGCTCGCCGTTCCGGTACGTCTGAAATGGTTCAACATCAGCATGGCGGTGCTGCTCGTGCTCAGCCTTTTGCCCATGCTGAAATAACGGCAGGCTGCGGCAGGGACTGCCGCAGCCGTCAGGCATGTGATGGGCCGGAGAGCGCGGGAGAAGCGCTCACGAGACGGATCAGGCCAGCTGCCCGGCCTCCAGCAGGATGATGTAGTTTCCGTTCGACAGAAGCAGGCCCATCAGGGTCAGTCCGACGACGTCGTCGGTGAGAACCCAGTTGGTGCCGTTATACATCAGCGTCGTCTGGTGAAGGATGTTGGTGCCTGGCACGGAGATGGCGATCGGGAAAATCACGGTCATGTCCTGGATCTCATAGGGAAACGAGATTGCCTCGCCGCCGGCAAGGGGCAGCATCAGCTGGGCAACCAGTTGTCCGTTGACTTGCGCCGAGCCTTGCCAGTGCTGATTCTGGCTATCGGAGATATTGGCAATGTTGAAGGTGATGGTCGGCATCGGGTGGTCCTTTCGTGAGGTGGTTGGCGGGGGGGGGCAATGGGGTGCGATGGTCGGTTGCGCGATGGCATGCGCCGACCTTGGCCGGCAGTGACGCCAGCAATTCAGGATGCGAGGGTTTTGGCAGATGTCAGAGCAAGGGCATCGCGGGTGCCGGTCGCAAAATGTTGTCCGGACCCATGATGACGCCCTGGCTCGGGGTCGTCGGGCTAAACTCCAGCATCAGGCTGTTGGTGACGCTGGCCGAATCAATGGTGTCGCCGGCCGTGTAGCCGCCGAACACCACCCAGTACCGGTTCGGGTGTGGGATGAAGGCGGTCGAGATATTGGCGTTGAAGTTCACGGTGTAGACGGGGGCTCCGCTGATGGCGACGCCGAGATGGACGGGGTAGTCGAAGATGGCACTCAGCTGGCGGATCGTCAGTGTTCCCAAGGGCCCGCCGGTGCGCAGGTTGAGGAATGTCGGCGCACCAAACGCATCCGAGGTAAGATCGATCAGGTTCTCGCGTTCCGGGTTGGCGAGAACCTGCTGGCAGGCGTTGAAATAGGATCGGCTGCGGTACACACCCCTTTCGCCCCAGACAAAACTCATCTGGGTGTCCCACGAAAAAGCGAGCCGGGTGCCGGGGGCTGCCGGCCGTGCCATCCAGGCAAGGCCGATGATCTGCGCGCTGTTCTCGGTCAAAGGCGGCACCTGGTAGATGGCGAAATTGCCGTGCAGCGTGGAACTGTTGGTGCAGGTCAGGCGGTAATCGGTCATGGGGGCCTCGGTGCGCGGGTGGAGGGAAGCGGGCGCCAACCAAGGCGCCCGCCCGATGTGGATCAGGATACGGTGATCATGTTGTCGAGGCCGAGCAGGGCCGTGCGCGAGGTCAGCGCGCCGCCGTAGGTCACCTCGACGGCGCCCGTGACGTCCTCGATGTCGATCACGTCGCCGGTTTCGAAATTGCCGAAGATCACCCAGTAGTTCGGATGCGGCGTGAAGACGGCCGTCATGTTCGGCTGGGCCTGCACGGCGAAGGTGCCGGAGCCTGCCATGCCGATGCCGACGGACGTCTGGTTCGGAACGACGTTGGACAGCTGCTGGATGGTCAGCGAGCCGAGTGCTCCGGCCGCGCTCTGGTTGGCGAACGTGGTTGCGCCGTAATTGTCCTGCTTCAGCTGGATGAGGTTCTGGGCGTTCGGATCGGCCGGCACGACCTGCGAGGCATTGAAGTTGATGCCGGGCTTCAGCACGCCGGTTTCCGACCAGGTGAAGCTGTAGGCGAGGTCCCAGGAAAACGTCACGCGCGTGTTGGGCGCCGTCGGACGGGCAAACCAGGCGAGCGAGAAGACGTTGCCGGGCATGGTCGAAGGCGGTGCCTTCTGGAAGACGGCAAAGCTGCCGGAAATCTGTGAATTGTTGACGCAGGTCAGAGAGTAGGTGGTCATGAACGTACCTTTCGGTTCTTGTGTTTTCGCCTCGAAGTAATGGAGGAGCCGGTGCCAAAGGGGTGCGGCAGGCACCGGCTCCATCCCTTCCGTCTGGTCTGGGCGGGGAACCAGCGGAGAGGGATTTCAGCAACGCTGCCGCAGGTGGCGCAGCGTCAAATCGGGGTGGGACGCTGGCATCAAGCCCGCGTCACTTGCATCGAGGAGGCCTGCCGTCGGGTCATGTGCAAAGCGATCATCCGGCCGGAGGGGGGAGCAGGTCGGCGGGGGATCTCGTTGCATGGCAGGCCTCCTCTGTCGGGAGGGGGCGTCTCGCATGACGATCACCCTTCCGTTTTGTTTGTTGTATTATGTATAAATACAACCCATGGTTTTGTCTTGTCGTCAACGTCCCGTGAACTTGGACCAGCGTTCCGGTTTGCCGCCTCATGCGCCCGGCCTTTGCTGTCGGGAGGTCATCTGGGTAAGCCACGAGGCCATGGCGGCAAGCGGCGATCCCGCTATGGATCGGGCCGCCGGGATGCCAGTGCTTGACAGTCCCTCCATGGCAGCCTTGCGCCAGGCGCGGGGGGAGCAGCCATAGGCTGACCGAAACAGTCGGCTGAAATGGGCTTCGTCGGCAAATCCGAGGGCATAGGATATTTCGCCGATGCGGCGATGCGCCTGGTTGGGGTCCGATAGCGCAATCATCGAGCGCCGCAGGCGCCGGCTTCTCACATAGGTTTCCACCCCACCGGCGCCCGCGAAGATGCGATAGAGCTGGCTGCGGGACACACCGAAGCGACGGGCAAGGTCTGCCGGCGTCAGGGTCTGGCTCTTGAGATTATCCTCGATGTAGCGGCGCAGACGCTGGGCAAGGCTCGTGTCGCCCGAGGGCTTGCTGAACGGCGTGCCAAGTGCTGCCGCCATCAGCAGAAGCAGCGAGGGGCTGACAAGGCGAATCCGCGACAGGGATGTATGGCGCGCCTGCTGCGCCAGCGTCTTCAGGGTGCTGGCCGCAAGGCTTGCGCCGAGCCCGCGGGCGCGATGAACGAGAACGCCGGGTCGCGACATATCGAGGTGGGGCAGCAGCATGCGTGGGACGATCAGATGCACCATATGCGCACCGGTTGCGGAAAGGATGGTGGGCTTTGCGAGGTCGAGGATGACGACATCGCCCGGGTGCAGCCGCAGCCAGGCCTCGTCGAACACGGCAACGCAGCCCTCCACGAGGAGGGAGATCACCAGAGAGTCGAGATCATCGAGACGGACGGCAGCTGCCGTGCGCCGATAACGACCGGCGGGCAGACGATCATCGACAAGCAGGAACTGCTCGCAGTGGTAGACCGTGCCAGTTCCTATCGCCTGTCCTCTGCGATTGTGCCGGTGCGGCGTGAACTCGAAGGCGACCGTCAAACCACTGATCGGGTCCGGGCGCTCGCTGGAAAGGCTCCGGAGCGGCAGGCATGGGGCAAGATCCGACGTGGGATTTGCTGTTGAGTTTTGAGTTGTCGTTTTCATGTATTCATCTCCAGGTTGCGTCTGGAGGCGAATTAAAAGTACAACTTTAAGCTTTACAATTACACTGTTTTAAGCGCGCAATGGTTGCGTCAATGAGCGCCATTTGTTCGCGTATTGGTCTTCCTGGTTGGCGATGCAATCTTGGATTGCTTTCCTTCGTCAGGGACACGGACGCCCTGCAACCTGAGGGAGGGTTACTTCAGCGGCTTGATCCGAACAGGCCTTGATTGGGTGCTGCGTTCTGTTCATGGTCTGCACGAGGCAAAAAGTGGAAGCAGGGGCAATGACGGGCAAACACCACGACGACGACGACCACGATCACGCGCATGGGCACGAGGAAAATGGGCATCACGCGCATGGGCACGACGCCCATCATGATCACCACCACGACAACCACTACAGCGATATGCAGGCGCGGGTGCGGGCTCTCGAAACGGTGCTGACGCAGAAGGGGCTGATCGATCCGCAGGCGCTCGATGCCATCGTGGACACCTACGAGACGAAGATCGGGCCGCGCAATGGCGCGCAAGTGGTTGCAAAAGCCTGGACGGACAAGACTTTTGCCGAATGGCTGGCAACCGATGCGACGGCGGCCATTGCAAGCCTTGGCTTTACCGGCCGCCAGGGGGAACACATGCGTGCGGTGTTCAACACGAAGGAGACGCACAATCTTGTCGTCTGCACGCTCTGCTCCTGTTATCCCTGGTCGGTGCTCGGCCTGCCGCCGGTCTGGTACAAGGCGCCGGCCTATCGCGCCAAGGCGGTCATCGATCCGCGCGGCGTGCTCCAGGAATTCGGCGTGGTGTTGCCTGAAGCGCAAAAAATCCGAGTCTGGGATTCGACCGCGGAACTGCGGTATCTCGTGGTGCCGCAGCGTCCCGCGGGCACCGAAGGCTGGAGCGAGGAGCAGTTGGCCGACCTCGTCACCCGCGACAGCATGATCGGCACCGGCCTTGCCCGACCGACTGTTGAGGTGGCGGCATGAACGGCCCGCATGATCTCGGTGGTCAGATGGGGTTCGGACCTGTCGCGCCGGAAAAGGACGAACCGTATTTTCATGGCGAGTGGGAAAAGCGGGCGCTGGGTATCACGCTCTCCTGTGGCGCGTTCGGCGCCTGGACGATCGATGAAAGCCGGCATGCACGCGAAAACATTCCGCCTGCCGCCTATCTCTCTGCGAGCTACTATGAGATCTGGATCCGTGCTCTGGAGGTTCTTCTGGAGCGTCATGGCTTTGTGGCCGCAGACGAGATTGCCGCGGCAAAGGCTCTCACGCCAAGTGCTGAGCCGAAGCGCGTGCTGACGGCAGATATGGTGCCGGCGGTTCTGGCAAAGGGCGCGCCCTGCGACCGTCCGGTTGATTCGGCCCCCCGCTTTGTCGTTGGCCAGACGGTCCGTACGAAAAACTTCAATCCCACTGGCCATACACGGTTGCCGCGTTATGCACGGGCAAAGACCGGCGCAATCGAGGCCGTGCAAGGCGCCTTCGTTTATCCCGACGACAATGCCCACGGCCGCGGCGAAAATCCGCAATGGGTCTATACGGTCGTGTTTGATGGCCCGGAGATCTGGGGCGAGGGGAGCGATCCGAGGCTCACCGTGTCCATTGATGCATGGGAGAGCTATCTTGAGCCAGTGTGAACCCCTGTCTCCGGTTTCCCAATCGCCGGGACTTCCCCTCTCTCCGGAGGGTGCGCCGGCCTTTGCCGAGCCGTGGCAGGCGCAGGCCTTTGCGCTGACCGTGCATCTCAATGAGCGCGGCCTGTTTTCCTGGAGCGAGTGGGCCGAAAACCTGTCGCGCGAGGTTCACCGGCCGGAGCGGGCCGAAGACGGCTCGGATTATTTCGACGCCTGGGTTGCCGCACTGTCGCATCTGCTTGCCGAAAAGGGCGTGGCGGATGCAGAGACTGTGCTTGCCCTGCAGCACAGCTGGCAAAGGGCAGCGGAGGCCACGCCGCACGGCCAGCCGATTGAGCTTGCCAATGATCCCCTGCGGTAAAGAATGATCCGCTGCGTTAAAGCATGTGTTTGCGGCCTCTGCTCCCGTGTTTCAGGTTGCTATTCTGTTCCGAATCCGTGAAGGAAGAGGCATGCAGTTCGCACCTCAACAGGACGAGGCCCTGAAGGCCGTTTCGAAGTGGCTGAAGGAAGGCCGCAGCCCGGTTTTCCGTCTGTTCGGTTATGCCGGTACGGGAAAGACCACGCTTGCAAAACATTTTGCCGAAAATGTCGATGGCGAGGTGCTGTTTGCAGCCTTTACCGGCAAGGCGGCGCAAGTTCTGCGCTCGCGCGGCGCCACCAATGCCCGCACCATTCATTCACTGATCTATCGCCCGCGCGGCGAGGAGGCGGTGGAAGACGAGGAGACGGGAAAAACCTCGGTCTCGCCGATGTTTTCCATCAACCGTCAGAGCCCGCTGTCCAAGGCCGCTCTCATTGTCATTGACGAATGCTCGATGGTGGATGAGCAACTGGGCAAGGACCTGATGAGCTTTGGCACACCGATCCTGGTGCTTGGCGATCCCGGCCAGCTGCCGCCCGTCTCCGGCGGTGGTTTTTTTACCGAGCAGGAGCCGGATTATCTGCTGACCGATATCCATCGCCAGGCACGGGACAACCCGATCATCCAGCTGGCCATGCAGGTGCGCGAAGGCCGCGAGATCATGCATGGTGATTATGGCACGGCGCAGGTGATTTCGCGCAACGATGTCAACCAGACACTGGTGCTGGAGGCCGATCAGGTTCTGGTTGGCACCAACAAGACGCGCCGGCGTTATAACCAGCGGCTTCGCGAGCTGAAGGGTTTCAATCAGCCCTATCCGCAATCCGGCGACAAGCTGGTCTGTCTGCGCAATGATCCAACCAAGGGCCTGCTCAACGGCTCGCTCTGGCAGGTGATGAGTTCGTCGCGCGAGACGGTCAAGCCCGGCATCAACCTGATGATCCGCCCGGAAGACGACGACATGAACCGCGGCGCCTCCAAGATCAAGCTTTTGAAACAGGCCTTCGAGGAAGAAGGCGAGATCCCCTGGACCACCCGCAAACGTTATGACGAGTTTGATTTCGGCTACGCGCTGACCGTGCACAAGGCGCAGGGCTCGCAGTGGAACAATGTCGTGCTGTTTGACGAAAGCTGGGCCTTTCGTGACAGCCGCGAGCGCTGGCTTTATACGGCCATCACCCGGGCTGCCGAAACCATCACCATCGTTCGGTAGATGCGCTCAGTGCGGCAGAAGGCCAAGCACGATGGCCTTTGCGGCAGCCTGGAAGCGGTTGGACACGCCAAGCCGCACGATGAGGCTTTCCTCAAGAACGGCGAGTTCCTCTTCCGTCAGGTTCAGCTGCCGTGCGAGATCTCCGCCCTTGAAACCCTCCGTCATCAGCACGAGGCAGCGCCGGTCCCGGTCTGAAAACACCAGCGGTTCCACATGCACGCCCGATGTCACCTCCGGCGCAATGTCGATCTCGCTCACCAGCGAGCGGATCTGCTGGATCTGCCGGTGGATGGAGGAAATGTCCGAGGTCAGTTCCCGCTTGCGGCTATCGAGCACCCGGCAGAAAATCGCATCCGCCTCGATCTGGCTTGCTGCGTCGGAAAGATCCTGCATCAGGTCCTGAATGGCAGAGAGCGGCATGCCCACCTCCCGACAGGCATTGATGACCGCCATCTTGCGGATCATCCGTTGATCGTAGACCCGCATCATGCCGAGCCGCTCGGCAGTGATCAGGCCCTTTTCCTCATAAAAATGTAAGGTCCGGTGGGTGACGCCGAACAGTTCGGCCATGTCTGAAATGCCGATGGGCTGTCCGTCATTGCAAACGTGTTGTCCGATCCGGGGCAGGAAGGCCGGGGCCGGACGCCCCATGGTCTCACTCGATGTCTGTACCCGCATGGCTGTCTCCTCCTCATGCAGGGAACACAGGCTCCGCCAGCCCATATGCCTGCTGAAAGTGCAAAGTGCGGCGGCTGCTGCACCTATTTTATGCAATTCTAAAGTTAACAGTTTATTCCGGATGCGAAACTGCGATTCTGTGGCCACAAGAATTGATAGATCCGTCAGTAATTTGCGTGGAAACGGGCGGATTATTCCGTTGCCGATGCGCCAGCCTTTGCTTTAGACATGCAGGCATTGCCTGCCGAGGACCGATGCGATGCCCGCGAAGCTTTCCGTCAATCTGAATGCCGTTGCCATGCTGCGCAATCGTCGCGATCTTCCATGGCCAAGCGTCGAGCATCTCGGCCATGTGGCGCTTCAAGCCGGCGCCTATGGGCTGACGGTGCATCCGCGTCCCGACCAGCGCCACATCCGTTTTTCCGATCTGCCGGTGCTGCGCGCGCTGATCGACGATGTGTTTCCAAAGGCAGAGTTCAACATCGAAGGTTATCCGTCGGAGGATTTTCTGGCGCTCTGCGAGAAGACGCAGCCGGAACAGGTCACGCTCGTGCCGGATGATCCGGCCCAGGCGACATCCGATCACGGGTTTGATTTCCGCCGCCACGGCGAGATGCTGAAGCCGGTCGTCGCACGCCTCAAGGCGTCGGGCATGCGGGTCTCGCTGTTTGCCGATGGCGATGGGGATGTTGAGGCGGTGAAGCTGGCCAAGGCGACCGGCGCCGATCGTATCGAGCTTTATACCGGTCCGTACGGCGGCTGTTACGATCAGCCGGAAAAGGCGCGTGAGATGCTCGACCTGCTGGGACGCACGGCAGATGCTGCCCATGCCGAAGGTCTTGGCGTCAATGCTGGCCATGACCTAACGGTTGCCAACCTTCCGGCCCTTGCTGCCCGCATTCCCCATCTGGCCGAAGTCTCCATCGGCCATGGGCTTACGGCGGATGCGCTGGAGTTTGGCATGGCAGAAACGGTTCGGCGCTTCCGCCGCGCCTGCGGCGAAAACATCTGAACGCAAAACCGGCGGCAGATTTTTAGCTGCCACCGGTCATTGTTACACGCGCAAGTTTTGCTCGATCAGCCGAGCGCTGCCTTGTTCTCCTCGAAGAAATCGGCAACCGACTGCGGCTTGCGGCCGGTCAGCGTTTCAAATACATCCGTCAGCACTTCGAAATTGCCGGCGCGGATATTGGCGTCCGTGGAGACCACGAGATCCACCACGAAAGGCGGCATGCCGGCGCCGGCGACGCCTTCGGCCAGCTGCTCATCAGTCACCTGCACCACGTTCAGCGGTTTGCCGGTGGCCTTGGAAACGGCAGCGGCGATCTCTTCGGCGTTCAAAAGTTCGGCGCCGGTCAGTGTCAGCGTCACATTGCCGGCCGGCGGGTTGGCAACGGCGGCAGCGGCAGCGGCTGCGCAGTCATCGCGGGAGATGTTGGGCACGCGGCCTTCGCCGGTGGAGGTGAACCACATTCCCGCCTGCAGATTGTGCGGCATGCCCATGAAATAATTGTCGATGTACCAGGAATTGCGGATGATCGTGTAGGCGAGGCCGCTGGCCTTGATCGCCTCTTCGGTGCCCAGGTGATCGGGCGCAAACGAAACGAGTGATTTGTCCGGGTTCGGCATCGAGGTGTAGAGGATGTGGCCGACGCCAGCCTTTGCGGCGGCAGCCACGGCTGCCTTGTGCTGCGCCAGCCGCTTGCCGGGCGAGGCCAGTTCGTCGGTGGAGATCAGCAGCACGCGGTCGACGCCGGCAAAGGCGGCTTCGAGGCTTGCCGCATCGTCAAAATCCGCCGCCCGCGTTTCGACGCCCTGATCGGCGAGGGCGGAAAGCTTGGCCGGGCTGCGGCTGGCAGCAATGATGTCTGAGGCGGCAACCTTGCCATCCTTCAGAAGGTGAGCGATGACGGCGCCGCCGAGATGACCCGATGCGCCGGTTACGAGGATTTTCGTCATGGGATATTCCTTGCCCCTTGGTGACGGTTTGGCCACCGCAATTGTTGCTCTCAAATTGAGAGTAGCTATAGAATAGGAATTGACGCGCTTGTGTAAAGAAGGCATTTTTCCGGGTGATCGTTACCTGAAGGGAACCACCTCGCATGGACCAGAGAACGCCGGCAAGCCTGCTGCCATTGGATGCGGAAAGCCAGATTTCGCGGTGGGACGCCACCAACTGCCCGGTGCGCGACGTGATGAGCCAGATTTCCGGAAAATGGTCGAGCCTGCTTTTGCTGGCGCTTTCGGAAAAGCCCTACCGTTTTGGCGAACTGCGCCGCCTGGTGCCCGATATTTCCCAGCGCATGCTGACCCAGACGCTGCGCGACCTGCAGCGCGACGGCTATATCGATCGCACCGTTTATCCGACGAAGCCTCCGAGTGTCGAATATGCCATGACCCAGCTTGGCCATTCGATGTTCGATCCGCTGTCGAAAATGATGACCTGGGCCGCCCAAAACCATTCCGCGGTGCGTGATGCCCGCCGCCGCTTCGATGCCTCGGATCTGGCCGGCTGAGGCTGGAGATTATGGACGCGGCGGCCCGTTTGCTGCGCGTTCTCGGTCACCGAACCCTTCCGCAGATTTTTTGAAGAGCCCTTGCATCGGCCTCTTGACCTTGATGCGGCTGCACGCTAGAACCCAGAACCGTACCGTACGGTACTTGTTGGAGGGTCTGATCGTGTCCGCTGAACTGCCAGAAATCCCGGAGTTTTCACCGCGCCAGAACGCTGTTCTGGAACAGGCGTTGAAGCTTCTCGTGGAAGGCGGCGAAAAGGCGTTGACCACATCCGGCCTTGCGCGCGCGGCCAATTGCTCCAAGGAAAGCCTCTACAAGTGGTTTGGAGACCGCGACGGCCTGCTGGCCGCAATGATTGCATTTCAGGCCGCCAAGGTGCGCACCTTCGAGCGCGGAGCGGCCCGGCTGACGGTCGATCTCCTGCGCGAGAATCTCGAAACCTTTGGCCGCGATCTTCTGGAGGTTCTGTCGGGCGACGTATCGCTGGCGCTCAACCGTCTGGCCATCGGTCAGGCAAGCCGCGAGGGCTCCAAGCTCGGCCGTCTTCTGATCGAGCACGGCCGGCGCCAGATTGACCGGCGCGCCATCGGCCTGATGGAGGCCGGGCGTCGGGCAGGGCTGTTGCGTTTTACCGATGCCGACAGCGCCTATCACACACTTTACGGACTGGTGGTCTCCGACCTGCATGTACGCATGCTGCTCGGCGAACCGGGGCTCAAGGACAATGCACGCCAGGCAGCACGGGCGGTGGACGCCTTCCTGCAGCTTTACGGCGTGGCACCGGATACCGAACATGCCTGACCGGCGCGTTCGGCTGATGACTTAACCGCACAACAACACCGCATAGGGAAGGACACTACAATGCGCGTCTATTACGATCGGGATGCTGATCTCAACCTCATCAAGTCCAAGAACGTCGTCATCGTCGGCTACGGTAGCCAAGGTCGCGCCCACGCGCTGAACCTGAAGGATTCGGGCGCAACTGGCGTCGTCATCGCGCTTAAGGCCGGCTCGCCGACCATCAAGAAGGCCGAAGCTGACGGCTTCAAGGTCATGACCGTTGCCGAAGCTGCCGCCTGGGCAGACCTTCTGATGATGGCAACGCCTGACGAACTGCAGGCCGACATCTACAAGGCTGACATCGCCGGCAACATCCGTGACGGCGCAGCCATCGCGTTTGCCCACGGCCTCAACGTTCACTTCGGCCTCATCGAGCCGAAGGCTTCGGTCGACGTCGTCATGATCGCGCCGAAGGGCCCGGGCCACACGGTTCGCGGCGAATACCAGAAGGGCGGCGGCGTGCCTTGCCTCGTGGCCGTTCACCAGAACGGTTCGGGCAATGCGCTGGAACTGGCACTCTCCTACGCCTGCGGCGTTGGCGGCGGCCGTTCGGGCATCATCGAAACCTCCTTCAAGGAAGAGTGCGAAACCGATCTCTTCGGTGAGCAGGTCGTTCTCTGCGGCGGTCTGGTTGAACTCATCCGCGCCGGCTTCGAAACCCTGGTCGAAGGCGGTTATGCGCCGGAAATGGCCTATTTCGAGTGCCTGCACGAAGTAAAGCTCATCGTCGACCTGATCTATGAAGGCGGCATCGCCAACATGAACTACTCGATCTCCAACACGGCCGAGTGGGGCGAATACGTCACCGGCCCGCGCATCATCACGGCAGAAACCAAGGCCGAAATGAAGCGCGTCCTGACCGACATCCAGACCGGCAAGTTCACGTCTGACTGGATGCAGGAATACCGCGCCGGCGGCGCCCGCTTCAAGGGCATCCGTCGCCTCAACGACAGCCACCAGATCGAGGAAGTCGGCACGAAGCTTCGCGCCATGATGCCCTGGATCGGCAAGAACAAGCTGGTCGACAAGGCCGTCAACTAAGCTTTGTAGCGGCGTCATGCCATCGGGCATGACGCACGCCTCATCCGATACCTTCCTTCGGGCCGGACGCGAAAGCGTCCGGCCTTTTTTGCGTTCACGTGAGGATTTTAAATCTATACGCGAAATTCATGACGCGATTGCATCCTATGAGGCGTATTTATCTCTGTGATAAAGCTCTTTTGATCTGTGGTGTCAGGAGTTTTTGTTGCGATGCGGTATGGCGATGATTTTGTTTTGAATTATCAGCCGGATGACGGTTTGTTTTGGCTGTATGGCTAGTATCGTCCACTCGATACACTGTGCCGGTATCAATGGATCATGTCAAAAATCAAATAGAATGCGCAACTCTAGTTGCGGGAGGGTAACAGCTCCGGGAATTATTATTCCGACATGAAGCGTGACGCGATTGCCGTAATGCGCGACCTACCAATGCCTGTATTGTGATCCCAAATCAGCACAAAGACTCTGGGGTGGGGACATGAACGTGAAATTCGGGTTGCGGTATCGCAGGAACTGTTTGCTGGGCCATACGGCCTTTGCCGGGCTCCTGGGAGCAACGACGGTTCTGGGAATGGTTGGTATAGCCGAGCCGGCTTTGTCGGCCTGCGTGGTGACGGGGGACGCGACCGAAATCAAGTGCGACAACACCGGTGTTGTCGTGAAGCCCAATAAGGGCGATGTGTCGCTCAGCGTCGATGGGCTGACGATTTCCGGCAACGACAACAAGATCGACTTCTTTCCTGATGACAACGATCCGGATGCCTTCGGAACACTGACGCTTTCCGTCAGCAATACCAGTATCAACACGCCGGACTATGGCGGCATCAACGTGGCACCGAAGGTGCTGGTGGAGAGCATTGATATTTCGCTGGATCCGACGGTCACCATCGTCAACACGGGCGGTTTCGGCGGGTTGTGGGTGCGTGCCGAGACGGGGGGCGACATCACAATCAACAGCGGTGCAGCGATCACCTCCACCGGGACGAGCGCGATCAACGCCGCCACGAACAAGGGAAGCGTAACCATCGTCAATTCCGGCGCTCTCTCGTCGAGCAGCAACTGGGGCATTTATGCCGATGGCGGGTACAGTTCGGCCGGCGGCCAGTTGGTTTCGGTCATCAACAGCGGTGATATAAGTGCTTATGCGGAAGGCATCCGCATGATCCAGTATCACGGGGATATCACCGCCGAGAATTCCGGTGCCGTGACATCGCAGACCGAATCCGCAATCTATTCTTGGTCGGACTCGTTGGGAGCGATCAAAATCACAAATTCCGGCTCTGCTGTTTCCTCTGCCGCTTCCAGCGGGAACAAGGCGGGTATTCGTGTGGCGTCCGAATACGGTGACGCCAGCGTCGTCAATTCGGGCCTGGCGCAGGCTGAAGCCTATGGTGTGCGTGTTTCGGCCGGCACGGAGACCGGCGGTGACGGCTTCGGTGACATCACCATCGACAACACCGTGACCGGTCAGATGATCGGCATCTCGAATACGGGGTTGCATCTTGTAACGATCAATGGCGACATCACCGTCACGAATGCCGGCAGCATTTCTGGCGCCAATGGCGTGTATGCCAGAACGAATCTCGGCGACGTCTCCGTCGTCAATTCCGGCACCGTCACATCCACAGCCGGAACCGGCGTGGCTCTCACCGGCGATTCGGTGACGCTGACCAACAGCGGCACCATTACCGCGAGCGGCGGCAATGCCGTCTCACTCACTGCCGATACCAGCCGCCTGATCCTCAAGGACGGCTCCAGCATTACCGGCAATGTGGTCGCGTCCGGCGATGCCACCCTGCAGCTCGATTTTTCCAATGCCACGACGCTGGATGCCTCGTATATCGGCGATACGGCCCAATACCAGGGTTTTGACACGGTTGCCGCAACCGGGTCCGGCGTCCTGACCCTTGATGGCACCAGCAATTATTCCGGTCTGGTTTCGCTGACGGGCGGAAACGTGATTGTGGACGGCGATCTGCGCTCTGCGGACTTTCTTGTCGGACGCGGTGTGCAATTGAGCGGCACCGGGAGTGTCGGAGACCTGACGGTCGACAATGGCGGCTCGGTTGCGCCAGGCCATTCGCCCGGCACCATGTATGTTTATGGAGACCTCAGTTTTCTCACCGGCTCCACCTATGTTGCGGACCTAACGACGACCGGATTGAGCGATAATATTGTTGTCAGCGGTAACGTGAACATTGCTGGTGGCACGACCCTTGCTGTTGCGAACCTGCGTGTGACAAACCCTCTGACCACGGTCTATGAGCTTGTGACCTTGAGCGGCAGCGGGACGGTCAGCGGATCGTTTACCACGCTGCGCGACCCCTGGTCGTTCATCGACCTTGAGGTCAATTACAACCCGTCGAGCGTGACGCTGGGCTATCAGCAGGTGGGGGCAAGCTTTATGAATTCCGCCACCGGCATCAATGCGCGCTCCGTTGGCCGCGCCATCGACAGTTTTGGCACCGCATCTGCGTTCTACGATGACCTGTTGTGGAGCAATGGCACGTCACCGGATGCTGCGCTGGATCAGCTAACCGGTGCCATCCATGCCTCGCAGATCGGCGGGCATGTCGAATCAGACCTGCTTTTCAGCACTCTGATGCTGTCGCAGCTGAATGGTTCCGGTCTGGCGTCATTCCCCACGCAGAAGACTGTGGCGGGAGACGGGACGTTCTGGATGACCGGCTTCGGCCGGCGCGCCGAACGTGACGGCGCAGACCTTGGCTCGGCGCTGACCGATACCGGTCGCGGTCTTGCCTTTGGCGCCAACGGTGCTTTCGTCGAGGGCTGGGACGTCGGTATGGCTGCGGCCATCGGCAGCGATCGGGTGAGCGCCGACACCGGAAGCGGGTATTCAAAAGCCGATAGCTATTATGTCGGCCTTTCCGCCGCCACCTCATTCGATGCCCTTCGTTTGAGTTTTGGCGGTGCCTATACGCTGCGGACGATCGATACGACTCGTACCGTGGCGCTCGGGACGGTCAATGATCGGCTGACGGCCGATTACAATTCGCAGTCCTTTCAGGCGTTCAGTGAAGTCAGCACGGTTCTGTCGCAGGGAGATGTGCGCTGGCAGCCCTTCGGCAACCTCACCTTCGTGCATTATGACAGCGACGGATTTACCGAGCAGGGCGGTTCGGCAGCCTTGTCAGGAACAGGACTGTCCGACAGCACGCTTTATTCGACGCTTGGCGCACGCTTCGCCTGGGCCCTGCCGGCGATCGGCACGACAACCGGTGCCGTCAATGCCCATGCCGGTTGGCGCCATGCGTTTGGCGAAAGCACGGCCGACATGCAGATGGCTTTTGTGTCCGGTGGCGACGGTTTCAATATCGCCGGTGCAAAGCCTGCGCGTGACAGTGCTGTCGTCGGCCTCGGCGTTTCCTTTGCGCCAACCCCGGCCAGCACTGTCTCGGTCAGCTATGACGGCCAGTTCGGTGATGGAGATGCGGCCCATGGCGTCAAGGCTGGATGGTCGCTGCGTTTCTGAGAGCCTGACGATTGTTCCGGCTGGACCTTCGGTTCCGGCATTGTTTTTAATCCCCCGGATCCAGTTGGCTCCGGGGGATTTGCATTTTGTCGAACTCTGGCGGCAGCACCTTCAAAAACCCGCAAATACATGGCGAAATTGCCATCACCGTACCAAAATTCGATAAGTCAGTATTGCTGACCTATCGGAACTTGTGTAATGCAGATGCCAGAAGAAACGTAATAAGAGGAAACATCCGTGCTTGATTGGGATCATATCTTTGCTACGCGCTCCTCGCGCATGCGTGCGTCCGAAATCCGCGAACTGCTGAAGCTGCTGGAACGGCCGGACATCATTTCGTTTGCCGGCGGCATTCCCGACCCGGCGCTGTTTCCCGACGTGGCCTTCAAGGATGCCTATGCGGAAATCTTTTCGAGCCCGCAGGTAAACGCAGCGCTGCAGTATTCGGTGAGCGAAGGCTACAAGCCGCTGCGCGAATGGCTGGTCGGCCAGATGGAAAAGATCGGCATCGATTGCACCGTCGATAACGTCTTCATCACATCCGGCTCGCAGCAGGCGCTGGACTATCTCGGCAAGCTGTTCCTGTCGCCTAATGATACCGCGCTCGTGACGTGGCCGACCTATCTCGGCGCGCTGCAGGCCTTTAACGCCTATGAACCGAACTATGACCAGCTGACGCCGGGCGGCAATCGTACGCCGGATGCCTACCGCGAAACGGCGGCCAGCAACGGCGGTGCGGTGAAATTTGCCTATCTCTCGGCGGATTTCTCCAACCCGACCGGCGAGACGGTGGATCTCGAAGGCCGCAAAAAGGTTCTGGAACTCGCCGACGAGCTGGATATCGCCGTCATCGAAGACGGTGCCTACCAGTCTCTGCGTTACAATGGCGATCCCATCCCGCCGATCCTGGCGCTCGATATCGCGGCCAAGGGCGGCATCGAAAATACCCGCACCATCTATTCCGGCAGTTTTTCGAAAACGCTGGCGCCGGGCCTGCGCGTCGGGTTCGTCGTGGCCAACATGTCGGTCATCCGCAAGCTGGTGCTGATGAAGCAGGCGGCAGACCTGCATTCCTCCACCATCAACCAGATCGCTATCGCCAACGTTGCCGAGCGTATCTTCGACAACCAAGTGGCAAAGATCGGCGCGGCTTACAGCGCGCGTCGCGATGCCATGCTCTCGGCGCTCGCCCGTTTCATGCCGGCCAGCACCAGCTGGACGAAACCGGAAGGCGGAATGTTCGTCTGGGTGACGTTGCCGGCGGGGCTTGATGGTGCCGAACTTCTGGCGCGCTCCATCGAAACGGAAAAGGTGGCCTTTGTGCCGGGGCAGGCGTTCTTTGCCGATCGCTCTGGCGCCAACACGCTGCGGCTTTCCTTCTCCTGCGCCAACGAGACGATGATCGAAGAAGGCATCCAGCGCCTCGGCCGCCTGATCCGCAACGCGGAAGCCAAGGCTGCCTGATTTCAGCCGTCCGTCATTTTCGAAAGCGCCGCCCTCTTGGCTACAGGGGGCGGCGCTTTTTTGTCGGCAGGGTGGCTGTGCGTTGCGCCCCTGCCATTGTGCTGTCGGCCTTCTCGCCAAACGTGTCGTCAAACGGCAAGATCGCCGTGATCTCCTGATTGCCGTCGCTTTCCAGCCTCTGCTGTGCCATGAAGGCCAGGAGCATGGCCGGATTGGCGGCTGAGGCATTTCCAGGAGACATCATCGCATGCAGGGCCTGACAGACCAGACGCGTCGCGTGATTGCGGATCTTGCCCGCCAGTATGGCCTCAGCGAAGATGCGGTTCTTGCCATGCTGATGGCGGTTCAGCGCGGGCAGGGCACCATGGCGCAGTTCAACATCAGTGAACTCGGCGGCGGCGGCCAGTGGATGATGGGCGGCATGACCATGGTCGGCGACATGTTCAATTATGGCCTGAAAAACACCGTCGACAGTCTTTGCAACGCGCTGTCGCAAGCGCTTGCAGCCGGCCGTATCGCTCTTCCGGCAGAGGCCGTTGGTGCCAGCGTCTGGTGGCCGCAGGACCTGGGCTCGCCCTCAAGCGCCGGCGCGCAGAACGACAGCGCCTATGCAATCTTTCCCGCCCACCGCCGGCTGGCGATCAAGGATTTGGGCGGCGTGACCCTCTATGATACCGGCGATCATTTCATCTCCGGCGTTGGCCAGCAGCAGGGCAGCAATACAGGGCTGACCTTTTCCAGCCAGTATGGCTCGTTTTCGGTGTCGAGCCTGAGACGGGCCGACGAACCCGCCGAGCCCCTTCAGCAGCCTGTGGAGTGGTCGCCGTCTGTCGTGCAGCCGTCAGCCGCCCCGCCGGTTCAGCCACTTCAGCAGCAGCCTGCGTCCCCGTTCGCTCCGGCCCCGGCTGGCGACAGCGCTTGGCAAGCCTCTCCGGCGTCTGCGCCCGTTGGCGCCACAGGCCCCAAGGATGCCGCTGAAATCATCGGCCTCATCGAAAAGCTTGCAAGCCTTCGTGAGGCCGGCATCCTGACCGACGAAGAGTTTTCCGCCAAAAAGACCGAGCTTCTTGCCCGTCTTTGACGGCATTTCGGTCCGGGGTTACCCATGACAACGACCCTGCGCTTGTTACAGGCGGAAGACGAAGAGGGTTGGAAAGCCTATCACCACATCCGCCGGCATGTGCTTTTTGAGCTGCGGGGCTTTGACTTCTACGACGAAGACCATCCGGACGAGCACAGGGAAGGGCACTTCCCACTGCTGTTCAGCGTTGACGGCGTGCCCGCGGGAACAGCACGCCTTGATGTCTCAGAGGATGGCGGCATCGTGAGGCTCGTTGCGATCATCCCTCAACTCCAGGGCCAAGGCTTCGGCAGGACGATGATGCGCGCGGTGGAGACCTTTGCAATCGCGAGGAGCATCAGCCGGTTGGAGGTCTACGCGGCGCCGGACGCTGTTCCGTTCTATCAAAAGCAGGGTTGGCAGCACGTCAGGGAGACGCAGCAAACCGTCCTGCTGGCGAAATTGATCGACTGATCTCCTGTGTCTTTTGCGCGAGTTCTGACTTTGTCACACCTCTGTTAGACACACGTGGTCTAGCGACAGCAATCGTCTTAGAGAAGGATTGCTGCCATGAAGAGATTTGTCTCTGCTGTTTCCGCCCTTGTTGCCTTTGGTGCGCTGGCCGTTTCCGCCAATGCCGCCGATCTCGTCATCTATACCAGCCAGCCGAACGAGGATGCCCAGGCGACCGTCGATGGTTTCAAGGCAGCCAATCCTGGCGTCGAAGTCGAATGGGTGCGCGACGGCACGACGAAGATCATGGCCAAGCTGATGGCCGAGATCGAGGCCGGAAATCCGGTGGCCGACGTGCTGCTGATTGCCGACACCGTGACGCTCGAGCGCCTGAAGCAGGACAAGCGGCTGATGGCCTATGTGTCGCCGGAAGCCAAGGCCTATGATGCCTCGCTCTACGATGCCGACGGCTATTATTACTCCACCAAGCTCATCACCACCGGCATCATGTACAACACGCAGGCCGCGATGAAGCCGACAAGCTGGAAGGATCTGGCAAAGCCGGAGGTCAGCGGGCTTGTGGCCATGCCAAGCCCGCTGACCTCGGGTGCTGCCCTCATCCACGCCCAGACGCTCACCGCCAATCCGGCCCTCGGCTGGGATTATTACCGCGCGCTGAAGGACAATGGCGCGACTGCCGCCGGCGGCAATGGCGCGGTGCTGAAATCCGTCGCGACCGGTGAAAAGGCCTATGGCGTCGTCGTTGATTACATGCCGATCCGCGAGAAGGCCAAGGGCGCGCCCATCGAATTCGTTTTCCCGAGCGAAGGCGTCTCTGCCGTCACCGAACCGGTTGCCATCATGAGCGCCACCAAACATGCGGATGCGGCGAAAAAGTTCGTTGATTACGTGCTGTCGGAAAAGGGCCAGGACGGTTTCCTGAAGCTCGGTTATATCCCGGCGCGCAACGGCATGGCCGTTCCCGCAGGCTTTCCGGCCCGTGATACGATCAAGGTCATGCCGCTGAAAGCCTCGGACGCGCTTAAAAATACCGACAAGGACCTCAAGACCTTTTCCGAGATCTTTGGCGGTAACGGCTGATTTCCAGGTTCCCAATGCCCCTTTTGCGTAACACGTCAAACAGCCAGCCCCGCTGGCTGTTTGCGTTCGTCCTCATCATGCTGTTCCTGTTGAGCGTTCTGCCGCTTGGCAGGCTTGCCGTGACCGGCATCCTGTCGCTGGTGAAGGGCGGCGGCGATGGCCTGCTTGCCGATCCCGCACTCTGGCAGGCGCTGTGGAACACGCTCACCACCTCCTTCCTCGGCATGCTGGTGGCGGTGCTGCTCGGCGGCGGTTTTGCGCTGCTGCTGACGCTGTTTGATATCCGCGCCCGCACGCTCCTCGGCTTCCTGTTCATGCTGCCGATGATGATCCCGCCGCAGGTGACGGCGCTTTCCTGGTTGGGGCTCACCGGCCCGTCCAGCACGCTGTTGAAGGCGATCGGCATGGCGCCCCCCATTGGCACGCCGCAGCCGCTCTATTCGATCGGCGGCATTGCGCTGCTGCTCGGGGTGCAAAATGCGCCGCTCGTTTATCTGGCACTCAGGGCCGGCCTGCTTGCGCTGCCGCGTGATGGCGTGGAGGCGGCACGGCTTTCCGGCGCTTCGGCCTTGCAGGTGCTGGCGCATATCATCCTGCCGCTGGCGCTTCCGGGTTTTGCCGCAGGTGCCGCCATGGCCTTCGTCTCCGGCGTCGGCAATTTCGGCATTCCCGCGATCCTCGGCATCCCCGCCTCGATCTACACGCTGCCGACGCTGATCTATGCGAAGTTTGCAAGTTTTGGGCCGAGCACCTTCGGCGATATCTCGCTGCTTTCAGGTTTCATTGCGCTTTTGTCGGTAGCGGGCCTGCTGGTCGAGGAGCGGGTGCTGAAGGGCAGGGATTACCGCATTATCGGGCTTTCCGGCCGCTCGGCCGTGTTTGAACTGCGCACGTGGCGGCTGGTCTCGGAGGCGCTGCTCTGGCTGGTGCTGATCGTCATTCTGGTTCTGCCCTTTGCAGCGCTTGTGGCAAGCTCGCTGTCGCCGGCCTATGGCGTGCCGCTGACGCTCACGACCTTTACCCTGCACGCCTATGAGGAAGTGCTGCTGCGCCAGTCCGTCACCCGCACAGCCTTCCGCAATTCCATCGTGCTGTCGCTTGCAACCGCCTTCGGCCTGTTGCTGGTGACGGTGCTGATGGGCTATTTCGTCGCCCGCGCCAGCCGGCGCGTGGCAGCCTTGGTGTCGGCCCTTGCCGATATTCCCTATGCGCTGCCGGGCATTGTTCTCGCGGTTGCCTGCATCCTTCTGTTTGCGGCCCCTCTGCCGCTTGTCGGCGTGTCGATCTACGGCACGATCTGGATCCTTCTCTTTGCCTATCTCTCCAGTTTTCTCGCCGTCAGCCTGCGCCCCATTGCCAGCGCCTTTCGCCAGCTCGATCCGTCGCTGGAAGAGGCGGCCCGCCTCTCGGGCGCCGGCTTCTATCAGCGTATGCGCGATATTCTGGTGCCGCTTGTGGCGCCGGCGGCCGGTGCCGCCGTCATTCTGGTGTTCCTCATCGCCTGCAACGAACTGACCGTCTCGGCACTCCTCTGGTCTGCCGGCACGCAGACGCTGGGTGTCGCCATCTACAATCTCGATGACAGCGGCAGTTTCAACCTCGCCTCTGCGCTTTCGGTTCTGGTCGTGGTTCTGGTGGTGGCCATGATGCTGCTGCTTGAACTTCTGGCCAAACATCTGCCCAAGGGAGTGGTGCCATGGCGAAGCTGATCCTCAACCGCCTGTCGAAGGATTTTGGCACCGGGCGGGCCGCGGTCGACGATGTGTCGCTGACCATCCGCGAAGGCGGGTTTCTGGCGCTGCTCGGCCCCTCCGGCTGCGGCAAGACAACGGTGCTGCGCATGATCGCCGGATTTGAGCAACCGACGGACGGCTCGATCCTGCTCGGCGAACGGGTTCTGGCCGATGCGTCGTCCATGGTGGCACCTGAGCGGCGCAACATGGCCATGGTCTTCCAGTCCTACGCGCTGTGGCCGCATATGAGCGTGGCTGATAATGTCGGCTATCCGCTGAAGGTGCGCGGCATCACCGGCGAGCGCCGCTCGGCCAAGGTGCGCGAGGCTTTGGCTGCCGTGCGTCTCGAAACCTATGCGGACCGGCGCCCGGCCGACCTCTCCGG